>JAFTBM010000018.1 GCA_017455205.1 Bacteroidales bacterium
CCCCCCCCCCCCCCCCCCCATTCACGCAACACACTCAAAGCCACCAACATATAGATGAAGTAAAGAGGCCATATCCTCAATATGCGCCGCATGTAGAACTTCGGCACGCTGACGCTACCACTCCGCTGCTGCTCGTTCAGCAAGAGGTAGGTAATCAGAAAACCGCTGATGACGAAAAACAGCGTAACGCCAGCATTGGCCAGGGGCAGCGTAAACCCCTCCACGCCCCAGCCGCCAAAATCGGGCTGGAACACGTGTCCCCACATGACCGAGAGGGCCGCAATGGCTCGCAGCCCGTTGAGGCCCGGGAGGTGGATGCTGCTGCCCCCTTGCGGAGTAGTTGTATTAGTTGCATTCATAGCCTTTGGTTTGTCAGACAAGAGTTCCTATAAAGACCGAGGGCGAGGCTTCGCAGTCGCCATCCCAAGCAAAGCCGTAGAGCTGCACCTGCTGGCCGCTCCAGTGGCTGGGCAGGGGGATCTCCACCTGGCTAGCCCTGCGCTCCACGGGCTGCGAGAGCTGCCCCTCTTCCAGCCCTGCTGCGTAGGCAAAGAGTAGGACGTAGTCGTCCATGCTGCCTGCTCTTTCAGCCAACTGGCTGAAGCCTACCTCTACGCTCCGCTCGCCCACCCTCGCGGGAGCGGCGAACTGCACGCCTGCCAAGTTGCCCTCGGCAAGCCGAAGCCGCGCATAGTCAATCCGCACCTCTGCTCCTTCCACACTGATGCACTGACGGTTGTAGCGCACGAAGAGGTTGATTTCCTCCACTCCCTCGGCTCGCGCCTCTCCGCGCAGGCCAATCTCTGCTGCCCGCCGCATCAGCCCCCAAAGGTGCGCTGTGGCTCCAAACACCGAGCGTCCGCGCTGCTGCCGCTCGGTGCGTGGGTTGCTCGGCGCTACCCGTCCGCGCATGCAATTGCGCCCTTTCCAATCGTAGCCCACCACTGGGCCAACCGTGCCGTTAAATGCACCGACAATTCCGTAATTCGATTTTGCCATTGTTGGTAATGGTTTTATTGGTTAACAATGGCAATATACGGTCTAAAACAGCGAAGCCCCAAAAATGTCGGCGATTGTCGCAAAAAAACTTTTCGCACCCTCCTGCCACCCTCCCTGCACCACCCCCGTTTTCGACCCGTATGCTCCCCGCCCGGATACGGACTTGATACGGAGCGGATACGGAGTGGATACGGAGCGGATACGGAGCGGGTGGGTAGTGGGCAACGCCTCCGAGCGTTGCAAATGCGGGAAGTTGAGAATTGAGAATTGAAAGTTGAGAAGTGCAACCCCTCGGTTTCCCCTCCGCACTGAACTGAGGAATATCAAGGTTTCCTCCGTCAGCTCCGCACAGCCCGTTGCCATGCGGAAGGTGTTCCTCAATGGTTGAATGTGTATAGGAAAAAAGGAGGGCTGGAAAATATTTTATAGATTTGTAACCAAATATTAGTTATCTTTGCATTGTTATAGCCTACTGCAGCATGAGCAGTAAAGATAAACTGATAGAGCGATTTAGGAAGCTTCCTGCAGACTTTACCTTTGACGAGATGCGTCGGATGCTGCAGGGCATGGGGTATGAAGAGTGCCAAAAAGGACTCACTTCGGGGTCGCGTGTGATGTTCAAAAACAGCGAACATCGGCCTATTATGCTTCATAGGCCGCATCCTGGCAATGTGGTCAAGAGGTATGCGATGAAGCAGGTGCTTGATGAACTGATAGAAGTTGGACTTATAAAGGATTAGCGTGATGAATACGATTAGCTACAAGGGTTTTTTCGGGACGGTGGCGTTCAGCGAGGAAGATGGTGTATTTTTCGGGAAGATAGAGGGCATCAATGGTCTGGTGAATTTCGAAGGCGAGAGCGTCAAGGAACTGACCGAGGCGTTTCACGAGGCAGTGGATGATTATCTGTCTTATTGCGAGTCGGAGGGTATTGCCCCTGAGCGGAGCTACACTGGTGTGCTGAATGTACGCCTTTCGCCTGCAGTCCATCGCCGTGCTGCCTTGCAGGCACGGCGGTCGGGTGTATCGCTCAATGCTTTCATCCGCGATGCCGTGGAGCAGAAGGTGGCGCATGCCTCCATGTGAGGCGGATTTCCGTCAATTATTAGTAATGGTTGGTGAAGTTGGAAACTTCACCTCCTTGTGGGGATGTTGGTTGGTGAAGTTGGAAACTTCACCTCCTTGGAGGATTGCCAGGGGAGGATGCCGTCGGGGCTGATGAGGAGGTCGGTGGTGTGGGCGGGTGGTGTGGCTTGCTGCGGTGTCCATATAGTTTTCAAGAAGACGAAGTGCAGGTAGGGCAGTGCCTCGCCAGTGGCGAGGTCGGTGATATGGCCATCGGCGTAGCGGTAGGAGGCTCCGCCTGCGGGCACAAAGTTGGGGGTTACATAGGGCGAGGTGTACATCTCTTTGAGGTAGATGCCGCGGCGCCGTAGGCCACACAGGGCGTTGATCCATTGGCAGAATTTGCCATACGACCTGAATTCGTTGCGGAAGTGGGAGGCATAGCGGAGGTAGAGGTGCCGATGCACTTTCCACAGGAGGCGGGCTTGGGGGTAGAAGAGGAGGGTGAAGGCCATCTCGTCGAGGGCATAGTTTTGCTGCGAGCAGAGGCGTTCTTTCCAGTGGGGCAACCGCAGCGCGGCGGTGTTGAGCGACGGCTTGTTGCGCAGCAGGCATAGGTGGCCGCTGAAGCGGTCGTCGTGGGTGGAGAAGATGTCGTAGCGGTGCAAAAGGTCGTCGGTGTAGAATGCCTTTAAGTCGCCCCACACGAGGTCGAGGTCGGCAAAGCCCCAGAAGTCGTAGTTTCCTTCCCGCAGCAGGTCGCTGTGCACTATGGCATAGAAGGGTCTGAGGTCGCAGAGCTTATAGGGTCGTTCGGGCTGGAAGTCGATGCCCAGGCGGTCGCTGACCAAGCGGCAGTAGTCGGCAAAGCTGATGGGGTGGAAGTGGAGGTTAGAGGATTGATGCAGTGATAGTTGTGGGGGGGGGGCAATGGGTTGTAAATCAGTGAAATAGTGGAAGTCTACCCCTTGTTGCTGCGTGCAGGAGGCGAAGTAGAGTTCGGCCCAAGCGGGCCATTGCCCGAAGTAGGGGATAAAGAGGGCGATACGGTTCATTGGGAATTGAAAATTGGGATGGGGGTTATTTGTAGAGGTGAGGGGCGTAGCGAAGGAGGAGATAGTTGAGGCGGTGGCGCAGGCGGGTGGTGCGTTGCTGCAGGGTGGTATGATGGTGGAGAAAGTCGTTGCTTTATAGTTTTTTCCTCAACCACATCTCCAAAAACTTGTCGTACACTTGGTATACTCCTTTGCTCATGGTCAGGAGCCCTTTGTCAATAAGGGCAGGCAAGGCCGATTTGACCGAATTTGGAGAGATAAGGCCATGCTTTTTGGTGAATTTTCCTGACGTCAGGTTTACCGATTTTCCCTCTTTTGCTATAGCTTGTAGTACTCTGTACTGCTTCTCTGGTAGCTGGTATATCAAGTCTTCGTATATAGGGCTTGAGTTACCGACGATTTCTTCTATGGCAGGCTCGATGTCTTCTGCTTCGCATGTTGCTCCGACCGCCGTTTGGTCGAATAGTTCATTCATGACGCGTTGGAGGTAGTATGTTATGCCGTCAAACTGCTGATACAATTGCTCAACGGTGTGGTCGTTCAGGTGCTTCCCATTGTGCTCAAAGTGGTGTTTGCAGAACTCGGTGTATTTTGCCAGAGGTAGTGGCTGCAGTGCGTAGATTGTTACGCTTTGGTAGAAGGGGCGTGCAGGAGACGTGAATATTGACCCCATCAAGTGTTGGCGCGATCCAGAAAAGACGAAATTGGCATTGGAGCAATACTGCACGTGGGTTCTTATTTCGGCCTCAATGTTCACGTCGCCATAGTGTGTGATTTGTTGGAACTCGTCAATCACTATAAGGCATGGCTTTTCCGACTGGTTGATGTATGCAAATATTTCGTCCAACGTGGTTGAAGGAGAATTGATGTCGCCCACGCTTATCGTCCACAATGGCATTCCGTTGGCATCAAAACTTATTCCTGCCCGAACGGATGCCAAGATGGAGATAAACTTCTCCCAATACTTGCGGCCTTTTGGTTTCAGTCCTTCAAGGATGACGCTGCCCAGGCGTCCGACAAACTCGGCGACTGATTTTGTTGAGTAGATGTCTACTATAAAGGTGTTGTAGTGTTCTTTTATCTTTGGCTGGGAAAAGCAATGCCTCATGAGGTCGGTCTTGCCGTAGCGGCGAGGAGAAATCAGGGCTATGTTGTTTCCGTTAAGCAATAGTGAGATAATGTCGTGAGTCTCTTTCTCCCGGTCGCAGAAGTATTCCGCACTGACATAGCCACTTGTAATAAAGGGGTTTCTCATGCTATTTGATAATTTTGTCTCCGAGCAAAGTTACACTTTTTCCATGAAATGGAAATCATAAAATGGAAAAAGCCGATTGCCTGCTCCCCCACAATCTGCATGTCGATTAAGATGAATAGAGATATTTGATGTAGCGAAGGAGGAGATAGTTGAGGCGGTGTCGCAGGCGGTTGCGGCTGACGGTGCGGTAGAGCGGCCAATCCACCAGTGGGCGGAGGGTGCGACGCTCGGCGCGGGTGGCTCCCGAGAAGGCCATTTGGTAGTGCTGGGTCAGGAGGCGGTAGACTATGCTGCGGTCGATGCTAGGCTTGCTGGTGAAGAAGGCGGAGAGCTCGTTGGCGATGAGGAGCGTGGATTGGCGGCTACGGAGGGAGCGGGCGGAGGTGATGCTGCCGGGGCGGAGGCGGTAGTTGTAGAGGGCGTCGGGGATGACTTTGACGCGCTGGGCGTGGTAGCAGACTTGGGGGGTGAAGAGGTTGTCCTCGTGGAGGATGCCTTCGCGGAAACGCAGGTGGTGGTTTTCGAGGAAGGCTCGACGGTAGCAACGGAGGACGACGCAGACGAAGGCGAAGTCGCGTGGGAGGAGTGCACAGGCGTGGTAGTAGTCCATGCCTGTGGCGTAGGTGGCTGGGGTGAGGGGGTCGGAGGGGTGGTAGGCACCAGTGGCATCGTCGAAGCGTCGCCCCGAGAAGCAGAGCAGGTCTTCGCCGCCGAGGTGGCTATTGAGCACTTGGAGGGTGTCGGGTTGCAGGTAGTCGTCGCTATCGAGGAAGAGGATATATTCGCCGCAGGCGTGGTCGAGTCCCGTATTGCGTGCAGCAGAGAGGCCACCGTTGGGGCGGTGGATGGCCTTGATGTGGGGGTCGCGGGTGGCATAGCTGTCGGCGAGGACACCGCTGCCGTCGGTGGAGCCATCATCAACGCATATAGCCTCGAAGTCGGTATAGGTTTGGCCGAGCAGGCTATCGAGACACTGGGTCAGCCAGGGCTCGACATTGTAGACTGGGACGATGATTGAGAAGCGGGGCATAGGTTCTTTTTGAGGTGAGGCGGCTGGAGTGCGGGGACGGGGGTTAGTAGAGGAAGCCGAAGTGCCAAAGGGGGATGATATTTCGGTAGGCATATTCGAGGTCGTCCTTGACGATGTATGCATCGGGGATATTCTCCACTTGGCTGCCGCCTTTGCCCTTTCCGCCTATCTCGAAGGTTAGACCATCGACTTCAAAATCGGACACTTTGGAGGAGGTGATAAAATGGTTTACCTGTAGCCACGCAAGGAATATGGTTTCTCTGACGGTGCCGATGTTGGGGGATTGTTCGGCCAAGAGGTAGGCGATGTTGGGATTGTTGAGATAGATTTTATCTATCTTTTCCAGCAGTTTCATTCCTTCGGCCTTTGTCCACAGGGTGTTGATAAGATTGGCTTTTTCGAGGTAGTTGAAATAGTGGGGGAGGGAGGAGCGCCGAATGTCCAGGTCGCGTTCAAGTTTTGAGAGGTTTGGCTTGAACGGAACGTTTTGAGCCAGCATATAAAGCAGTTTGCGGAGTTTTTGGACGGAGGCTGTCTCCATTTGGGCAAGGAGAGGGATGTCGTATTCCACGGTCTGCTTGATGATGCCGTCCAGCCTGAACCTGAAGTCGCCTTCCAAAAAGAAAGGGTAATAGCCTTCCTGCAGGTAGCGGGAGAACCATTGCAGAGGTCGGTAGTCGGGCATAGGGAAGTCCACTTTGCCCGATATGACTTCATTCAAAGAATAGCGAGGGAGGGTTAAATTTAGCTTAAGTGCAAGATATTCGCGGAAAGAGAGCCCCGGGAGCGTATATCGTAAGGCTCGGCGGCTCAAGTCGCCCCCCCCTCGTTCCAGTGCCAACAGGTTAGAGCCAGTGTAGACCACTTTGAGGTTGGGGAATTGGTCGTAGATGTTTTTAATGTGCCTTGACCAGTCGGGATATTTATGCACTTCGTCGATGTAGAGTGTTTTGCCCCCTTGCTGGTGGAATGTCCGTGCAAGGTCAATCAGGGAGTGGTCGGCAAAATAAAAGTCGTCGGCCATCACGAATAGCGACTCGTTAGGGTTGTCGTGTAGTTTTATGTGCTGCAATATGAGCGTTGTCTTTCCCACTCCCCGTGCGCCATGCAGACCTATCAGTCGGGCATTCCATGAAATATCATCGTGGAGATACCTGACGAATGTTGTGTCCGTCCTCTCTAAATATGAGCGATATGTATTGATTAGCCCCTCCATATTGCTTGTTTATCTTTTTTGCAAAGATACGCTTTATTTTTGTTTCGCGCAGTGGAGTGTGCAGTTTTTGGTGATTTTTGCGCAGTGGAGTGTGCAGTTTTGGTTATTTTCTGTGCAGCAGAGTGTGCAGTTTTATTTTCAGCAGTCGTTTGGCGAGGAGGTGTGTATTGAAGGTGTGGCTCCGCAGGTTGGCTATTAGGATAGGTAGCAGGCCAGAGGGGAATCGCTCAACTTGCTGGTTGGAGAGAGCGGGTAGGGCGGCACGGAGGTAGGCTTGGCGCACCTCTTGCTCACGGGGAGAGGGTTTGGCTGTGGCCTGATGGGGATGGATGCGGTAGAGGTAGAGCGGTTGGGGCAGATTGACCAAGCGTAGCCCCGAGAGGAGGGCGCGAGTCCAAAGCTCGTAGTCTTCGGCAGGTACCCACTGCTGGCGAAAACGGAGACCAAATGCCTCGAAGCGGTCGCGCCGCCATAGGCTGGAAGCATGAAGGATGGGGGAATGGAAAAGGGCATCAATACGCACCTTCTCGGGATCGGCACTGCGCACCCAGAGGTCTTCGCGGCTGCCGAAGAGCTGCATGGCGGTGGAGCAGAGGTCGATGTCGGGGTGGCTATCAAGATAGGCCACTTGGATGGCGAGGCGGTCGGGCAGCGAGAGGTCGTCGCTGTCCATGCGGGCGATGTAGCGCCCTCGCGCCATGTCGAGGCCACGGTTGAGGATATTGGCCAACCCCACGTTGTGGTCGCCACGGTAGCGGACGATACGGGGGTCGGAGTAGGTGTCGAGGATAGTCTCGGCATCGTCGGGTGAGCAGTCGTTGAGTATGATGAGTTCGAAGTCGGCGAAAGTTTGGTTGAGCATACTATCTATCGCTTCGCGCAGCCATGGCTCGGTGCGGTAGACAGGCATGAGAATAGAAACAAGGGGATTGGGCATAGGGGATGTTATTTCAGGCGGGCATAGAGCCGACGCATGGCGTTGATGAGACGGAGGACGGTGGGCGAGAAGGTGTAGACGTTGCTGCCGTGAGTCCAGAAGATGTTTTTCCGCCAACGCTTATCAACCCAAACAAGGCCGTCTTTGTGGAAGCGATGCAGATAGTCGAGGTAAGGTCGTGGGGGTTGATGGAGGAAATGGGCAAAGGTGGGGATGGCCACGCGGTCGAGCAGTTGCTGACTGTAGGGGAGGAGGTGGAGGGTTTGCATGCCCTCGGCGAAAGCGATGATGAGGCGGTCGTTGGAGTTTTTCGTCTGGCGGTTGGTGTAGCCAGTGAAGTGCCAGCTTTCAGTTGGGTCTTTGGCAAGCAGGGGACGGATGGTGTTGCCACGGGGGGCATAACCCACGGTTTGCAGGTGATAGTTGAGCGAGAAAAGCACTTCAAAGTAGTGGCGAGTAAAGGTCAAGCGTGCAGTGATGGGCGAGCAATAGATGGAAGACAAGTGTTCGCCACAAAAGAGGTATTGGGAGTGGAGATTATCGGTGAGGCGTTGGTCGGGGGTGGTGGTAAGATATTGCTCCTCTTTTTCTTGCAGTGACCATGTACTATTAGTGGCATAGAACATAGCCACTTCGGGATAGCCATGCTGACAGAGGGTGCGATTGACCGAGCGAAGGATATTGCCCTTTGAGAGGGTATCGACCAGGGCAACCTTGTGGGAGTGGGAGGCTACCCCCTCTTGCACAAGATAGTCAATTAGGTAGGGAGTACCAGGCATCAGCGACCGACGTGAGTTGAAGAGGTAATGAACTTTGATGCCTCCGATGGCTGGGGCGAGACTGCGGGCGGCGAGATAGTAGCTATGGCAGTCGCGCGCGCAGAAGTAGAGATGGGAGATGCCGCGCCGCTTGGCATCGGCCATAATGGAAGCAACCCAAGTGGTAATGGAAGGAGCTGAGATATCGGCTACAAAGCGAGATTGATCTTCGATAGTAGGAATAGAGAGGCGCACAGCACGGCTAAGGCCAGCCATCAGCGAGGGATAGGGATAGGTAGTGGACACCACATTGTTGATCCACTGATGCTCGTAGGGGAGGTAGTCGTAGTGAAGGTGGTGGGCTTTAATGCCGAGGCGGCGCGGGATGCGATAGTCGCTGTGGCGGTTGTCGCCATAGTGATGCCAGTGAGAGAATGAGAGATGTTCCTTGTCGCGAACATATTTGAATAGCGAACCGTCGCTCTTATAAGCACCAATAGTATCGGATACATACAGCGTATCGCCTGGAAGGAAGAAGCCGTGGTCGGTGAGTTGCTGGCGGATGAAAGTATCGGGGAGGTACATATCGGAGATATAGACGATGTGGCCTTTCTTCCGTAGGTTATTGATGAGTGAACGAGTGGACAGGATGGGACGCAGGAGTTTTTTTTCGGTTTGCAGTTCGAGGTCGATGAGTTGATCGACCGAGAGTGGCAGTGGCAAGAGTTCCTTCATGGTGGTGTATTTCTCACGCAGGGTACCTCTTGCCTTTAGGCGAATGGCCACAATCATGCGGCGGAGTTGCTCGGTATCAGAAGATGGCAGGGATGAGCTGGATAGAGAGGCTTCGTGGGGGGGGGGGTAATATACTGATTATTAACTTACTAATAATCTCAATGGCGTTGTAAGGAGAGCCACAGAGGCGGCAGAGGCAGGTGTCGAATACGTCGAACGAGTAGGTATTCATAAGGGGGAGTTTTTTATTGTTTTGGGGTTATTTGGCCAACAGGGCATCGATGGCCTCAAGCAGACTTGCCGAAAGGGTGGGGTCTACCTTGCGAACAAAGAAAGCACCGCTCTCCTTGATGGCGAGCAGGTCGTCTAAAGTGAGGATTTTGGGACTGGCAGCGTTGTCCTCCCACAGCGAAAGATGAAGAGAGTCGTTGATGCACTGCACGTGGGGATTGTTGAGTAGGAGAGTTTGAGGGACGATTTCCTCACACGAATGGGTGAACCGCGTGCGGCGGTGCAGTGTTTTTCTCGGTAGTGCAAGAATAGTCCCCACCCCTTGGGAAGAGAGGCTGGCTTGCCACCCTCCACAATAGAGGTTGCCCCATGCTGCAAGACTGCGACGGAAGCCCAGTTTGCGTTGCACCTTGAGTAGGAGGTTGGTCAGTTTGTGGTGATAGCGCACGTCGTGGTGCTGAATGCCGAACCAGTAGTAGTGCATACGGTCAAGTCCCCCCTCTGTTCCCCAACTTGGGCGTGGCATAGGGTGATATTCAATATAGTTGTTGTGGTTCTGCTCGGAGAAGAATTGCTTAAAGCGGCTGAGAGGCTGCGAGGGGTAGCAGTTGCCAGTGATGAGATGGTAATAAGAGTAGGGGCCATACTTGGCGGCCACAGCCATCAGGTCGTAGAGTACCCACATAATCTTCTCGTTGCCCCACTCTACATGGTGGAGACGGATGATATGGAGTTGGCCAGCGGTTTTGAATTGCGGAACTTGCTCGCGGCAACTCGTATCAATGTGGATAAAGATGTCGAAGTCGGCATCGAAGTGGCTAATAATACGCTGCACGAAAGAGAGCTCTTTGTGAGCGATGATAAGGATGGCCTGTTTCATTGTGCTATGCAAATATTTTCTTGAATAAAGGGATGCGGAGAAGGCCAAAAGCCAAGGCAATGGTGATGGCATAGCGCCACACGTAGAGCCAGAAGACGTTGAGGTCGAGGATGGTTTTGGCGTCGTCTGGCGAGTTGTCGTTGATCACGATATGCTTGAGGTCGGCGAATGTCTGGTTGAGCATACTATCCATTTCCTTGCGCAGCCCAAGCTCGGTGCGATAGACGGGCATTAGGATAGAGACAAGGGAATTGGGCATAGGTTAAATGAGATATCGGTGGTAAGTGTCTCATTTATTGTATGGAATTCAACGGATAAAGGTGCTCTTACTTCGTAGAGTTATATGATTCCATGAATATTCTCCAATAGGCACGCTGTACGGGTACATTCTACCGATAACTTTGTTTACCTCATCGGATAGCTCGGTGTCAGGTGGCAGAAGGACACATTCAGGAGTGGTGGTGCTATCTTGTATAACTTCAAAAAATTGCTTTTCCAAATCAAAGATGGGGTCAGGGTTACTCTGCACGATGCCTTCCCGATTGAGAAGACTTAAGCCAGGGTAGTAAGCGAAGTTGAATATGGCTGATTTCGTTTTTTCGTCCATCCGAAGAGTAAGTTCGTGAAAATTATCCGCAGCCTCACGGAAAGTAACTTTATCCAATAGTATTTCCCGCCTTGTCCTCAAAAAGTCGCTATAAATACCCCGGCTATGCGGGAAAACAGAAATCATGCATAGTGTAGCAGCAAGAATCAGATTCTTGTCGGCGGCACGTCCCAGAATTAATACATAGACAGGGATTAAAACCATATGATAATGTGCATACGGGCGCATTACAAGCGATGGAACCATACTCAACAAGGCTACAATGACGGCAAACATCAAGTTATGCTCTTTTTTGAAAAAGAAGGCCGATGCCACAACAAAAAGTGCAATCGTAACAACGTGAGGAATCGGAGACGGCACCCATGCAGAGCGGTCAACGCTTCCGACTAAATGTTCAAAGTTCCACAGAAACATATAGTATATCATTCCCCATGTCCCCTCCCATCCCGAGGTGATTAGCATATATGCCGTGCATAGACAAGCTATTACGCTTCCGCCCGCAACTATCAAAGTACACTGTTTCGCGGCATCCAATATACGATGCTGACTCACAGCAGGCCATAGTGCGAATAGAGTAAACCCTATCAGAGGGAAAAGATTACTCATTTTAAGGAAAACGACACATCCCATGCATAATCCAGCCATAAAGAAGTGTCTGTTTTCGCCTTTTTGCAGTAATAAAATGGAAAGCGATATCGGAAGCAAAGAATACTCTTCGGTAAGGTTGCCGCCTTGATAAAAACAAGCAAGAAGAAGGAGTGAAAGAAAGATAACTATTATGCTACGCGTGCCACTCAACTTAAAATAAGCCAGCAAATGTTTCCAGGCAATGAGCGTTGCCGTCAAAAATAAGCCTTGCAATAGTGCAATGCCAAATTGCGGACTAATCAAGAGTCCGAGTGCATTGATGAGATACAGCAGTAGACCTTTGTTATCATAGATATCAACATAGGGAGTGCCTTTCTGCGTAATTAAAAGCCCCATCTGTTCATAAAGCGTAGCATCCGCACTATAGCCGAGATAGAAGGGTGAGGTGGAAAAGGAAAAAAGGAAGACGAATAGGAATGCTGCCAACGCAAGCAGCAAAATAGTCAATATCTTTCGCATAATGATAGTGTTTTCCTCTCCCCTCACAATTTTATTAGGCATCTTCAAGGATGTTTGAAATTTAAGATGACCAAGCCGATACTTAAGAGTATTTAATTGCATCAGTATCTTACTTCAATATGATTTTTTTGATCGTTTTTTTTACCTTCTTATACCTCCTATAAAGTGGAAGCATCCCTACCTTATCGAAAAAATAGCTTATTCTCTGTGTGCGATTCCACGATTCGCTCTCCCAAGATACTGCATTGTGGTGGTAACTGACAATATAATTTGGATTTGGGGAAAATGCATAGCCAAAAGTGCCTGTGCCGTATACCATAATATCATCTCCAAAATGCTGTGTTTGGTCAATATAGCGAAATCCTCGTGCCGCAAGATTACGCGCCACCAGACGGTCGTTGTTCACATAATCACGATAATGGAACGCCCAATCGGCATCGGCTGGAACGGTGTTGTAATAATCTCGTATATGGCATATCATTTCATGCTGGGGGCAACACCCCATGGAGGAAGTGAGAATTTCAAGATGAGGAACATCTTCGCCTGGACGTTGGGGAGTGCCATCGGGATTGAGGTACAGCTCGGCGATATGTTCAATTTCAAATTCCCGATAAAGTTCTATACCACTGAAGAAGTTGCAATCAAGGAAGCCATCCAAACGTTGAAAGAGTTCCACATCAGTGTCAAGGTAGATGCCGCCATATTCCGCAAGCACATTGTAGCGGCAAACATCAGAGACGAGAGCGTACTTCTTCACCTCGTAGCCATAGCGAGAAGCCGAATAACGCTTGTAGTCGAACATGGACTCATCCCAACGCATGAATTGCCAATCGGGCATTAGGCGTTTCCATCCTCGGATGCAATCTTTCTGCGATTGCGGCATCAATCCCTTGCCAAACCAGCAATAGTGTATAATTTTAGGTATCATGACTGAATTTTAGTGAGGCATTTTTATGGGTATCATGGAAGGAGTGTTTCTCCAGTATTCAAGTTGTTGTATTACTTTTCTTTGCAGCATCTTTTCCGTGTGTGTCAGAATGCAAATTTACAACTTTTTGCCAATGTTTCAACTTCGGTTTTGCAACTTTTTGCCAATGGTTTGGGGAAAAGGAGACCTTTGGGAAGACATTTTAACCTATTGCATTCAGAGAATGGTCTATCTTCTTCCATGTGGTGTAAAGAGAAAGATTAGGGCAATTTCTCCCGTTTGATTTTGCGTTTTCGTTTTAGGTATCCCAAGTATGTTGATGGTCGAGTAAGCAATTTGCCGATGCGATAGGGGCGGGTGTCCCAATGGCTGAAAGAGATAAATATGAGGAAGTCGCGCAATGAGTACTGCTCTACGGGCAGGCCGCGGCGGATGCAGGTGTTGTGGCGGAGAATGAGATTCCAATAGAAAGCATTTGTCCAGTTGGCAGTGATTGAGGTGGAGAAGATGCGGTATTTATATGTTATCTCGTGCGAGATGGCCAGTTTCCCCACCTCTTCCAATCGGAAGTAAAGGTCGGCATCAACACCCGCCTTGAGCGAGGTATCAAGACCTCCCATACGGAAATATGCCTCGCGCCGAAAACCAGAGAACACCTCGGCTCGGTAGTCGTGGTTCGTGAAATAAGTCTTCCCCTGCGGTATTACCAAGGGGCGGCTTTCTTTGATGGGATTTAGAAATTCATCGCAGATGTAATAGCGGGAGAATGCGAGTGCCACATCGTCGCCCTCTGCAAGCAAGTCGGCAATCACCGAAAGAGCATTGGGAAGGAGGGCATCATCGGGGTCAAGGTAGCCACAAAACTCTCCTCCGGCATGCAGCATGCACTGATGTTTAGTGTAGGCACAACCCATATTCTTTTCATTGTAGAAGATGTGGAAACGCGGGTTGGTGGCGTAGTGGCCATAGATTTCTTGCGAATTATCGGTTGAGCCATCATCGACAATGATCACCTCCCAGTGAGTATACGTCTGCGCCAGCACACTGTCGATGGCTTCTTGCAGGTAGCGACCGTTGTTGTAGTTGGCTATTAGTACCGAAAACAAGGGTTCCTTTTCTTTCATATTGAGAAAAAAGCAGATTGTCTGTATATTAGTCGCTGTCTACCGCCTACCTTTGAGCAGGCGCTTTACCATCCGTTTCAATGGTTTGAGGCTGTGTTTGACAAAACGTTTTGCGTTGTGCCATGATGACTGCGGTAGCAAATATTGCTTAATGTATTGACACTTCGAAATGCCATTCACGGGCTTGAACTTGACGCGGTCGCGTGTGGAAAGCAGCCCGAAGGAGGACTGATGCTCGGTCTTGGCCGAGAAGTACACCCATATCTCCCTACCCACCTTCACCGAGCAGGCCCGGTAGAGGCCGTTGGAATAGAAGTCCATAAAGTATTGCGTGGGCGAAAGCACCTTGCTCGCATAGCGAAAGCTGAGGCCATCGGCCGAATCAAGCCAGTGCAGATGCCAGCCATCGTAGAGAAGCATCTGATAGCGACCGTCGTAGTGCTGCACGTCTATGTGCCACGGGTCTATATCGCTCGGCATATCCAGCTGGCACACCGTGTAGGGCTTCCACGACTCGCCATCGACGGAGGTGGTCATCAATATCTGCCGATTGGGTAGATAGCCGCTGCGGTCCACATACCAGCACCTATAGCGTTGCCCGTCCCAGTGGATGGCGGGCGAGATGATTTGCTGCCCCCAGATAGCGTTGTCCGACTTCTCGCGCAGGTCGGCCACCACCTCGCGTTCCGACCAGTGAAGCCCATCGGCAGAGGTCTTGCGCAGCAATTGGGTGGTGTTGCCCACCAGCTGGCGGTTGGTCAGCAGCGAGCGGCGGTAGTAGCATTCCATCAACCCGTTGCGAATCACCAAGTGTGGGTCAGACAAATAGTTGTGCGCCTCCACATCGGCTGCATCTATATCATCTATCGGGTTACCCGCAATCGGCTGCCACCGCCGACCATCGTCGGAGAAGTGGATGCACGGCAGCTCATACCTATCGCGGTAAGGCTCTACGTCAAATGGCGGAAACGGCGTTTGAGCCATCCACCAGCGGTGGCCATTCCAGCCATCGGGTATATACAACACCGAGGGATGCCACGGATGCGGCTGGCACCCGGGTACGTTGTCTATAATCAGTGGGGTATGCATACTTTAGGTGAATAGTGAAAGGTGAATAGTGAAAGGTGAATAGTGAGTTGTGAATAGTGAAGGATGATTCAGCCGAGAGTAGGGGAGAATCAATTCTCAATTTTCCAATTCTCCCAACCGCGTCAGCCAATTTTCAATTCTCAATTTTCAATTCTCAATTTTCCAATTCTCCCAACCGCGTCAGCCAATTTTCAATTCTCAATTTTCAATTCTCAATTTTCCAATTCTCCCAACCGCGTCAGCCAATTCTCAATTCTCAATTTTCAATTCTCAATTTTCCAATTCTCCCAACCGCGTCAGCCAATTCTCAATTCTCAATTTTCAATTCTCAATTTTCCAATTGAGTGCGTAGAGGGGGAACTCTTTGCCACCCATAGCCAACTTGTAGGGCTCATCGCCCAAAAGCAGGTCGAGCGTGGCGATGCCCTCTTCGCAGAGCTGCTTGATGGTCTCGCAGATCAGCAGTATGCCAGGACTATAGCGGTTATAGGCGATATTGTGGCTCAACCGAGGCACATAGTAGCAACTCTGCCCCGAGTGGAGCAGCCCCGCCATGTAGGCCACAGGCTCATTGCCGTGCAGCAGCACGTAGATGCGATGCCCCTCCACATGGTGCAGTATGTGGGTGAAGGCGTTTTTCTGCCGTTTCCACCACAAATGCCAGCGACTTCCAGGGTCGCCGCCCCGCTCCTCGTATATCTCCTGCAGCCTGCGCCAAAGTCCGCGGGGAATAGGCCGATGGTCATCGTAAACCTCCAGCCTCACCTCAAACCCCTCCTTCTCCTTGCGGTTGTAGGCTGTGCGTACATTCTGCCGCTGATGCTTGTTGAGCCCTTCAAACCAAGCCTCATACCCACGGCTGATGTCAATGGCCACGCAGGTCTCTTTCCACGTCATCTTATCCCCCAGAGTGCGATAGAGCCTACTATCCTCGGCTATGTGGACTGCCTCGATGGTATAGCCCTCGTAGGGCTGTAGTGCCTTGCTTATCAGCCTTCTGTTATGCTCTGTGTCCTCGGTGCTGGAGATGATGTCCTCATAGTCCATTCGGCCATAGTAGGAGAGCATCCGCAGCCGCCGCCGCTTCGTATTCACCGCCAGCGGCAGGATGCACTCCTCGCCCTCATCCTCCACCTGCCGCCACACTATCCGCCACCGCGAAAGGCGATGCTGCATATAGAAAGCAATCCATAGGAAGCAGTAATAGTCGTAGTGCTGGATGGGCTTTATGGCAGGATTGGCCGCCACTATTCGTGTCCACCTCTTCTTCAATTTGCTCATAGCCTTAATTCTTCTACCATTGTATAAGTGAATAGCAATCCACCATCAGCGGCTGCCCATAGTGTATCGCCAGCCGAAGCATCTTGATGCGCTTGCGCCAGCCATAGGGCTTCAGCTGCTCCAGGATGGGCAGTTGCCACCGCCACTCTCCGTGCCGCCGCATGAAACGGTTGATTTTCAAATCTTCCTCATATCGGCATATCACCGAATCGAAATCCCAACGCCGCGAGATATTGTTTCCCGAGATTGTGGCCACGTAGGTTACCCTGTCCACCACCTCAATCTTCCGCGCCCAGTAGCCCACTCCGACCGAGAAGAGGGCATCGTTGCCCGTCCGCACCTCGCTGAACCGAAGGCCATGGTCGGCCACCAGCTGCCGCCTAATCATCTTGCAACAGGGCGAGTGGAACTGATACCGCACAGCCTTCTCTGGCCGCTCACCCTTCAAATAGCCCTGCACCAGCCGCACATATATCTCCCCTCGGTCGCACGGTGCATCTTTCGTCTCATCCCAACCCGCCATGCAGGTATAGACCACATCGGCCTCGGTCGCCGTCCGCTCCAGAAAGAACGCTATCGCACCCTCGGCGAAATAGTCGTCGGCATCAGCGAACAGCAGCCAACGCCCTCGCGCACAATCCATTCCAACATTTCGCCCCCCCCCGCAAATCGTTTATAATCAGCGTGTTGCAGCGCCACGCTTTCCCGCACTCCCGCCTTTCGCAAATCCTCGCGGGTGATAGGCTGCTCTTGGTTGTCCACCACAATCACCTCCACGCGGTCGCTCTCGGGAATGCTCTCCACCAGCCGCCGCAGCGTGTGCAGGTGTCCCCGCTGCGGAATTATGACCGAAATATCAGGTTCGCTCATCGTTGATTATTATTTTTTTGTTGGCTCTACATATCTTCGAGCGACAGCATCTGTGGGGTCAGCCTATAGTGGGCAAACTCCGCTGGCAACGCTGCCATCTTCTTCTCAAGCACCGCATTGCTGATTTTCTTATGGTTGCGCTTGATCTCGGCCACCACTCCAGTCATCTCAAATTCGTTGAGTGCCACCATGTCTACCTCGTCCTCGCCACGCCTATTCCACCAATTTCCCACTCGGGTATATTGCCCACTCTGCATGGCCTTATCGTGGAAATACTGCTCCAACGTCAGTCCCGTAAATTGTGCGTAATCAGCCTCTACATGTGTGCGGAGCAGACTCAATTGGTTGGTCTCAATCAGGTTCAGGTGCGGATATATATAGTGGAACCAAAACCTCAAAAACGGGTCGGTGATTCGCCACTTGATGTTGCGTACCCCCCGCTTGCTCAAAATTGGGGTGTTTTTACCCACAAAGGTGTAGTCGTTGTGTAGATTATTGAGATATGCCCCACAATTCTTCCCTATCACACCATCGATCTCGCTTTGTGCCGTCATGCCACCTGCGATAAGTTGCAAAATAGAGAAGTAGACGCCATAGTCGCGACCAAACTCCGAGGCCAGCAGTTCAGTTCCCTCCACCAGCAAAGGCGAATCCACCGCAAAGGCGAAGTCGAGCATCTCTTTCCGACGGGTAGCCCCAGCGTCCATAAGCAACTCTACATACTTTGCCACTCCCCCCGTCAGCATATACAGACACAGCAAATCGTCGGCAGCGTAGTGTGGGTTGTAGTCGGCCAATATCTCTTTCAGCGTCGCTATGCCAAACGGGAGCAACTTAATATTCGAATCCCGCCTGCCATAAAGTGGCTCATCTCCATTCTCAAATATCCTCTTCATCATCGAATACATCGACCCGCAGAGAATCAGATTGACGTGTGAGGTGTCCTTATAGCGATCCCATATATCCTGCACCGCACCCGGGATGGCACGATTAACGGCCAATACGTTCTGAAACTCATCGATAATAAGGCTATAAGGGTGATCTTTCCCCCAGGCCATCAAAGCCTCAAAAAGTGAGGCAAACGAGGTGGCTCGCCCTATAAAGTCCATGCCAAGTGCCCTCACGGCCTGCTCCTGAAACTTGCCGCACAGCAGCGGC
Organism: Bacteroidales bacterium; assembly: GCA_017455205.1. Lineage (GTDB taxonomy): Bacteria > Bacteroidota > Bacteroidia > Bacteroidales > P3 > Colimorpha. Next base: position 18,326 of record JAFTBM010000018.1, read on the forward strand.
TCGCTATCTTTCGACACATACAGATACAAACACGGATGCCCCTCTTCACTCTTCATCAGCAAAGAGGTCTTCCCCACGCGCCGACGGCCAATCACGGTCGTCATCACCGAATGCGACTGCGACAACCGGCGATTTTTGGCCAGTATTCCAAGTTCTATCTCTCTGTCGTAGAAACGCATAGCTAAATGCTTATTTAATCGCCATTAAATTAACCGCTATTATCTTCCTGTCTCTACCTCCAACTCCACCGCCAGTCTCCCGCGCAACGGCAATCCTCGCACCTCACCCGCCTTATCGACCTAATCCTCTCCGACCTCTTGCAGCTCCTGCATCCTTATTTCACGCTCAAAATATCCTGTGTGCGACATGTTAGCACCCACCCCGCCGATGCTGCGTTTGCTCGTCGTATGTTCACCGTCCGGATACGGACTTGATACGGAGCGGATACGGAGCGGATACGGAGCGGATACGGAGCGGGTGGCTTTTGGAAATTGAGAGTTGAGAATTGAAAATTGAGAATTGGGAGTCGGAAATTGAGAATTGAGAATTAAAAATCGAGGTGGAATTCCACCAGCTTCAGGTCTTGGGCCAGTACTCGTGGCAACTGATTTCCAAATGTGCTTTTGCTCATAACACAAAATATGGTTTACAGTAAGGTGCCTGTTGTTGAGTCTTATTTTGTGTTATAGAATGTTGCAGATGGTTGCATTTATTAGACCTGCGTTTGCCGTCAGCGACATTTATTTCTTCAGACATACCTATGGAGTACTTGTGGTTGAAATTTAGAGTTGTTAGCAGCCGATAAGGTCGCTCATATAGCGCAGGCGGCTTTCCTCTGAATAGTAGCGGCGGAGGATGGCGATGGTGTTGGGTCGGTCGGCACGGGCAGCCTGGCATACGGTGGAGAGGTCGAGGTGCCGCAACTGCTGCACGTCGTAGACGTGAGCAATGCCTATCTTTTTCAGCAGGGTGTATATCACCGATTGCGATTTCATAAACACGGGCTTGCCGAGGGTGAGCATGGTGATGATATTGCCGAAGGCTTGCTGGCGGTTGTGGAACATAACGGCGATGTCGATGCTGGCAAGCATATTGATATAGTCCTGCCGTGCCATATAGTCTGTGATGGGCTGGAATTTTTTGCCAAGGTGTTTTTTCCCCCATTTGAGGAAGAGGTCGGCATAGGGTTTGTCGCCATAGGAGAGGGGGGTGAGGAGGAAATAGTCGGCGGGGAGGCTGCGTTGCAGCAGGAGGCAGGCATCAATGTGGTTGTTCATCGGGTAGGCGGAATTGCCGAGTAGCACTTTCAGCGAGCGACTTCCGTCGTAAGGTGGTGGAGTGGCAATGTCGCACGAGGTGTCGAAGTTTTGATTCAGAGCTATGCAGCAATATTCAGCGTGGCACGAGGGGTAAAGCCGCTTGACAAGGTCGACTTCGGCCTCGTTGCATTCGCTCGTCATCAGGTAGTTGATGCGAGCCACTGTCTGCTCTTTACGCCGATAGGCTTCGGCAATGTTTTTTTTGAATTTGCGTTTTTCACGGCAGTCGGCAATGATTTTGCCCCAATTGGATGGCTTGCGATGGAAGTTGATCTGCGGCGTGTAAAGGCGCGAGGCGATGCGGCGCGTATGCCTATCGTAGAGCCACTTGTCGTTTATGCTATCGATTTCGTTGTAGAAGTCGCCGCCCATAATGGTTACGTAGAGGGGGTTGGGGATAGCCGATTCGAGGATACATTCGCCAATAAAGGTGTCGTACCAGAAGACGATGATCTTGTCGTTGGGGTGGATGGCGCGTAGCCTACGGATGATGTCGCCTTTTTCGGTACCAAGATATACCACGGGGCGATTGGTTGAGAAGATCCGCTTGTCTGGCTCGTCATTTTCGTTGCCTCGAATCCAGAAGATGTTGTTATGCTCTTGGTGAAGCTTGTAGACATCTTCAATATAGAAGGTAAAGAAGCTATCTTGCGGTATGATGTGATAATTCATCGGCTATGACATTAGCGATTAGGTCAACATCGTCAAAGGAGAGTTCGTAGAACATGGGGAGGCGCAGGAGGCAGTCGGTGAAATGGTCGCTGTTGGGTAGTGAACATAAGGGGTTGTCAGCGAGGTAGAAGGGGCTACTGTGGAGGCTAATATAGTGTGAGACTGCACCGATGCCTTCGTGCCTCATTCTTTCGATGAGAGCAGTGCGGATTTCGAGCGAGGGAAGTAGTAGATAGAACATGTGGGCATTGTTGGTGGCATAGCTGGGGATGTTCGGCAGTCGGCAAAGGCCAGAGACCTCAAGAGGGCGCAGGCGTTGGTAGTAGCGATTCCATAGCGCGAGGCGTTTTTGCTGGATTTGGTCGAGACATTCAAGCTGGGCATAGAGGAAAGCAGAGGTTAGCTCATTGGGTAGGAACGAACTGCCGATGTCTACCCAGTTGTATTTGGCCACCTCGCCACGGAAGAATGCGGCGCGATTGGTGCCTTTTTCCCAAATAATCTCGGCTCGGCGGACGAACTGCTCATCATTGATAACCAGCAAGCCGCCTTCGCCTGCTATGATATTCTTGGTTTCGTGGAACGAGAAGGCAGCCAAGTGGCCGATGCTTCCCAGTTGGACGCCCTTATATTGGGAATCAATCGCTTGGGCGGCATCTTCCACTATTATTAGGTGGTATTTTTCGGCCAGAGCCATGATGGAGTCCATCTCGCAAGCCACGCCCGCATAGTGGACGGGGACTATCACTTTGGTGCGGGGGGTGATTAAGCCCTCAAGTTGGTTCACGTCAAGGCTTGGACTTTGCGGCTCGGAGTCGGCAAAGACGATTTTGGCACCTGCACGGACAAAGGCCAAGGCGGAGGAGACGAAGGTGTAGCTCGGCACGATGACTTCGTCGCCTGGATGGAGGTCGCAGAGAATGGCTGCCATTTCGAGTGCATCGGTGCAAGAGGTAGTCATCAAGCATTTGCGAAAGCTATAGTGCTGCTCGAAAAACTGCTGGCATTTTTGAGTGAAAATGCCGTTACCCGAAATCTTACCCGAAGCGACGGCCTGCTGTATATACTCGGTTTCCTTGCCTGTCAGGTAAGGCTTATTAAAGGGAATGTTCATAGGAGTGAGAATGATAAAGATATTCTATATTGGAATACTATGCGTTTTTGACATTGAGCCAAAACTGCTCGGTGAACAACTGCTTGTCTATGGGCAGATGTGGGGAATAGAGAGCCGAACCATCGTTGGCATATCGCATGGGGGGATTGTCGGGAGGACAGGCGGTGAGCAGGGCGTTTAGAATGGTCAGGCAGGAGACGCGGAAGAGGGCATTTTTGATGGTGGCAATGTCGTCGGTCCAATCCACACAGAGTGCACCTTGGGCTATTATAGGGCCGCCGTCAAGTTCTTCGGTAATATAATGGGCTGTAGCTCCAATAACTCTTACATTTTGCTGTCGGGCAAGGGCAAATATCCTATCCATACCTATAAGTCCTGCAAAGGATGGCAACAGAGAGAAATGGATATTGACATAGGTGGCGGGAGTGGCCGATAGGACGTTTGGGGTGAGGATACGATGGACTGTGGAGAGGATGATATCGGGCGCAATCTGCCGTAGTGTGGAGATGATGTCGGCTTCTTGACTTCGCCAATCGGGAAACAGGTGCAATGGAATGTCCTCTTTTCGGGCATATTCTGCCGCACCGCACTCACGGTCGCACACGGCGGCTACGATTGTATAGGGAAGACCCAGTAGGCGTATGGCCTTATGCAAAAACTTATACGTCCCCCCCCCCCCCGAGGCGAGAACGAGGATGCGCTGCAACTTCTGATTATTCATTTTGTTGGGATAATAACGAACAGATACGTAGTGGTCAATACATATCCACCTGCACCCACTGGTTTGCGGTGGTTATGGCTTGCTGTAGCGTGGCTTGGTCGGCGAAATGGAAGAGCATTGATCCAAGGGCTTTGTCGCCAGAAGTGAATGGGTGGACAGGGTCGCCGGGGCTATAGAGGAGGTGTGTGTCTACCAAGAATTGCTTATAGTTGTCGTTGGTGATTTTGATCTCTTTCAACCTTCCTTCACGATTGGTATGCAGGATGACCGTACCCCAAGCACCTTGATAGTTTAGGCTTTTGGGGAACTCCAGCAGGGGCATCCCCACTGCCGCCCGCACGTCGTTCTCGATAAGGTCAACCCCTGTGGAATATCTGATTACCTCGGCAATACGGTTGCCACCGCCGCGTGGTGAAACCTCCATAATATATGGTTTGCCATCTGTTCCTACACGAGATTCGACGTTGTAGATAGAGGTGTTTAGGTGGAGCAAGGTGGCGAGGCGTTGCAATTCGGAGGCGAGTTGGTGCTGATGTTCGGCTGGTATTGGCGACGGCCACGAGAAACCTGCGGGGGTGAAGCGGATGCCATCAGCCCTATCGAAGTATTGTGCCGAGAACGAGACGACCTGCATCACACCATTGACGGAGAAGCAATCGCTATCCGACGGAGGATATAAGCAGTCGATATATGCTTCGATGATGATTTCGCCACTTCGGGAATAGTCGAAAGCTGCACGGATGGTGCGGGATGCTTCGGTAGGCTCGTTGATAAGAGACACGCCGCGACTGCCATTGGAGTCGGTCGGCTTGACGATGCAAGGAAAGGTGATTTCCTTGCCAATAGCGGCGATGGCATCTTCGCAGTTGCGGAAGGACTTCGACCATGGGGCATTAAATCCATTATCGCGCAAAAACTGGCGGAAGCGTTGCTTGTTTTGTAGAATAAGGACAGACTCGTGGGGGTGGCAGGGAAGCCCCATTGCATTGGCTGCAAACGAAGCAGATATCACTCCCGCATCGCATGCAAACGAAGATATGCCATCCACCTTTAGCCTTTGTGCCAACGCTAATACCGCTTGTCGGTCGATGACGCTGACGTTGTGATACTCGTCGGAGTAGCGATGGGCGATATTGTCGGGCAAATAGTCTACGGTTATGACATATATGCCGAGCTTGTGGGCAGCCTCGATAGTGGGGATGAGGGATTGGGAGCCGCCCAGTATCATCAGTTTCTTTTGGCTCACGCTGTGTTTACTGTGTTAGGCTTTTCTTTGTGGTAATGTTTTAGATCAAGGTTTGGCCAGATTTGAGCCGTTTGTAGCGGCTGAATATGGTATCCTCTTTTAGGAAACTCTCATCTTTGAATATCTGGACAGCAAACTCGAATGGCATGTAGTCGTTGCGGAGTACCACGTTGCGCGACAACTTGTAGGCCATAGCGAGTATCTTCTCGGGTGCGGAATGGAATGTGTCTTCGTATTGATAGTCTACCTTGTCGGATAGGAAGTCGAATGCGACTCCCACGTTGCAGCAGGCAAATGCTTTATTGATGATGCTTTCGATATATTGGTAGTTGTCGCCTTGAGCCAGCTTAAAGTTGAATATGCCCGAACCGAAACAGTAGTCGTAGGCATGAGGAACTTTCCACTGGAGAAAATCGGCACAAATAAACTGCAAATCGCTATTATTCTGGTAGTGTGTGTGGGTGGGGGTAGATTTTCCCTCTTCTACCAATACAGGTACTAGGTCTATGCCCTGATAAGCGATATGCCTTGAAGGATACTTATCACATAGATAAGTGTAGAGGTCGCCAAAACCGCAGCCGATGTCAAGCAGGGAGAAACGATCGGGTGAAGGTTCAATAATGTCAGAGAGGATAGAAAACCGCAGTGGTTGCTTGCCTTTGTCCCAGCCGAGCGTCTTGGGGGAATGGCCATAGGTGCGGTAACGTCCTGTGTAGCGTTCAATCACGGTGTTTTTGTCCTGTTCGCTTAATTTCATAAGCCAAGAAATGTAAAAAGGTTTTTATAAGCTATGTTTTCTGCCTTTTCTGGTGCTAACCCATCAGCAAATTGTTCGAAGCGTGCTCGTAGCGACTTAAGGGATATTTCGGGGTAATCGCTGCCAATACATATTCGCCTATCGAACGTTTTGAAGAGGAATTGCAGGTCAAGGTCTAAAGAACTCCCAGCATATTTGCACAGGGTGAATGATAGGTCGAGTAAGGCGTTGGGAAATGCACGCACAATTTCCATCATTTCGAGCAGCCGTATCGTGCCGCCGTGGAGCAATACCACCTTGCTTTGGGTATCGATTTTAGTCAACAGTTCGCCTATGTTGGCTATGTCGTTGATATGATAGCTTTGGGCAGGAGAGTAGAGATATGTGCATAGTAGGACGGCCAGACCCAGCTCGTTTGCGTCGTCGATGGCCTGTGGGAGAAGTGGATTGTCAAGATATAGGTTGCTTATTCTCGGATGGATTTTCACTCCCACGTAGCCTTTCCGCTTGATGGCGGACAGATGGTGCTTGATGGCGGTAGCATCAGCAGTGGCATCGAATGGTAGATAGGCGATAGGAAATAAACTTCCATTGCTTCGCTCTCGAATAAAATTGATGTATGCATCCTCATTGTAGGCACCTATGCCTTGCATGCCCACGGCAAAAGCGTGGCTTACGTTGTAGGCGTTCATCTCGCACAGCAAATCATCAATATGGGCGTTACCCTCATATCGGGGCATAATCCAATTGCCATCGAGAGTGGGGTGAGTGAGTGAGTCGAAGATGGGAACGGGCTGGCTCATTTGAAACGCACTTTAATCGTGTTCTCCACTTCTGCAATTGTGGCATCTAACTGCTCGGGGGTGTCGGCAAAGGCAATGCAGAAGCCCTGGCGGCTGCGGTCGTCTTGGCAACTATGCAAAACCTCACCAATGTGGTGGTCGAAGTCAAGCCTATGTACTCCCTTTATCTTGCGAGCTTCTTCTACTCCACTAATATCAGCAATCTCGCCTTCGCCCAACTCAAAGAAGTGCAGCTCTGCACTCCTGCGTTTGGGAATAACTGCCTCAACATCTACCTCGCCTTCACGACCGGTGAGGCATTGCAGCAGTGCTTCGTACATATCAAAGCCCGATACCCACGGCACTATATCGGACGAAATCAAAGTGCCGCCTCCCCTGCACGCGATCTCTACAAGAATAAACGTTCCTGTATTCTCATTAACAATATACTCGGCATGGGTGATGCCAAACTGAAGCCCTGATTTCTCAACATACCGATTATCTGCCTCTTCTACCTGCTGCCGAATATGCTCTGGTATGGCAGCGGGATACCGCAACGAGGAGGCTATGCCTGTCTTGAAGTGCTTCTTCTTCGACATGGCCATCACACGATGCTTTCCTCCAGCACAAAAGCCCTCCACCGTTATTTCATATCCCTCTGCAAATTCCTCTATAAGCACCTCTTTCGTTTGACTATATGAGACAGCATCTTCAAGATATTCGCGCAACATCGCATCGGTAGTATTGTGATCCACCACATGGATACCTTTGCTCGATTGCGAGTCGCTTGGCTTGAGGATGGCAGAAGCTGTACTATCGGCAAGAAAATGCTTAACCGAATCATTATTTTGTGCCAACGCGAAACGTGGAATAGGCACGCCTATTGACTGAGCATACTTTCTGGAGATGTACTTATTAGAAAATCGCTCCACTACCTGCTCGGCATTGCCACAGAGGTGCAAATGATTTGCCAAATAAGCAACCGTCCCTACCGATATATCAGACTGGTCAGTGGCGACAAGGGAATATTTGCCCGTGAGCTTCTGCAATATCGCCTCTTTGTTTCGCACGTCTTCCTTCACATGATGATTGGCGATCAAGACTCCCTTTGAGTCATCGTATGGGTCAACCACAGTAACCTCAAATTGATGAGCTTGTAGAAACTTTATCAGCGGAACTTGCCACGTACCACCCGCTACTACTATAGCTCTTGGCCTATTATTCGCTGTATTCATTTAACTGTCTCCTCAATTCGTCGCTTATTTGTGAACCCTCGTGCAGGTACTTTTTCTGGCACACTATCTCGAATGTAGACATCTTCAATGTATCCATACAATAGTACCACACATCTTCCTGCGTTTCGATAAAGTGCAGTTTCCTTATCAGCGTTTCATCTATCTTTTCTCTTGGTATCATCACCACCCCACTATCGTCGCAAACCATAATGGAATGGTCATACTTTTCCCGAAGTTGCTCAATATCGCCTTCCAATAGGTGAGCATCACTCTCGCCACTGGGGTGATTGAAACATCCAATGGGAGTAACTCCAGTGCACCATATTGGATACCGTTCTTTTACAAGTCTATGGGCATCCCGCAACATCCCGTTCACAACGATGGCTCGTGCTTTCTTGTATAGCAATATGTATTTCGACACTAAATCCCCAAAGATAGCTCTGTCGCAGTTGATGGCATGCACATAGACTATCTTGTTCTCCAAATCCATATCCTGTAATTGGAGGTGTACCTCATAGTTGCTATTGTTTATAGCATAAACAAATGCAGCTTCACCAACTTCGTACCCCCCCCCCCCCCCCCCCATTCAGCGCACTGATACCAAGCAAGTTACCTTTCTTTCCAAGCACATCGGCAACCTCTGTCGTTGAAATTCTGTTGTCCCGTATAAGGGAGATTACTTCGTTTGTTATATTGTTCATATTCGTGCGTAACTACTATCTTGTCTGTAGGAATGTTTATTCTATCAATAGTCGGGCAAGTCCGATGCCGTCCTTCCCATACTTGTTGCCACAGTATACCAAATAGCGGTCGCCATCGTAAGTAAATACATGGCTGTAACATTGCGTCTAACTATCCCACCCAGTTGTGGTTTTCTCTTCGTATCGTCTCTTTCCCAATGGATACCATTTTCGGAACTCTCATAACCGAGACTATACTTTTTTTTGATTTCCATAGGGAGTGCTAATACTAAAAACTACTATCAACTGCGACAAGTCGCCCCCTTGAGCCACGTCTACGTCCAACTCTACACTCTCAATTATCCGATTTCTCGGCTATTTTCCAGCCGTCTATGCATCGCTTTTCGGTGGAGAAATTGATTCCTATCTTGTAGAGCTTCCTCGTGTCGGCCTCAAACGGACGGGCATAACCTTTCTCTTCTATCTGCCGCAGTGCCACATCGGCATCTTTGTCTATCTTAATCTCTATGATGTAGATATAATCTTTCGTCTGCACCAGCATATCCATCCGTCCATCCGAGGTGTGCCGCTCAACCTCCACATACAATCCCAGCAGACTGAAAAAGACATACAGTGCATTGTGGAAGTACAGCTCTTTATTCCCCATCAGTGCGTAATCGCCTCCCGCAAAAAACGCTTCCAGCCGCTTCATGAAGTTCTCTGCGTTTCCCCGGTCTATATCCCCCACAAATTGCATGATAGAGGTCGCCGACTTGTTCTCATTTTTGGGGGTGTAATATGGAACCAAATATTTTATGAACCCCTCCTCCACCTCTCGGTTGGGAAATCCCAGCAAGTAGGTCTTGAAACGGCTGTCGTACTTCTTTATGGTAAGGTATCCACTTTGGTAGAGCAGCGGCAAAGGGTTCTCGTCTATGATGTCAATGCTGTTCAGCATATCGGACGAGAGGTCTTCCTTGCTCATCTCTTCCAGCGGGTAGTTGGTCTTCTTCAGCTGTTCCACCAAAAACGAAGGCGTACCCGTCTCAAACCAATAGTCGCTAAACACGCCATAGTGCAAGGTGTTGAGCAGGCTGAAGGGATTGTATATTCCCGCAGTGTTGGGATAGAAGCAATAGCCGTCGAAGCTTCGCTTGAGCTCTGCATAGCATTCCTCTTTGCTCAATCCATTTGCCTCGGCCAGCTGCCCCACGCTCTCGTCGAAGTAGGAGTGCAGCTCCTTTTCGGTTAAACCGCATATCTCCACATACTGCGGCAGCATAGATATATCCGACAAATGGTTCAAGTCGCTAAACACACTCACTTTCCCAAACTTGGTTGCCCCCGTCAAGAATGCAAATCGGATGTATCTGTCGCTCGACTTCAATGCACCATAGAATGCCTTTAGTATATTCCGATAGGTATCTTTCAAGTCCGCGTTCTGCAGTGCCTGAAGTAGGGGCTTGTCGTACTCATCGACAAGGACAACCACCTGCTTCCCCTCTTTCTCTGCTGCCCGCCTTATTACACCTTCAAATCTCATACCCAGCGAGCGCTCATTCGGGTCGCTGCCATATAAGCCCTCCCATTGGGACAAGGCACGCCCCAACCTGTCGGTCAGCGCCTCTACGCTGTTATACCAATCTGCATTCAGGTCTAAATATAGCACAGGGTACGACTCCCACTCCTTCTCCAGCTCACTTATCGCCAATCCCTCGAACAGCTCTTTTCTCCCCTGGAAGTAAGCTGCCATTGTGGACAGCAGCAGCGACTTACCAAACCGCCTCGGCCGCGAAAGAAAATAATATACTCCTTCGTGGGCAAGCTTATATATCAAGGCCGTCTTGTCTATATAGGTGTAGTTGAGCCTACGGATTTTCTCGAAACTCTGTATTCCAATCGGATATTTCATCTGCTTCTCTTCTTAAAGTTGTACTAAGTCTGCCTGCCTACATCTTATGCACAATGCTGCGGGGCTTCATTGCATGCGAGGCGAAACTGCTCCACAGCAGCCGTGCCTCCCCTTCGCCGTACACTATCTTCCTCTTCCATCTGTTGGCATTCCACCGTCTCCATTTCCAACCGACTCGCTTTATCCCTTTGCTCCCACAATCGAGACTCTCCTCGCTACCGCCCACAATGTCTCGCTCCACGCGGTCGGCCAACTCCTTATCAGCACTCATCCCCAGCATCCGCACCCCTTGCAACTGCCTGACCGACACCTCCTCCAAGGCAGCGGCAAACGGCTCCATACCATACTCCCGAGCACCCCTTCTCACCAGCTCCCAATCGACCTCTCTGTTCAATGCCCGAGCAGTGAGCGTCCAGTCAGCGAGGTCGCGCAGCGTGATGCGCCCTGCGGCGAAGTGGCCCGCCATGTGGCGAAGCAGAAATAGCACCTCGAAGGTGGCCGATGGCGCCAAGGCTTTGAGCATAGCCTCATAGCCTCGGTTGCTCGGCGGATAGTACACATTCACAAAGTCGAAATGGCTCTCTACCGTAACCCCCCGATAGTCGTATTTCGAGTGGTGGTGCCCCCGATTGTCTATCTCCACCCCCAGTACCTCTCTCGCCACTCGGTCGGCCTCGTCGTGCTTGTCGTAGAAGTAGAGGTCGAGGTCGCCAAACTCCCGCACCTCTGGCCTGGGGTAGTGTGAGGCCGTGTGCAATCCTTTTAGCACCAGCGTTGCAATGCCCCGCTTGGCCATGGCATCTGCAATCTCCTCCTGCACTTCCCTCTGATGCCGCTGCCAGCCGATAGCCTTTTCACACTCCGCCAGCCATGGCATCAGCACCTCGCGCGGTGCACCAGCTGCCTGCGCCACCTCGGCGCACACCGCCGCCACCCGATTCTCTTGCAGCAAGCGAAACAGCGACCACCACTCATCCGCACCTCCCCCCACTCCTATCGGCAACCTATCGCCCTCGCCACTCGTGGCAGCGTGTACCATGCTGTATGCGACCTGCTGCAAGGTCATACCGTGTCCATAAACGTGCGCTGCACCTTGTTGAACACCACCACTCCCACGGCCAGCAGCACCACCATGAAGCCAGCGCTGTAGCCCAGCATCCCCCAGCTGAACTGACCCTCACCCAGCATCCCATATTTGAATGCCTCCACAATGCCCGTCAGCGGGTTGAGGCTCATCAGCAGGCGCAATTTCTCATTGGTGATGGTGCTCAGTGGGTAGATGACTGGCGTGGCATACATCCACAGGCTGACGAAGTAGCCCAGCAGCAGCTGCAAGTCGCGATACTTGGTGGTCATGCTCGAAAAGAGGATGCCGAAGCCCAACGCCAGCCCGGCCAGCATCAGCACCAGCACCGGCAGCAGCAGGGCATACCAGTTGGTGTGGATCTGCCCCGGAATAATCCATATCTGATAGACAGCATATACCGCCAAGAACAGCCCAAGCTGGATGCCAAACCGCAGCAGGTTGCTCACCACCGTGGCAATAGGCATCACCAACCGCGGGAAATACACCTTGCCGAAGATGCTCGAGTTCTCGGTGAAGGTGTTGGAGGTGCGGTTGAGGCAATCGCTGAAATACTGCCACAGGCAGATGCCGCCCAGGTAGAACAGCGGCTGCGGCAGGCCATCGGTGGGTATCTTGGCTATGCCGCCAAACACCACCATGTACATCACCACCGTGATCATCGGCTGAATGAGATACCACAGCGGCCCCAGCACCGTCTGCTTATACTGCGTGGTGATATTGCGCTTGACAAATAGTGTGCACAAGTCCCTGTACCTCCAAAGCTCGCCAAAGTCCACCTGCAGCAGCCGCTCCTTCGGCCTGATGACAGTATCCCACTGCCCACCGTCGTCAGTACCCTCTCGAAGCTGCGTCTCGTCCACGGCGACCTCCGTCTGGATGGCCGCCTGCTTTTCTTTTTCTTCTGTCACGTCGTTGATTGATTTGATAACTAACCTATTTCGACCGCTTCCGCCGAAGCACTATGTTGCCCACAATGCCCCAAAAGTAGCGCCAATCGGTGGCAAACGGCCTTTCCAAGTATGCCTCTATGTAGCGGCGCTCGCTGGCCTGCACGTCCTCTATCGTCTCGGGCGTATGCCCCTCGTAGTAGAACGGCGGCAGCAGCCCAGGCTTCACCTTCACCCTCAAGGTCTGCATCTCGGGCGTGTAGAGGCTGAAATACTGCTGGCTGAGCGGTCGCACCCCCACCAGCTTCATGTCCCCCTTCAATATGTTCCACACCATTGGAAGCTCGTCTATCCACACTTTTCGGAGCAACGCCCCATAGCTGCTCACCCGGTAGTCGCTCTTGAACTTCCCGCCTTTGTCCAACCGCCGCTGCTGGTAGATGTAGGGCTGCATATACTCCGCGTAGGTGTGCATCGTGCGAAACTTATACACCGTTATCTCTTTCCCATCCAACCCTATGCGCCGCAGCCTCACTATCGGCGACCCGCTCGGCGGCGTGTCTCGCTTCGGCTTCCCAGTCTTGCGCAGTATCAGCAGGTACTCTCCATCGCGAAATCGCTCGTCCACCACCGCAAACCCTGCCCTGTAGATCCGACCCACCACCTCCACTCGGCTGTAGGTCATGCTCCGCCCCCCGTTTAGCTGCCGATATAGCCTCCGCGTATACCGCAGTTTCGGCAGCACACGGTGGACAGCGTAGTGCACCCAACCAGCCACCTCGCCCAGCCTCCGCCCATACTTCGCCTTCAGCACCTCACGCTTCAGTCCCGCCGTCATCACGTGCACCCACATCCATCCCCCCATCGGCAAGCACCCGTTGGCTGCATACAAAAAACCGTTGAGCTCCGCTATCGTGTGCAGCGGACGCATCACCAGCAGCATCTTCGCCCCCCCGCCACCTGCCACACGCCGCAGCTCCTCCTCCGTATCCACCGCAAACGGCACCACCCTCACCTCGCCATCCTGCACCGCGCGGCTGTTGAGCCACTTCAGCAGCTCGCCGTAGCTCATCCGCTTCATCGCCTCCAAGCACTGGCGCACTACCTCCTCTTCCACCTCCTCCACACACAGCTTGGCCGACCCACCACCATCATCCTCGGTGTAGGTATCGGCCGACTCAATGTCGTAGTGCCTATTGAACAAAGGCTTCTTCACTTCCCACTACTATTTGTCGCCATCCTTCCCCCCTGCGGCTTTCCGCCCTTCCCCCTGCGGCCTGACCACTTCCAGCAGGCTCGGGTGGATGTAGGTCGTGGCCACCGCCACCACCCCCGCTATCGCCACCACCAGCCGCCGGTCGCGCTTGATGCGCTTGATATGTCCCTCGGCGCCCTCAAACGGGCCTCCCGTCACCCTCACCCTGTCCCCCTCGTGATATTCGGGCTTATCTTCGCCCAGCAGCTCCAATCCCCCGCGCCCAGCCTCCACCACAAACCGAAACACCTCCATCTCCCTGTCGGGTATCACCCTCGGACGAAAATCACCACAATCTCTATACACCCACACCATCCACCAGCACTCCCCCACCAGCAGCCGCAAATCCTTCGCCCCACATCGCACAAACAGCAGCGACCCTATCGCCTCGCCCGGCAGGAAGTACTCCACCGCCCGCCTTTTGCACAACGCCTCCACTGGCCGCACCCTGTTGTAGTACACCTTCAGCGCATACCAATGGCGCATCTCTTGCATTTTCTGTTGCTCTTCCATAGGCACATTATCCATCCTCCCCCACCTTCCGATGGGCTGTTTCGGCGATTCTTTTGGCATGTCCAACTCCAAACACTACCTTCACCCTATCGCAGGGGGGGGGTATAATCGTCAGATATACAGCAACTTACAAGGGGTTTCAGTGCCTCCTGCAAGCACTACATACCACCTGCAAATTTACGAAAAAAATCACCACATAGCCAACATTTTTTTATCCCGTGTTGCATTTGAAAGTAGTGCCACCCCCATCCCGACTGGGTGCCTGCATGCGACGGTTGCAGAGGAAAAGTCCCCGAAGAGAAGCCTCCGAGGATGCCCCTGCCACCCGTCCCAAACCCTCCTCATATCCGAGCCGTATTTCCACCGCCCGGATACGGACTTGATACGGAGCGGATACGGAGTGGATACGGAGCGGATACGGAGCGGGTGGCTCTCGGGAATTGAAAATTGAGAATTGAGAATTGTGGGAATTGAGAATTGTGGGAATTTAGAATTGAGAAGTGAAAATTGAGAAGTGAAAGTAATGATTATCCGCATTTGTCACAAAAGCGGCCTGAAAGGCCAAAAAGCAAACAGCCCAGGGCGCTGCCCTGGGTATAGAACGTGCATTAGCCACGCCCTAAAAGGGCAAAAGCTTGTTTTTTGTCCTTATTGTGTTGTTTGCGGATAGTCATTTGAAAATTATGGCGGGGGGATTTCGGCGAGGGAGGTGGGGGATTTCGGTGCGGGGGAGAAGGATTTTTTTGCAGAGTGTGGATTTTTTTGTAACTTTGCACATCGTAACATTTCATCCACAAAAAACCTGAAGTTATGTCCGACACACTGGTCATTACCCCTACCTACAACGAGAAGGAAAACATCGAGGCCATCATCCGCAAGGTCTTCTCGCTCCCCAAGGAGTTCGATATGCTGATTGTGGAGGATAATTCGCCCGACGGCACGGCCGATATCGTCAGGCGGCTGATGCAGGAGTTCCCCGGGCGGCTTTCGATGGTGGAGCGCAAAGGGAAGCTGGGGCTGGGGACGGCCTACCTCGACGGGATGCGCTGGGGCTTGGCGCACGGCTACGACTATATGATCGAGATGGACGCCGACTTCTCGCACAACCCCGACGACCTGGTGCACCTTTACGATGCCTGCGCCTCGGGCAAGGGCGATGTGGTGGTGGGAAGCCGCTATGTGGGCGGCAAGGTGTCGGTGGTCAATTGGCCCATCGGCAGGTTGCTGATGAGCTACTATGCCTCGAAGTATGTGCGCTTGGTGACGGGCATGCGGGTGGCCGATGCCACGGCGGGCTTCGTCTGCTGGAGCCGCCGCGTGCTGGAGAAGATGAAGTTCGACAAGGTGAAGTTCGTCGGCTACGCATTCCAGATCGAGATGAAATACACCGCCACGAGGCTCGGCTTCAAGGTCTACGAGGTGCCGATTATCTTCACCGACCGCGTGCTGGGGGTCTCGAAAATGAGCATGAAGATATTCCGCGAAGCCTTCTTCGGGGTGTTCAGTCTCCGTTGCCGCAACTGGAAGCGCTATTGAGCTGTGGCTATGGGCAGCGCTGTTCCCCGCGAGGAGGAGGTGAAACATAGGGTGGCACGGCAGTGGTTTGCCGCCTACGACACCGCGCCCGTGCTGGGCGACATCGACTTTGCGGTGGCGGTGCCGCAGGCTGGCGGTGCTCCCTCGCCGTTCGAGACGGAATACCTGCTCTGGGCCGAGGCCAAACGCGGCACGCAGCACGACATCTCCCATTCGCTGGCGCAACTGATTATCACCATCGGCAAGGCCCGCACCTTCGAGCAGGCGCTGCCGCCAGCATTCCTCGGCGCTTTCGACGAGGAGAAGATAGCCTTCCTGCCCTACTATCGGGTGAGCGACATCTTCTACCTCAACGACTTCAACTGGAACGTAACGCCGAGCGACCACACCACGCGCGAGTTTGCCGTGGTGGCCGACAAGGTGGCCCAGGTGCTGGGGGGCGAGGTGCTCCTCTTCCGCTTCGCTGATGATGCTGCCGAGCTGCAGGAGTTTATCCGCCGCAACTTCGTGGTCGGCAAAAGCGACCTGAGCCGCGTCCGCATCAACAAGAACAACTTCACCACCATCTATCAGAAGTGGCGCGCCGAGGTGATGCCCACCATCGCCGTGCGCTGGGAAGAGGCCAAGAAGCAGGGCATCATCGATGCCGACTTCTACCTGGCCGACATCCTCTCGGAGCACAACTCGACGCTCCTGCAACGGCTCTACGTGCTGCTGCGCGGGCGCGAGTACGAGTTTGCCCGCCGCACCGACGACGCTACGCTCTTCAACTCCAAACTCACCGCCGGCTTCACCGATGGGCAGGAGGCACACCGCCGCTTCTGGGCGCGCTACGACCGTCCGCCGCTGCGCGAATACTGGGACTATATCGTCGAGCGGCGCGACCTGCTGGTGCCGCAGGACGTGCGCGAGCGCAAGGGCAGCTTCTTCACCCCACAGCGCTGGGTGGAGCTCAGCCAGCAATACCTGGCCGACGAGCTGGGCGACGACTGGCAGGACCGCTACTACATCTGGGACTGCTGTGCCGGCACGGGCAACCTGCTGGCGGGGCTGACTAACAAATACAACATCTACGCCTCCACCCTCGACCAGCAGGATGTGGACGTCATGCGCGAGCGCATACAGCACATGAACGAGGTAGTGGCTGACACCTCCGAGCGTCAGGAGAGAATAGTGGCTGACGCCTCCGAGCGTCAGGAGAGAATAGTGGCTGACGCCTCCGAGCGTCAGTATAAGGCAACGCTCGGAGGCGTTGCCCACTTCCAGGGTGGCAGCAACCTGCTCGACAGCCATGTGTTTCAGTTCGACTTCCTCAACGACCCCTTCTTCGACGAGCGCGACCGCAAGGGCCGGCTGGTGAAGAAGAGCAAGGTGCCCGACAGCCTGCAACGCATCCTTGCCGACCCCGAGGAGCGCCGCCGCCTCGTCATCTATATCAACCCGCCCTATGCCGAGGCTACCAATGCTCGCACGGTTACAGGCACAGGGGAAAATCGCGTAGGTCTCTCCTGCAACAATAGCACCTACGAGCGATACAAGGACATTATGGGCAAGGCCAGCAATGAGCTTTTTGCCCAATTCTTCATTCGCATATATTGCGAACTCCGGGGCTCGACGCTTGCAGAATTTTCAAAGTTGAAAATTCTGCAAGCGTCGAGTTTCCGCGAGTTCCGCAAGGTATTTCGTGCGAAGCTTGGAAGATTCTTCTTGGTTCCCGCCAACACGTTTGATAACGTCAGGGGGGAATTCCCCATAGGCTTCTTCATTTGGCACACGACCATTGAGCATGACATTGGGGATGAGGTGGGTGATGTATACAATAGAGAAGGTGATTATATCGGGCAAAAACACTGCTTTACAACTGGTGGCGAACAGATGCTTAATCGATGGTTGGATACGTTCAAGAGTGGAGCATCAGCTATACCTATTGGCTATATGCCCAGTTCCCCGTCAGACTTTCAGCATAACAATCAGTTGTGTATTCTCTCTAAACCACAGCAGAGATATTGCTATATTATAACGAGAGAAAATGTGAGGCTGATGACCATTTATCATTCTGTGCGCCACTGCATAGATGCTACGTGGCTGAACGACCGCGACCAGTTCCTTTACCCCAATGACGGATGGCGGGAGGACTATGAGTTTCAGACCGACTGCCTAGTCTTTACCCTCTTCCACGGGCAGAACCGCATCAGCGGGAGCACGGGCGGCTCGCCCGTGACACAGGCCGGCGGCCTGTGCTCCCAGAACCACTGGATCCCCTTCACCGAGGAGGAGGTGGGTGCCCGCGAGCGTTTCGACAGCCACCTGATGAGCGACTACCTGCGGGGGGTGCTGCCAGCGGCGACGGCGAAGCAGCCGGCGGCGGGAACGCTTTTCGACGGGGAGGAAAGTCAGAATAGTCAGAGTAGTCAGAAAAATCAGAGTAATCAGAATAATCGGTATGTGCCGCTGGAGCATCTGTCGGCGGAGGCTGCGGCGGTGATGGATGCGGGGAGGGAGCTGTGGAGGTACTACCACCAGTGTGCGGGCACTGGGAGCACGGGCGGCTCGCCCGTGGCAGGGGATACAGGCCGCTGGCCTGTGGTACGGGCGAGCCGCCCGTACTCCCCGAACGCCAGCTTCTACGACATCCGCCTCTTCTTCCAAGGCACCAAGACCACCAAGGGGGGCAAGGAGCAGATGTACCCCGACAGCGATGACCCCCGCTATCGGGAGCTGATAGCCGCCCTGCGCACTGCCCAGCGGGCGCTGGCACAGCACATCGCGCCGAAGGTCTACGCCTACGGCTTCCTGCGGCAATAGGCAAAGAGAGATTAACCCAATAAATAACCCTAAAAAAACACAAACATTATGGCACAAAGATTTATCCTCAACGAAGTGTCCTACTTCGGGGCTGGCGCACGCAAAGAGCTGCCCGGGGTGCTGAACCGCATGGGTTTGAAGAAAGCCCTCGTCTGCTCCGACAAGGGGCTCATCAAGGTGGGCACCACCGCCATGGTTACGGAGATACTGGACGGCATCCATTTCCCCTACGAGGTCTTTTCGGAGATCAAGCCCAACCCGACCGTCAGCAACGTCAAGCAGGGCGTGGCGGCCTTCAAAGCCTCGGGAGCCGACTGCATCATCGCCATCGGTGGTGGCTCGTCGATGGACACGGCCAAAGGCATCGGCATCGTGGCCAACAACCCCGAGTTTTCCGATGTGGTGAGCCTCGAAGGTGTGGCTCCCACCAAGCACAAGAGTGTGCCCATCATTGCGCTGCCCACCACAGCCGGTACAGGTGCCGAGGTAACCATCAACTACGTCATCATCGACGAGCAGCGTCAGGCCAAGATGGTCTGCGTGGACCCCAACGACATTCCGGCAGTGGCCATCGTAGACCCCGAGCTGATGTACTCCCTGCCCAAGAGCCTCACTGCCGCCACTGGTATGGATGCCCTGACCCACGCCATTGAGGGCTACATTACCAAAGGCGCCTGGGTGATGTCGGACATGTATGAGCTGCAGGCCATCAAGATGATTGCCGAGAACCTACCGCTGGCCGTTGAGGAGCCGACCAACCCCGTGGGCCGCGAAGGCATGGCTCTGGCACAATATATCGCCGCCCAGGCCTTCTCCAACGTAGGCCTCGGACTGGTACACGGCATGGCTCACCCGATGGGGTCGCTCCACGACATTCCCCACGGAGTGGCCAACGCCCTGCTGCTGCCCACCATCATGGAATTCAACATGCCCAAGTGCATCGAGAAATTCGGCGTGATAGCCCGCACCATGGGAGTGGACACCACGGGTATGACGGCAGAGCAGGCCGCCCAGGCTGCCGTGGATGCGGTGCGTCGGCTTGCCATCCGAGTGGGCATTCCGCAGACGCTCACCGAGCTCGGCATCAAGGAATCGGACATTCCCGCGTTGGCTGCCCAGGCGATTGCCGACGTCTGCACGCCAGGCAACCCGCGCGACGTAACCGAGGCCGAGATTGTGGAGCTCTACAAGAAAGTGCTGTAAGGGGGCATCCCATCACCAGACAGACAACCGTGCAGGCACCGAAGGAGAGTGCCTGCATGGTTTTATGCTGAACATACACATACAGACAGGATATGAGGAAAATAGCGATACTAATGGCTGCCCTGCTGGGGGTGGCGATGCAGGAAGCGGCGGCGCAGGAGCAGCTGCTGCGGTGGGACCAGCTGATGGATGGGAAACTATACCCGCAGAGGGAAGCCTCGGGATTTCAGTTTGCACCCGATGGGAAGACGGTAACCTACCGCAAAGCTGATGGTTACTATGCCTTCGATGGCAAGAATGAGTACAAGATGGACGAAGAGCAGGTGGGGAAGTGGAGGAAAGCGAAGGCGGGAGAGGACGAGCGGGTGGAGATAGAGGAGGGAAGCCTCTATGTGGACGGCAAACTGGTAGAGCGTGGCGATGGCTACAACATAGTGCTGGGTGAGAGCGTCCACCGCAACGAGTTTGGCATCAGTGGAGGCTTGTTCTGGTCGCCCAAGCAGAACAGGCTGGCCTTCTATCGCATGGATCAGAGCATGGTGAAGGACTACCCTATCGTCGACACAAAGGCCCGCGAAGCCGAGGTGAAGAACATCAAATATCCTATGGCCGGAATGAAGAGCCACGAGGTGGAGGTGGGCGTGTGGGACGTGAAGGCAGAACGGCTCGTCTATCTTCAAACGAGGCGTGACACCACCGTCCACGAGCGCGAGATGTACCTCACCAACATCGCTTGGAGTCCCGACGAGCGGTACGTCTACATAGCCAAAGTGAACCGCGAGCAGAACCACATGTGGCTGGAGCAGTATGATGCCGTCAGTGGCCAGCTGGTGAAGGTACTCTTCGAGGAGGAGAACCCCCGCTATGTGGAGCCCTGCGAGCCGATGATATTCACCCCCAAAGGCGACCAGTTCCTGTGGTTCTCCATGCGCGATGGCTACAAACACCTGTACCTCTACAAAGCCGACGGCACGCTGGTGAAGCAGCTGACCAAGGGTGAATATGAGGTGGAAGGCTTCATCCAGTTCGACAAGCGAGGCGAGAGCATCTTCATCTACGCCAACAAAGACAACTTGGCAGGGCGCGATGCCTACCGCGTGAACCTCAAAAGCGGGAAAATGGAGTGCCTCACCACGACCGAGAATGGTCGGCATGGCACTCACAATGTGGCAATCAATGAGCAGGGCACAGTGTGGGTTGATCTGTGGAGCAGTGTCAGCGTGCCTATGCGAGCCGACCTGTGCGATTGGAAGCACAAGAATCCAGTACACACCTTTTTCGCGTCGGATAATCCCCTCAAGGACTATGCCATGCCCACCGTGAAACTTGGCACCATCAAGGCCGCCGATGGCGAGACTGACCTCTACTACCGCCTCATTACCCCGCCCGATATGAAGTCAGGAGAGAGGTATCCCACGCTGGTATATGTCTACGGAGGTCCGCATAGCCAGCTGGTTACCGACAGCTGGCTGGGGGGAGGCAACCTCTACTTTGCCTACCTCGCACAGCAGGGCTATGTGGTCTTCACACTCGACAACCGAGGGACAGACCATCGGGGGTTTGAGTTCGAAAGCTGCACCCACCGCCACCTTGGCGAGATTGAGCTGGCCGACCAAATGGAAGGGGTGAAGTTCCTCAAGAGCCTGCCCTACGTGGACACCGCACGCATGGGCGTGGAGGGCTGGAGCTTCGGCGGCTTTATGACCATCACCATGAAGCTGGCGCACCCAGAAGTGTTCAAGGTGGGCTGTGCCGGTGGCCCGGTCATCGACTGGAAGTGGTACGAAATCATGTACGGCGAGCGCTATATGGACACGCCGCAGGAGAACCCCGAAGGCTATGAGGCTGCCAGCCTGCTGGGCAAGGCTGGAAACCTCGATGGGCACCTGCTGGTCATCCACGGGGCGGAGGACAACACAGTGGTGTGGCAGCAC
Organism: Bacteroidales bacterium; assembly: GCA_017455205.1. GTDB lineage: Bacteria > Bacteroidota > Bacteroidia > Bacteroidales > P3 > Colimorpha. Next base: position 39,984 of record JAFTBM010000018.1, read on the forward strand.
TCGCTGGAGTTCATCGAGCGGTGCATCAACCGTGGCAAACAGGTGGATTACTTCGTCTACCCCCACCATGAGCACAACGTGCGTGGGCGCGAGCGGCTGCACCTCTACCAGAAGATGTTCCAATACTACGAGACCTATCTGAAATGAGGGTTGATTGTAATAGTCATGGTTTATTAGAAATTTCGCTGTGGGGAAGAATTTCTTCTTGTGGTGGCAGAATTTTCAATTCTCAATTTTCCATTTTCCATTGGGACTTGGTCCGTGTCATCTCCGTGTCATCTCCGTGTCAAGTCCGTGTCACCTCCGAGTGGAGTCGGACCATACACGGACTTAACACGGACTATGCACGGAGCAAACACGGCGGAAATCCCTACCGAGGTTCCCTAATTCATACGTTCATTAGCCTGGGATAGTTCCCTCAAAAACCTTGCATTTACTGCTCTTGGCGATGATTGTAAGCCTAAACGTCGAAGCTGCTATTAGGTTGATTTATATAAGATTATGTGGTGATAGAAAAATATTGCGTAGGTGTGGGTAAAAAAGTGTAACTTTGCAAAACGAAAGAGAACATCAACAATCCAAAAAAACAATGCAATTATGAAAAAGACATTATCGTTGCTGGCAGCAGCTGTGTGTGGAACAATGATGCTTGTGGCGTGCGACCCAGAGGAACTTGTGAAAGAGATTATCGAGGAGAACAGTGGCAATGTGAGCATGGTGGCTGCTAACGGCAGCCAGCTTGATGACCAGCAGTACAAGAATGGCGACACGGTGAAGCTGGGCACGGTGCTTTGTGGAACGTCGGATGACGGTGTGGTGAGGGTGGTTGGCATCCGTGGGTCGCTGCTTGATGAACAGCGGTTCGAGGGTAACAACTTCCCAGTGATCAACATCAACCTCACGGGCAACGGTGGAGAGGGTACATACAATGTGTCGCTGCCGATAGACAATCTTGACTTCCTCAACAGCATAGCCAGCTGGGGTGGTATCGGCCATGCTTCCGACACCATGTCGAGCAGCTACAACTTCCTGTTTCTTGCGGTAAGCAATGACAGCTACTATTTGGCGAAAGAGGCCGAGGTGGAGGTAACGGAGATGGGTGAAGTGGGTGGCCAAGTGAAAGGGGAGATTAAGAATGCGGTGTGCAAATACATCACGTCGGCAAAGATTAACCACATACATGATTTGAAGACTGCTATTCAGAATGCAGAGTCCAACCCAGAGGAGGCTGCTGCAGCTGCTACCGAGTTGGCCACCATAAATGTAGACACTTACTTCCCAGAGATAACATTCAATGGCAGCTTCTCGGCACTGCGTGCTGATATATCGGGCTATGCCAGAGCCATCTCGAGGCTGAATGAGGAGTAAGCTTGCAGTAGGCTTATGGATGGTGGCGGCAATAGTGAATGCTGCCACAGCACAGAATAGTTTTTCCGCCCATGACGCTCGGAGCAGTGGCATGGGCGGATGTTTTTCGGTGGACACCGTGGGAAACCATGTGCGGCTTGCCTATCGGCAGCCGTTTGGTTTAGGCACGGTGGCCGATAAGCACATAGATGGTGCGTTGAGGCTGAAGGGTGGGGGAGTGGCTATGGCGAGCTATACACATCATGGCAGTAGCGATTACTACAGGCAGCAGGCCTTGATGGGATATGGGCTGCGGCTGGCAAGCTGGCTGCGTGGTGGTACGCGAATTGGTTTTCATCGGGTTGCGACCTCGTCTCCCTATTATGAGCCACAATGGAATGTGGTCGGCGAGGCTTATCTCCTGGCGAGGGTGGCAGGAAAGGTTAGGTTTGCTCTGCTGTTAGGTACACATCCAGAAGGAGGTGAACCCAACAGGCGAGGAACGCTGCAGGTGGGTTATTCGCTGCCACAGGTAGAAATAGTGGCGGAAGCAGAAGCGACCGACAAGGTGCGGGTTAGGGTAGGAGCAGAGTATAACTACAGGGAGGTGGTGTTTCTGCGGGCAGGAGTAGCAACAGGGCCTGTGGTAGCCACCTGCGGCGTGGGGCTGAAATACAAGTATTTCAGCTTCGACTTCGGAGTAGAGTCTCACAACATATTGGGTTTATCCCCTCACACATCGCTCACGCTATGGCTATGAAGAGGTGGCTGTTGATAATATTGGTTAGTGTCTGCCCTATGGCGTGGGGACAGGTGGACTATGAGGTTGAGCAGTGGCTTCAGGACGAGGGGAGCGAGACAGCCGCATCGGAGTGGCACGACCGAATAGAAGAACTGCGGGACGCCCCAGTGAACATCAACGACACAGTGGAGGTTGAGCGTCTGCCTTTTCTTACTCCGTTTCACCGGCAGGCATTGAAGAACTATATTAGGCTCTACGGCGACTTGCTTTCGAGCAACGAGTTGGCATTAGTCCCAGGATTCGATAGCACGCTGTTGGCGATGATATTGCCTTTGATAAAAGTAGAACCTATGCCACGAAGTGAACGATGGAGGTGGTGGACGGGAAGACATACGCTCACCATGGGGCTTGGTGGCACGGTGGAGAAAGCAGCGGGCTACACCAATGGCAACTATGAAGGAGATAATCTGCACGCGCTGTCGTGCTACACCTACAACTATCGAGGTCGGCTGAAAATGGTGCTGGCTGCTGATAAAGACCCTGCCGAAGCTTGGGGTAAAGATAATTTCGTGGGTTATAGCCTAATGGTGAGTGATTTGGGAAGGATTGAAAAGGCTATCATAGGGCGCTACAACATTCAGTGGGGACAAGGATTGACGCTATGGACAGGGGCAGCCCCTTTTGACATCACAGGACGGACGTCCATGAGGGCGGGTGCAGGATTGAAGGAGGCTGGGACGTTCAATGAGTACAACTACCTCGAAGGGGCAGCGGCTACTGTGAGGCTATGGAAAGGATGGCGTGCTACTGGGTTCGGATCGTTGAGGGATGGAGAGAAGATGGCTGGAGGGCATGTAGAATGGCGGATGGGGACGTTTGTGGTAGGTGCAACACTTCAAACCTTATCGTTGCAGGATAGTGTCAATCCGCGTAGTTATGTCTACAACAAGTTGGCATTTCGAGGAGATAGGCAACAGCACGTGGGCATTGATGGAATGTGGCAGCTGGGGAAGGTGTTGCTTTATGGAGAAGCCAGTAGCGATGAAGACGGAGACCTTGCGGCTGTTGTGGGAATGACAGTCGGTGTGAGCAATAACCACCATATAGGTATCAGTATCAGGAATTATAGTCCCCAATACCACAACTTGCACTCGCAGGCTTACAGCATGAGTGCGGCTGAAAATGAGCAAGGAATGAGGGTAGATATTCAGTCGCAGTTTCCGTGGGAAATCAAGGGTGCATTGACGGCGGATGTGCATAGTTTCCCGTCTCTCCGCTATGCCTCATACAGACCCTCGGAAGGGATAAAACTGAAAGCACAGTTGGAAAAGCGGTTTGTGGACTATTATGTTGCTACGATTCGCTATTCATACAGGCAGAAAAGCCGCAACATCCCCTATTTGGATAGCAACTTATATATTGGTGAGTATACAGATTGGCATCAACTGCAAGCAGAGGTGAAGGGTAGTTGGGAGCGGTGGACGCTGGCTGGGCGCATGGTGTCGGTGATGTTCGGTAGCGAAAATACTGGGTTGCAGCGTGGAAGGATGGCCGCCCTGACGGCTCAATACAAGTACAATAGGTGGCAAGTGGCTGCGGCACTTGCTTATTTTAAGACTGATGGATACTACACGAGGATTTATATGAGCGAGAGTAGTATCCAGTATGTATGGAATATCCCTATGCTATATGGTGAAGGAATACGTAGCTATTTGCTGGTACGCTATACTGTTAATCAGAGGTTGTCGGCAGTGGTGAAATACGGGCTGACGGCTTACCGTGGAGTGGATCATGTGGGGAGTGGCGATGCTCAAACTGAAGGACCTTTGCGGCAGACATGGCACACACAGGTGAGGTGGCATTTTTAGGAGATAGTCTCGGTGGCTGCTATTTGTCCCTGCTCTTTCATCTCCTTGTAGGTCTTTTCAGCCGCTAATTGTTCGGCAGCTTTGATGGTGTACTCTACTGCCGACTGTTGAGGCTTACCGTCAATATTCACCTGGCATACGTACTCGCGTCGGCCTGTATGTTTTTGAGTGGAAGAGTGAACAATCTCGAACGTTACCTTTTTGTGGTGCTTTTGCCCCCAGTCGATTAGTTTACTTTTGTAGTTCCAATCGGTCTGGGCAACGCTATCCACGTCAATATATGTGCAAAGCAGTCGTTTGACTATTATTTTGCGCGTGAATCGAAATCCCTTGTCAAGGTAGATGGCACCAATCAGAGCCTCAACGGCATCGCCTCCAATTGACTTAAACGAGCCATCCACGCCTGGCTGGTGTTCAATCAGCGTGGTCATTCCCATCTTGTTGGCGAGTTCGCCCAAACTCTTCCGACTGACGATTTTAGACCGCATCTCGGTGAGGAAGCCTTCCTCCCGCAAGGGATACTTTTTGTAGAGAAACTCTGCGACTATGGCTCCCAACACGGCATCACCGAGATACTCAAGCCGCTCGTTGTTCACCCGATGACCCTGCTGTACGGAGGATTGTGAACGATGGGTGAAGGCAATAGTGTACAGGTCAATGTTGCGTGGAGAATACCCCAGCACATTCCTAAAGAAGAGCCTCAATTCATAATGGTCTTCTCTCTTCCTGAAAAAGCTCACTATTGCTGATGTTTTTGCCAGATTCCTTATATCTTGCGGAATGCCAGGCAGACATTATGTCCCCCAAAGCCAAAAGCGTTGCTCAATGCAAAGTCCACATTGCGCTTTTGCATTTTGTTGAACGTGAAGTCAAGTGCGGGAATCTGTGGGTCATCGTTGAAATGGTTGATGGTCGGGGGGACAATGCCGTTCTTGATGGTTAGAATAGTGGCAATGGCTTCCACCGCTCCTGCAGCCCCAAGTAGATGCCCTGTCATTGACTTTGTGGAATTGATGGCAATCCGGTAGGCATGGTCTCCAAACAAGCCCAGTATGGCTTTGGGTTCGGAGATGTCGCCGATAGGGGTAGATGTCCCATGTGTGTTGATATGGTCTACATCAGTCAGCTCCATTCCAGATTCTTCAATGGCCTGTCGCATAGCTTCGATGACCCCCATGCCATCTGGGTGCGAGGCTGTGATATGGTAGGCATCAGCGGAAAGACCTGTGCCTGTGATTTCGGCGTAGATATTTGCACCGCGTGCTGAAGCATGCTCCAATGATTCAAGCACTATGCAGCCCGCGCCTTCACCAAGCACGAATCCATCGCGGTCGCGGTCGAACGGACGTGAAGCCGTCTTTGGGTCATCATTGCGTGTGGAAAGTGCTCTCATGTTGCCAAATCCACCTATGCCGACCTCGGTAACGGCACACTCGGAGCCACCCGCTACCATAACATCTGCCTTCCCAAGACGGATAAGGTTGAAGGCATCGCTGATGGCTGCCGCCGAGGATGCACAAGCAGCTGCGGTGCAATAGTTAGGCCCCCGCAATCCGTGGCGGATGGCGATTTGCCCAGCGCAGATGTCCACAATGACTTTGGGCACCCAGTAGGGGCTAAATCGCGGTATGCGCCCATGCGTGGCGTACTCTATGATTTCGTCCTGCAGACTGGTAACGCCGCCCATCCCCGACCCCCATATCACTCCAGTTCGGGTCTTGTCGGTGTTGGTATCGGTCAATCCCGCATCGCGCAACGCCTCGTCCACAGCCACAAGCCCATAGACTGTGTAGCCATCAAGCAGGCGCATCTCCTTTTTGTCAAAGAATTGGAAAGGATCAAACTCCTTAAGTTCTGCGGCAATTCGACATTTGAACTCCGCCGCATCAAACCGAGTGATAGCACCCACCCCACTCACGCCATCCACCATACCCTCCCACATGGAGGGTACGGTGTTTCCTACGGGCGTAAGTGCGCCGAGTCCTGTTACCACAACTCTCTTCAACGCCATAATTCTAAAATGGGGTTGAAATGTGTGTGGAATTAACCCTTTTTGGCTTCCTCTATGAATGCAATGGCATCGCCAACGGTAACAATCTTCTCGGCTGCCTCATCGGGAATGCTTAAGTCAAACTCTTTCTCAAGTTCCATAATAAGTTCCACGGTGTCCAAAGAATCCGCACCGAGGTCATTGGTAAAACTGGCTTCGGGTACTACCTGGCTTTCTTCAACGCCCAGCTTGTCGGTGATAATGCTGGTTACTTTGGTTGCAATTTCTGACATACTTATTTGTTTTTAAGTTTGAAATTCGAGTGCAAAGAAACAACTTTTTTCTGATACTTAAACAATTTTAACATTTGAAGCACTGCCATTTTTGTCTAAAATGTTGATATATTGTATGGTTAGTGTTTATGGATGAATTACGATTGCTGGATGAATGCCACTCGCATTTTCGACTTTTGCACGGCCTTTTTTGCAAAAATTACGTTATTTCTGCTCCTCTTTATGTGTGGTAGTATATCCTAAACGTTGTATTAGGAATGTCGTAGTGGGGAAGATTTTTTTCTTGTGGCGACATAATTTTCAATTCTCAATTTTCAATTTTCAATTAGGACTTGGTCCGTGTCAACTCCGTGTCAACTCCGTGTCAGGTCCGTGTCACCTCCGACTCGAGTCGGACTTAACACGGACCAAACACGGACTATGCACGGATCAAACACGTGCCAAGTCCCTACCGCCAGCACCTCCGATTAAAGCTCCCAGCGACGATTGCGCTCCCAAACGTTTAGGGCACTATTTGTGTGTGTGGTAGGCTATTAATCCTTCTATGGGGGCGGCGGCCTTTCGGGTCAGCTGCAGGCTGTTTCTTTCGAGAAAGCACCTCATCGGCCGGGTAATGGCGTTCCCAAACCCGCCGATGAGGCAGAATGAGTTGCTTCCGCTTTTTGCTATGCATTGGGCAAGCTGATGTTCTCTCCATTCTTCAAGGCAATCCAGTACCAATTGGAAGCAGTAATCGCTGTCGCTATGTTGCAATGCGAAGGGGGCAAGCGAGGCTAAATAGCGGTTGGCGTGCGGCAGCTCATACACGGCATTCATTATTTGCTCATGGCTTAATGGCATGTAGGCATGGAAGAGCTTTGCGAGGCTCGCTGGCATGCATTGCGACAGGTAGTCGGAAAGTAGCCTTCTTCCTACGTGGTTGGCCGACCCGTGGTCGCCCAGTATGTAGCCTGCGCTGAATGGCTGATGGTCAATGGCAGTGCCATCGTAGTGGCAGCAGTTGCTTCCCGTACCCAATATTCCCACCACGCCAGCTGTATTGCCACACATGGCGCGGCAGGCTCCCAGTATGTCGGTCGCCACTTCGAGGCTCGTGGGGGTAAATACCTCTTGCAGTGCAAGTGCTATCCTTGCTTTCTGATTATCTTGTCCACATCCCGCACCGTAGAAGTGTATCTCCACGCTGTCCGCCTTCCCATCGAAGTGCCTTTTTGCTTGCTGCATCGCCTCTTTCAACTGCTCATCGTCGCAAAAGTGCGGATTGAGCCCCTGTGTGGTGAACCTATCTGCTGTCGCCGCATCGGCCCAAAGGGTCTTGGTGCTCCCACTATCGGCAATCAGGGTCATATAATGCCTATGATGTCGTTGATGTCGCCGATGTGGTGGCGGTGGCAATAGTCGTTAAGTCCTTCAATAATATCTATTGTTACTCGTGGATTGACGAAATTTGCCGTGCCTACCTGTATGGCTCTTGCCCCAGCCATAAGGAATTCCAGTGCGTCAGCAGCCGAGGCGATGCCCCCCAATCCTATGACGGGTATCTTCACAGCCTTTGCCACCTGCCACACCATTCTGACCGCTATCGGCTTCACGGCTGGCCCACTCAATCCCCCTGTGATGGTGCTTAAGCAAGGCCGCTGTCGCTCCACATCAATGGCCATGCCCAGCACCGTGTTGATGAGGCTGACACTATCGGCTCCTGCACCTTCTACGGCCTTGGCTATCTCGGCGATATGGGTTACGTTGGGGGTGAGTTTGACGATGAGTGTTTTGCCATACACCCTGCGTACTTCGCTCACCACACGTGCCGCCTGGTCGGGATCAACCCCGAAGGTCATCCCCCCTTGTTTGACGTTGGGACAGCTGATGTTAAGCTCGATGGCTGGTATATGCTCCAGCGAATCTATCTGTTCAGCTACCGAGCAGTATTCTTCTATTGAGTGGCCACTGACGTTGACGATGATATTGGTGTGCAGGTGCTTGATGCGCGGGTACACTTCGGTGCAAAACTTACCCACGCCCCCGTTCTGCAGCCCCACGGCGTTGAGCATCCCCGACGGGGTTTCGGCCATGCGCGGGTATGGGTTGCCCTCGCGGTGGCTTCCCGTGGTGCCTTTTACTACAAAACCCCCCAGCTGCTCAAGGTCAATGAAGTCGGCAAATTCCTCCCCGTAGCCGAAGGTGCCGCTGGCTGTCATCACGGGGTTCTTCAATTTGAGGTTGTGTACTGCTACTTCTAACATAGCTCATACCATTTTGTCATGCCACTAATGTCAAACACAGGCCCTTCTTTGCATACGCGCTGATGCCCCGTGTCGGTGTCGACCACGCAGCACAAGCAAGCGCCCAATCCACAGGCCATTAGGTTCTCCAAGCTTACCTCGCAGCTCATATCTCGTGCCGCTGCGCTTCGTGCCACCGCTTTCATCATCGGTGTAGGTCCACAAGTGTATATCATGTCGTAAGCCTCCGCGAAGCAAGGATGGTCTACCACCAACCCCTGTACTCCTGCAGACCCATCGTCAGTGGTCAGGCACACCTCGCCGAGCGGCATAAATTTATCCCTGGCGGGTATTAATGCCTCCGACCGGCCTCCCAGCAGTGTGGTGATATGCACCTCTTCTCGGCTCAATGTCTTTGCCAAGTAGTAGAGTGGTGCAATGCCTGCCCCACCTCCTACCAGTAGTATGTGGCTGGCGGTGGACTTCGGGCGAGAAAAACCTTTGCCGAGCGGGTAGACCAAGTTGAGCCTCTCGCCACTGGCAAGCTGCGACAGGCGGCGTGTGCCCCGACCGACTATCTGTACCAGCAGCGAGAGGGTGTTGGCTTCAGTGTCAATGTCGTGTATCGAAATAGGGCGGCGCAGCATCACCCCCTCCGCACCCTCTACCCTCACCTCTGCAAATTGCCCTGGCACTACTTTAGCCAGCTTTCCCACTGGCCGCAGCACCAGTTCCACGTATGTCTCGGCCACCCGTCGGTTTTCCACCACGGCGAAGTCAGTCATCTCTTTCTTTTGTTCCATCGCTTTTCCCTTATTGTCTGTGTCTATCATGCACTATTTGACCACTACCACACGCTTGGCTGGCCGTTGCCCAACTCTGACGAGGTATACGCCACTACCCTGCATGCGGAACACTGCCTGCTGCGGTGCTGCTTTGCTGTGAGCCACTATGCGTCCATTCACGTCGTAGACTGCTACCGTCTGTCCTTCAGCTCCTTCCACGTAAAGACTCTCTCCGAGGGTGTATACTCTTGTGGGGTCTCCCGCTGTCTGTTCTATCCCTTGAGTGCTGTCAGTGGCGAAGTGGGCCGTGAGGGTGATGGTGGTGCCGAGCCAAAGCGTATCTATCGGCAAGCTCAGTTCCGCAGTGGTATAGCTTGTGCCGCTCTCCGATAGGCTCCACCCCGTGAAGTGTGCACCAGTGGCTGCGGTGGCGGTGGCATGTATCGTCTCGCCGTAGTGGTAGGTGTAGTATCCCACGGTGGGCGAAATGCTCCCAAGCGAGGCATCATTCACACGCAGGTGCACTATTACGCTGTCGCGCACGGTGGCGTCAAACAGGGCTGTCAGGGACGTATCGCTTTCCACCGTGAACGTAAACGGATTGCTGCGGCTGACGATGCGTCGCCCATCGCTCCACCCAGCAAAGCGATAACCCTCGCGGGAAATCACCGTCGCGGTGAAGCTGTGGCCATGGTGTACACGGTTGTTGCTCGCCGGGCTGACAATTCCGCGTGTGCTATCCACCTCAAGCCACACTGTGTGGTATTCCGACAGGATGAGGAGCGTGAGGTATACCGTGCTGTCGCACCCCGCAGCATTGAGGGTGTCGTAGGTGTAGATGCCGCTGTGGTAGTAGGTGAAACCGTGCCAAGTGAGGCTATCTTCGGCCGAAAGCGGCTCGTCTTTGTGGCTGCTGTGGTGCACGGTGAGGTGGAGCAGTAGTGTGCTGTCCCCGCCATCGGCACAGAGGGTGTCGTACTGGTAGATGCCATCGGTGCGGTAGGTGCGGCCTTTCCACTCCGTGCTGTCGCATACCGTGATCCACTGCTCACCCGTGCGGCTCCCCACCAGTATCAAGTGGAGATACACCGTGCTGTCGCATTCCCCGATGGTGAGCGTGTCGAAGCGGAAGTCGCCGCTGCCGTGGTAGGTGATGCCGTGCCAGTGCAGGCTGTCCCTGACGGCAAGGGTGATGCTGTCGGTGGCAGGGTAATGGATGGTCAGGTGTAGGCTGGCAGTGCTGTCGCATCCCGCTGCGTTGGTCAGTGTGCGAGTGTAGATGCCCGACGTGCGATAGGTTGCTCCCCACCAAGCCAGACTATCACAGGCCGAGGCTATGGTGTCGCCTGCACTGCTGCGGTTGATGGTCAAGTGCAAGGTAACCACGCTGTCGCATCCCACGGCGTTGGTGTAGGTGTGGACGGGGTTGGCACTCGCCGTGTAGAGTCCTCCGTGCCACATGAGGCTGTCGCAGGCCGTGGCTGCAGTGTCGCCCGTGGTGGATACTTTGAGGGTCAGGTGCAGACTGACTGTGCTGTCGCACCCCACTGCGTTGGTCATGGTGTGCTTCGGGTCGGTTGATGGCGTGGCTGTGTAGGTGCTATCCCACCATGTGAAGCGGTCGCAGGCTGTGGCCGCAGTGTCGCCCTCGGTGGAATAGACTATGGTTAGGTGGAGGGTGTCCACCTGTGTGCAACCATTGGTGTCGGTGTGCGAGTAGGTGTAGATGCCGCTCGCACTGTAGCTCAATCCGCTACCGTTTTCCCACACAAATCCTGGGTCGCAGTGCCGTGCCACGGTGTCGGTCGGCTGCGCGTGGTTGATGGTGAGGGTGAGCACCACCGTGCTGTCGCCCCCCGTGGAGCTGAGGGTGTCGAATAGGTACGAGCCACTTTGGGTGTAGGTCTGTCCTTTCCAAACGAGGCTATCGCAGCCCGACCGCACCTCTTCGCCAGTGTTCCCGCCGATGATGTATAGTCGCAGGATGATGGTGCTGTCGCAGCCAGTGGCATTCAGCGTGTCGAACGGATAACGCCCAGTGGTGTAGTAGGTGCTATCGTGCCACGTGAGACTGTCGTGGGCAATGAGGGTGAGGCTATCGTAGGTGTGGTAGTTCAGCGTGAGGTGCAGGCTGACGATGCTGTCGCACCCCTCGGCGTTGGTGTAGGTGTGGGTGGGGGCAAGGCTGGGTGCAGTGGTGTAGGTGCTATCCCACCAGGTGAATTGGTCGCACTCGGTGGCCACCGTGTCGCCGCTATTGCTGCGGGCAACGGTGAGGTGCAGCCTGACGGTGTGGGTGCATCCTGCTGGGTTGGTGGCCAAGTGCGTGGGGAGGGTGTCGGGTGTGCTGTAGTATGTCAATCCGTGCCAAGTGAGCGAGTCGCAGGCTGTGGCCGTGGTGTCAGCCGTGGAGGTTGTGTCAATGGTCAGGTGCAGCGTAACCACGCTGTCGCATCCCTCGGCGTTGGTATAGGTGTGGGTAGGCGTAGCCGAGTCGGTGTAGGTTGTACTCCACCAGGTGTATTCGCTGCATGCGAGTGCGTTGGTGTCGCCTGTGTTGCTGTGATGCACCGTTAGGTGAAGTGTAACCACGCTGTCGCAACCTCCTGCGTTGGTGAGCGTGTAGGTGGGCGGGACAATCGGACTGGCGGTATAGGTACTGTCGTGCCAGGCGAGGCTGTCGCAGGCTGTGGCCACCGTGTCGCCCGTGCTGCTGCGGTAGATGGTCAGGTGAAGTGTATCGGTCGGGGTGCAGCCGTCAGCCTCGCGGTGGCGATAGGTGTAATGCCCCGAGGCGGTGTAGGTTTGGCCATCGCCTTCAGTCCAGGTGTAGCTGTCGCAAGCGGTGTCTGATAGTGAGGTGTGGGTCGGAACGCAGGTGTCGCGCACCGCCCGCAGGGCCTGCCCATAGTTTCTTCCGAAGATGTTGCCTTGTGGGGCGAACTCTTCACGGGTGAAGCGAGCATACAGGGCGTTGAAACTGTCGCCATGTGTGGCCGACCAGTAGTGTCCCAGCTTGTTCATGTCGTAGGCTGCCCTGCCGTAGCGGTAGCCCGACGCAGGGAGGAAGATGCAACCCATATCTTCCAGCAGCGCCCAGTCGGCCAAGTCGTAGCGGTTGCCTGTCCATCCCTCGTCACCAGTGCTGTTGATTCCAACAGGTGTGGCGATGCCAGCGGGCATGATGAAGACATCGGGGAATATCACCACGCCGTACACGCCCCCCACTTCCGCCTTTGCATAGCGAGCATTGGCCACGCCTCCCACCGTCGAAGCACTGCGTGTCCCGAACAGGTATTCCCACTCTGCTCCCGTCATCGTGCGCCATTCCCCAGGGGTGTCGCCGCCGTTTGCGATGGCATTGTAGAACGCCCAGTCAGCAAATTGCAGGCTGTCGGTCAGGTTGCCCTCGGCAGTGCCACCAGGATAGTAGTCGGCATAATCGGTTGAGAGGCTCCACGGCTGATAGGCTGTAGCTCCCGAGTTCCAACCCGAAGTGCCCCAGCCGAAGAGGTCAATCCAGCCATCGTTGGTAGCCCCAATCGCTTCGTTGTCTGCGCCAAGGGTGTCGTACTGATGTGTGGCGAAGCGCCAAGTGCCCTGTGCTGTCCCGCCGTCGGCTGTGGCATGGATGCCAAGTCCAGCGTTGTATTGCAGGTTGCCCCGCGAGAAGCTGACCGCATGGTTGCTGTCCACCGAGAAGTACTCGCGGCTGGCTCCATTGGCTGCAAAGGGTGCCGCCACAATGGTCAGGTGGAGTGTAACCACACTGTCGCACCCCGAGGCTGCGGTCAGTGTGTCGGTGTAGTAGCCGCTGGCCGTGTATTCCACCCCGTTCCAAGTGTAGGTCTCGCGTGCCGCTGCCGAGGCATTGTTCACCACCGTTAGGCATTCCGCCGACCCATGCACGTCGAGCACCGGGCGCACGGCGTACCCCGATAGCCGCTGTCCGCTTCCGTGGGAGTTGCAGCCTGTCGCCGTCGCACTGATATAGGCTGCCATCGTGCCACTGAGGTGCGTACTCGACCAATAGCCAGCCGCTGTCGCCACCTCCTGCACCGTTGTCCCCATTCGCGAGCCCGTCGTCGGCAGGAACACGCACCCAGCCTGCTCCATCTCCTCCCACTCTTCGGCAGTGTAGGCGTTGCCATTCCAACCTTCGCTCCCCGGAGCATTAATTCCCACAGGCAGAGCCACCCCCGTGGGATGCACATAGGCATCGGGGAAAAGTATCACCCCATGCACCCCCGCCACGCTCCCTTTCGCAAAGCGTGCATCCGCCGTACCCGACAGCGTCGATGCCGACCGCTGGTCGAGCAGGTAGTACCACTCCGCGGCTGTCAGCACTCGCCACAGCCCCGCCCGTTTCCCACCATTGCTGATGGCATTGTAGCGAGCCCAGTCGGCATTCGCATAATCGCCCGTCAAATCGTTACCCGACGAGCCCCCAGGATAGTAGGCCGCATTGCTTGTGTGGCTCGCCCACGGCTGATAAGCCGCCGCTCCGCTGTTCCATCCGCTGGTGCCCCAGCCGAAAAGGTCAATCCATCCTGCATACGCCGACGAGAGGTATTCGTTGGCATCGCCAATAGCCTCGTACTGTCGCTCGGCAAAGCGCCAAATGCCTTGCGCAGTAGTGCCTTCGGCAGTTGCGTGCGTGCCCCCTGCGGCGTTGTATTGCATATTGCCTTTGGCAAACCGCACCTGCTTCCCGTTAGCCACCGAAAAGACCGACTTCGTCGAACCATTGGCGTTGAATGCCGCTGGCTGGGCATTGGTGGCCACCGCTGCCACCAAAAGCAGCAGCGTGCAGACCGCACGTTGGGCTCTCCCGTTCATCCCGTAATGTTCTTTGCCTATTTTCATCGCTTCAAATATGTTTTTCTACATTATGCACAAATCCAAACTTTCCGCAACCATCTGTCCTACAGCGACCACGGAAACATTGCGGCAAACTACCCGCACTGCAAGTATACTTCTTTTTTTGAAAACGAACAACAAAATCTTGCCCTCCCACTCCGTGTCCGTTTTCCCATCTCATCCGTCAAGTCTCGCACCCGACCGAAACCCCTCCCCAATCGGCCTCTTTGCATTCGGCTTACAATCAGTCTTTTCTACGTCAGTTCTTCAATAGTTCTTCAATAGTTCTTCAATAGATGTTCAATAGTTTATTGAAGAACGATTGAAGAACGATTGAAGAACGATTGGTGAAGAAGCGGAGTATCAGTTGTTTATAGGGATGCTCTTAAAACGGAGGAGCGAAAGTGGCTGTGAAATAAAGGGTTGGAATGAATCTGGGGGCAAGTAATTACTTCGAAAATGCACAAACAGGCGAGTTCAGTAGGGTGAAAAAATGTTGATAAAAAGCTTCAAGACGGAAATTTATTGTGTTAAAATAATTTCGCAAGATGCTAATTAACAGCTTCCCTAAAATATTTTAAGATTATTTAACATCCATAAACTGGGGTAGGGTTTGGCCGGTTAGAAAAAATGATGTAACTTTGCATTTCCTTTTGTGGCCAAGAGTGCCGCTGGATAAAGTTGAAAAACAATAAGTAAAACAATAATAAGAGACGAAAAATGCCAACAATTCAGCAATTAGTTCGCAAGGGGCGTCAGCAGATGGAGTATAAGAGTAAGTCTCCCGCCCTCGACAGCTGTCCGCAGCGTCGCGGAGTCTGCACCCGTGTGTATACCACCACGCCCAAAAAGCCTAACTCGGCTATGCGTAAGGTGGCGCGTGTGCGCTTGACCAACGGCAAGGAAGTGAACGCCTACATTCCTGGCGAGGGTCACAACCTGCAGGAGCACTCGATAGTGATGATTCGCGGAGGCCGTGTGAAGGATCTTCCCGGTGTGCGTTATCACATCATCCGCGGTGCATTGGATACCAGCGGAGTGGATGGCCGTCGTCAGCGCCGCTCGAAGTATGGTGCCAAGCGCCCGAAGCAAGCTGGCAAGTAACTGTCGGAAGTTTTATGTTGAAAGATTAAAGTTTTTATCGCAATGAGAAAAGCTAAGCCCAAGAAAAGAATCATCCTGCCGGATCCTAAATACAATGATGTGCTCGTAACCAAGTTCGTCAACAACTTGATGATGGGTGGCAAGAAGACCATCGCCTACCGCATCTTCTACGATGCAATCGATGTGGTCAGCGAGCGTACAAAAGAGGATGGCTTGGAGGTGTGGAAGAAAGCCTTGGCCAACGTAACGCCCAGCGTTGAGGTGCGCAGCAAGCGCATTGGTGGTGCTACGTTCCAGATTCCGACCGAGATACGCGCCGAGCGCAAGCAGAGCATCGGTATGAAGAACCTGATTGGTTTCTCGCGTAAGCGCAACGAGAAGACGATGGCTCTCAAACTGGCCGCCGAGATTCAGGCTGCCTACAAGGAAGAGGGTGCCGCCTTCAAGCGCAAGGAGGATATCCACCGTATGGCTGATGCCAACAAGGCATTCTCGCACTTCAGAGCATAACAAACACCACTGCAGACACTACACCGAACAGATAGAGCGCCCCGCAAATGTCAGATCTGCACTATACAAGGAACATAGGCATCATGGCTCATATCGACGCCGGCAAGACGACGACGACCGAGCGTATCCTCTACTACACCGGCAAGAACTATAAGCTCGGTGAGACGCATGAGGGTAGTGCCACGATGGACTGGATGGTGCAGGAGCAGGAACGCGGCATCACTATCACTTCGGCAGCAACCACCGTCTACTGGGACTGGAAAGACGAACGCTACAAGTATAACATTATCGACACTCCAGGGCATGTGGATTTCACCGTCGAGGTGGAACGCTCGCTTAGGGTGCTTGACGGGGCGATAGCCATCTTCTGCGCCGTGGGCGGCGTGGAACCGCAGTCGGAAACCGTCTGGCGTCAGGCCGACAAATACGGCGTGCCGCGGATTGCTTTCGTGAACAAGATGGATCGTGCAGGCGCCGACTTTTTCTCGGTGGTGGCACAAATCAAGGAGCGGCTTGGGGCTAACCCTATCCCGCTGGAATTGCCCATCGGCCAAGAAAACCTCTTCAAAGGGGTGGTCAACCTGATAAGCAATAAGGCACTGATTTGGGACGAGAGTTCCAACGGCACCAAGTTCTACGAGGTTCCGATGCCCGATGACTTAAAGGACATCGTCGATGAATATCGGCAGCGGCTGATTGAAGGTGTGGCAGAGGAGAATGAGACCTTGATGGCCAAGTTCTTCGAAGACCCCGACAGCATCACCGAAGAAGAGATGGTGACCGAGATTCGCAAGGCCACGCTGGCACGTAAGATAGTGCCTGTTATGTGCGGTTCGGCGTTCAAGAACAAAGGTATTCAGACACTGCTTGACGCTGTGGCAGCATTCCTGCCCAGTCCGCTGGATGTACCCGAGGTGGATGGTATCAACCCCAAAACCGAGAAAGAGGAAAGTCGAAAGGTGGATGCCAAGGCTCCGTTCTCGGCACTGGCGTTTAAGATAGCGACTGACCCCTATGTGGGTAGGCTCTGCTTCTTCCGCGTCTACAGCGGCTGCCTCGAAAGCGGCTCCTACGTCTACAACGCCAACACTGGCAAGAAAGAGCGTATCTCGCGCATCATGCAGATGCACTCCAACAAGCAGAACCCCCTCGACCGCATTGAGGCGGGCGACATCGGGGCGGCTGTGGGCTTCAAGGACATCAAGACAGGGCACACGCTGTGCGACGAGGCACATCCGATAGTGCTGGAGTCAATGAAGTTCCCAGAGCCAGTGATTTCCATCGCCGTGGAACCGCTGACGCAGGCCGAAATGGACAAGATGACCAACGCCCTGATGAAGTTGGTGGAAGAAGATCCCACCTTCAGGGTAAAGACCGATGAGGTGAGTGGCCAGACCATCATCAGCGGCATGGGTGAGCTCCACCTCGACATCATCCTCGACCGTTTGCGCCGTGAGTTCGGCGTGGAAGTGAACCAAGGTCGTCCGGAGGTTGCCTACAAGGAGGCTATCACCACCACGGTGCAACACCATGAGATCTACAAGAAGCAGACCGGCGGCAAGGGTAAGTTCGCCGATGTGCTGTTCGAGATCGGTCCAGCCGACGAGGGTGTCATGGGGTTGCAGTTTGTCAACGAGGTGAAGGGTGGTAATATTCCCAAAGAGTATATCCCCGCCATCGAAAAAGGATTCAAGGAGGCTATGCAGAATGGTGTGCTGGCTGGTTACCCAATGGACAGCATGAAAGTGAGGGTTATCGATGGCTCGTTCCATCCGGTGGATTCCGACCAACTCTCGTTTGAAGTCTGTGCCAAGATAGGTTTCCGTGCCGCTTGCCGCAAGGCACATCCTGTGTTGCTTGAGCCAATAATGAAGCTCGAGGTGCTGACCCCCGATGCTTATGTGGGCGATGTTACGGGCGACCTCAACCGCCGCCGTGGCGTGCTGGAAAGCATCACCGCCAAGGTGGGGGTACAGGCAATCCATGCCAAAGTGCCACTGGAGCAGATGTTTGGCTATGTTACCTCGCTGCGTACTATCACTTCGGGTCGAGCCAACTCCACAATGGAGTTCTCGCACTACGCAGAGCTCTCGCAAGAGCAGCAAGATGCAATATTAAAGAATAGAAATAATTAAAAATAAAAACAATGAGTCAAAGAATCAGAATCAAGCTCAAATCTTACGACCACAATCTCGTCGACAAGTCGGCAGAGAAGATTGTGAAGACCGTAAAGATGACGGGTGCGGTGGTGAATGGTCCCATTCCACTGCCCACCAACAAGAAAATTTTCACTGTGAACCGCTCGACGTTTGTGAACAAAAAGTCGCGCGAGCAGTTTGAACTGAACACCTACAAGCGCCTGATGGACATTGAAATCAACGACCGTGCCAAGACCATTGATGCCCTGATGAAGCTTGAACTCCCCAGTGGTGTGGAAGTGGAAATCAAAGTGTGAGAACAATCAGCCAATGTCAGGACAGATAAGCTGAACAATAGCAATTATAAATCCAACTAAAGATGTCAGGATTAATCGGAAAGAAAATTGGAATGACCAGTCTTTTTGATGCCGACGGAAAGCAGAT
Source organism: Bacteroidales bacterium (assembly GCA_017455205.1). Taxonomy (GTDB): domain Bacteria; phylum Bacteroidota; class Bacteroidia; order Bacteroidales; family P3; genus Colimorpha. The sequence goes on from JAFTBM010000018.1 coordinate 58,287, forward strand.
TCCGTGCACAGTGATTGAAGCTGGTCCTTGTGTGGTTACACAAGTGAGAACAATTGAGAAAGATGGTTACGAGGCTATTCAGCTCGCCTTCGGCGAGAAGAAGGAGAGCCGTACCAACAAGCCTATGCTTGGCCATTTTGCAAAGGCCAACACCACCCCCAAGCAGTATGTAGCTGAGTTTTCTCGTTTCGAAGAAGGCCATAAGAAGAAGTATGGTGAGGTGCTGACGGTAGAGGTGTTCCAAGAAGGTGAGTTTGTGGATGTGGTAGGCACATCGAAAGGTAAGGGCTTCCAGGGTGTCGTTACCCGTCACGGCTTCGGCGGTGTGGGTGATAAGACCCACGGTCAGCACGACCGTCTGCGTGCCCCGGGTTCAATCGGAGCTTCTTCCTACCCTTCGCGTATATTCAAGGGTATGCGTATGGCTGGGCAGAAAGGTAACCACCGCGTGAAAGTGCAGAACCTCCAAGTGGTGAAGATTATCGCAGAGAAGAACCTGATGATTGTCAAAGGCTCGGTGCCAGGTGCAAAAGGTTCTATTGTCAAACTTGAAAGATGGAGTTAATAAGTCATGGAGATTAAGGTTTATAATATCAATGGCAGCGAGACGGGTAGGACCGTTGAACTTGAGGATTCTGTTTTCGCTATTGAGCCCAATGACCACGCGATTTACCTTGATGTGAAGCAGTATTTGGCTGATAACCGTCAAGGCACAGCCAAGGCAAAGGAGCGCAGCGAGAATGCCCATAGTACACGCAAACTCAAACGCCAAAAAGGTACTGGCGGTGCACGCTCGGGCGATTTGAAGAGTCCTGTCTTTGTGGGTGGTGGCACCATCTTTGGTCCTAAACCCCGCGACTATCGCTTCAAACTGAATGTGAAAGTGAAACGTTTGGCTCGCCGCAGTGCTTTGAGTTACAAGGTAAAAGAGAATATGATGACGGTGGTGGAAAGCTTCTCGTTTGACCAGCCCAAAACCAAGCAGATGATTGAGGTGCTGAAAAACTTGAAGATTGAGGGTAAAAAATCGCTCTTTGTACTTGGAAATCAAAATAATTTCGTATCTTTGTCTGCGAGAAATCTACAGGGAGTGAAAGTGGTAAACGCATCGCAATTAAACACTTACGACATTGTGAATGCTGCCAATATCGTTGTCTGTGAGGACTCTTTAGGAGAGATTAACCGCGTTTTGGCAGTAAAGTAGGGGGTGCAAGAATAACGATTTAAGAAAGTTTAACAATGATGAATGTTATAGTAAAACCGCTTATCAGTGAGAAGATGACTCGCCTCTCGGAGGAAGCATCCAATCCTGTGCAGACCCGCATACAACGCAAGAAGGGTATCGCCGCCGGCCCCGTACAGAACCGTTATGGTTTTGTGGTGGACAAACGTGCCAATAAGATACAGATAAAGGCCGCCGTTGAGCAGTTCTATGGTGTTAAAGTCATCGATGTGAACACGATGAACTACTCGGGGAAAGTAAAGTCGCGCTATACCAAGGCTGGTTTTCTGACTGGTCGTACGAATGCTTTCAAGAAGGCCATCGTAACACTGGCCGAGGGTGATAGCATTGACTTCTATGCAAGTATTTAAGCGAAAGGTTGTAAAAATTAAGTAATAGTCAAGGTCCACTGAAAAGCGACCAATAAGAACAGAAAAAGATGGCGTTAAAGAAAATCAAACCAACGACACCGGGGCAAAGGCACAAGTTGATTGTCACCAATGATGACATCACTGCCACAAAGCCCGAAAAGTCCCTCGTCTACGGCAAGCGCAAAAGCGGTGGCCGCAACAACCAGGGCAAGATGACGATGCGCTACATCGGTGGTGGCCATAAGAAGCTCTACCGTTTTGTCGACTTTAAGCGCACGAAAGATGGAGTGCCCGCTGTGGTAAAGACCATAGAGTACGACCCCAATCGCAGTTCGCGTATTGCATTGGTGTGCTATGCAGATGGCGAGAAGAGTTACATTCTCTGCCCGCAAGGGTTGAAGGTGGGGCAGATTGTGATGTCTGGCAAAGGTGCAGCCCCAGAGATTGGCAACACTTTGTTGCTTGCTGAAATCCCATTCGGAACGCTAATTCACAATATTGAGCTTCGTCCAGGCCAAGGTGCCAAGATGGTTCGCTCGGCTGGTGCTTATGCTCAACTGATGTCGCGCGATGATAAGTATGCGATTGTGAAGATGCCGAGCGGCGAGATGCGCATGATATTGCAGGCTTGCCGTGCCACTGTGGGTGTGGTTAGCAATCCAGAACACAATTTGGAGGTGGGAGGAAAGGCTGGCCGCAATCGCCATTTGGGCCGTCGCCCTCGCAACCGTGGCGTAGTGATGAACCCTGTAGATCACCCGATGGGTGGTGGTGAAGGTCGTCAGACTGGCGGACATCCCCGTTCGCGTAAGGGTATCCCAGCTAAGGGTTACAAGACTCGCTCACCCAAGAAGCAGTCCAGCAAGTATATTGTTGAAAGAAGAAAGAAGTAACTCAGTAAAAAGAAGAAACAATGAGTCGTTCATTAAAGAAAGGTCCCTATATCTTCCATAAATTGGAAAAGAGAGTGATTGAAGCTCAACAGTCGAACAAAAAGGTTACTATCAAGACATGGTCAAGGGCTTCGATGATTTCGCCAGACTTTGTAGGGCAGACGATAGCGGTGCATAATGGGAATAAGTTCATTCCTGTGTATGTTACTGAAAATATGGTAGGACATAAGCTTGGCGAATTTGCTCCGACGCGCATCTTCCGCGGTCATGCAGGTTCCAAGGATAAAGGTAAAAAGTAAATATCGAAAGAGATGGGACGTAGAAAGCATATAAGTGCAGAAGCACGAAAAGAGGCCAATAAGACCATATATATGGCCAAGTTGATGAACAATCCCACGTCGCCACAGAAGACTCGTTTGGTGGCTGATTTAGTGCGTGGCGTGGACGTTGAGAAAGCACTTGGTATCCTCCAATATTCTCCTCGCGAATCGGCTCCTAAGATGCGTAAACTTCTTTTGTCGGCTATCGCTAACTGGCAGGCTAAAAATGATGGTGTACGTATGGAAGATGCCCAATTGTATGTCAAGCAAATTATGGTTGATGAAGGGCGCACGTTGAAGCGTATGCGTACCGCTCCTCAAGGGCGTGGCTATCGCATTCGCAAACGCAGCAACCATATCACTATGATTCTTGGCAGCCGCACGGAGGAAAATGTGTCGGTAAGTGCAGAAAACGAAGAAACAAAGTAAGTAATAAAAGAAGAAAGTAAACAATGGGACAAAAAACTAACCCTATTGGAAACAGAGTCGGCGTCATCCGTGGATGGGACTCCAACTGGTTTGGTGGTAAAAGATTTGAACAGAAACTGGTTGAGGATGACAAGATTCGCAAGTATCTTAATGCTCGTTTGGCCAAGGCTGGCATTGCTAAGATTTACATTGAACGGACGCTGAAACTTCTCACTGTTACAATTAGTGCTGCCCGTCCAGGTTTGATTATTGGTCGTGCGGGTTCGGAGGTGGATAAGTTGAAAGAAGAACTTAAGAAACTGACCGAGAAAGATGTGCAGATTAACATTAGTGAGGTAAAACGCCCAGAGATGGATGCAGTGTTGGTGGCTCAAAATATTGCCAAACAAATTGAAGGTCGCATTCAATATCGCAGAGCTATCAAGAACGCCATCACTTCCACTATGCGTATAGGTGCAGAAGGTATAAAGGTCTCTATAAGTGGCCGTATAGGTGGTGCTGAAATAGCCCGCAGCGAACATTTCAAAGAGGGACGTACCCCACTTCATACCCTTCGTGCTGACATTGATTATGCTAATGCCGAGGCTCATACGACCTATGGACGTATTGGAATTAAAGTCTGGATTTGCCGTGGTATAATTTATGGTAGACCCGAGTTGGTTTCAACCACTGTGGGTGGTCAACAGAAGGATGGCCGTATAGGTAATGGTGGCTTCCGTAGAAACGAAGGTGGAGCACCTCGTCGTCGCCAATCTGGTAGCAGAAACAGTAGTAAGTAAGAACAAAGTGGTTGTGTTAGTTTGACGCATTCACATAACAACAAGAAGAGATGTTACAACCGAAAAAAACAAGATATAGAAAACAGCAGAAAGGCAAAATTAAGGGTAATGCTTTTCGTGGCCACGAGCTTGCTTTTGGCACGTTCGGAATAAAATCGTTGGAGACCAGTTTTATCACGGGAAGGCAAATTGAAGCTGCCCGTCAGGCAGTAACGCGTTATATGAAGCGTGAAGGACAGATATGGATTAGGATATTTCCCGATAAACCTATCACCAAGAAGCCTAATGAGGTACGTATGGGTAAAGGTAAAGGTGCTCCAGAGTACTTTGTTGCTCGTGTAATGCCAGGAACGATGCTGTTCGAGTGCGAGGGTGTCCCGATGGATGTTGCAAAAGAAGCTTTACGCTTGGCTGCTCAAAAGTTGCCGATATCTACAAAGTTTGTGGTAAAACGGGACTATATTGAAGAATAAATCAGAAGATTCACTACAGTCATGAAGAATGAAATCGTATTAAAGGAGCTCTCAACTGCCGAATTGAAAGAGAAGTTGGACAATGAGCGTTCGCTCTATCAAAAGATGCTTATGAGCCACGCTGTTTCGCCTCTTGAAAATCCGAGTAAAATTAAAGAAAGTAGAAAGAATATTGCCCGCTGCCTTACAGAGCTCCGCGTGCGAGAAATCGCCGAAAACAAGTAAGCATGGCAAATGCAAATCAATCCAAGTGGTAAAATGGAAAGAAATTTAAGAAAAGAACGGTTCGGCGTGGTGGTCAGTAACAAGATGGACAAGTCCATTGTAGTTCTTGTTGAACGGAAGGTGAAACACCCGAAGTATGGCAAGTTCGTGAAGAAGTCCTCTAAATTTATGGCCCACGATGAAAAGAATGAAGCCGGCATTGGGGATACGGTTCGTATTATGGAGACTCGTCCTTTGAGTAAGAATAAGTGCTGGCGTCTGGTGGAAATTGTCGAAAAGGCAAAGTAATTTTTGAAAGAAAGGAAGAAGAAATGATACAACAAGAAACCAGAATGACTGTGGCCGATAATAGCGGAGCAAAAAGTGCTTTGTGTATTCGGGTACTCGGTGGCACGAAGAAACGCTACGCTTCCATTGGCGACACTATTGTAGTGGCTATCAAGGATGCTATTCCGTCTGGGAATGTGAAGAAAGGCAGTGTTTCGAAGGCTGTTGTGGTGCGTACGAAAAAAGAAATTCGTCGTAACGATGGCTCTTACATTCGTTTTGATGATAATGCATGTGTTCTGCTTACAGCCGCAGACGAGTTGAGGGGAACGCGTATTTTTGGCCCAGTGGGACGTGAATTGCGTGAAAAGCAATTTATGAAGATAGTGTCTCTTGCCCCAGAAGTATTGTAAAAACAAAAAAGAAAGTATACTGAAATGAAATTGCACGTTAAAAAGGGTGATATGGTTCAGGTTATCGCTGGCGATGATAAAGGGAAAATCGCCAAGGTACTGAAGGTATATCCCGAAAAGAATCGCGCTATTGTGGAAGGTGTCAATGTGAACAAGAAACACACCAAACCCAATGCCAAGAATACGCAAGGTGGCATTGTGGAACAGGAGGCTCCTATCCACATCTCCAACCTAATGGTTGTAGTTGGCAAGACTCCTACCAAAGTAGGACGTAAAGTAGATGAAAAGACTGGTAAATTAGTCCGTTATTCTAAAAAAACAGGGGAGGAAATCAAGTAATGGCATACATTCCAACATTAAAGACGAAGTATAAAGAGGAGATATTGCCTGCCCTTATGAAGGAGTATGGTTATAAGACCGTTATGCAGGCTCCTCGTTTGACTAAAATTACCCTCAATCAAGGACTCGGGAAAGCTGCTATTGCAGATAAGAAGGTGATAGACAAGGGTATTGAAGAGATGACTGCTATCACTGGTCAAAAAGCAGTAGCCACGAAGTCAAGGAAAGATATATCCAATTTCAAGTTGCGCCGCGGCATGCCCATCGGTGTGCGTGTTACGCTTCGCGGAGAGAAGATGTACGAGTTTTTGGAGCGTTTGGTAACAGCTTCAATCCCACGTATCCGTGATTTCCGTGGTATCAATGACAAAGGGTTTGACGGGAAGGGAAATTATACCTTTGGTGTCGCAGAGCAGATTATTTTCCCTGAAATTGATATTGATAAGATAGATAGGATTCAGGGTATGGATATTACCTTCGTAACATCGGCCAAGACCGATAAAGAGGCAATGTCGTTGCTTAAGGAGTTCGGTCTTCCGTTTAAGAATCAGCAAAAATAGGTTTATAATGGCAAAAGAATCAATCAAAGCAAGAGAGCGCAAAAGAGCCAAGATGGTAGCTCGGTATGCAGAGAAACGTACAGCCTTGAAGGAGATGGTACGAAAGGGGAATATTGAGGAGGTTGAAAAGGCTGTGGTCGCTTTACAAAAGTTGCCCAAAAATGCGTGTCCTATTCGTAAGCATAATCGCTGTCAGCTCACGGGACGGCCAAAAGGATATATGCGCCAGTTTGGCATATCGCGCATTAACTTTCGGGAGATGGCTGTTTCAGGATTAATCCCTGGCGTAAAAAAAGCAAGTTGGTAATTTATTGCGTATTTGGTAGTTTCGCAAGTTGGAAATTGAATACCAATACTACAAAACTTAAAATCAAAAAACAAAATGGTAACAGATCCTATTGCAGATTATTTGACTCGTATGCGTAATGCAATTGAGGCAAAACATCGTGTGGTTGAAATCCCTTGTTCAAAGTTGAAAAAGGAGATGACCAAGATTCTTTTTGAGAAAGGTTATATCCTCAACTATAAGTTTGTTAACGAGGGGGCGTATAATCAGAAAATTAAAATTGCGCTGAAGTATCATCCAGTTACAAAGCAGTCGGCAATTGCGGAGTTGAAGAGGATATCAACCCCTGGCTTGCGCAAGTATGTTTCGGTTGATGAAATGCCTCGAGTCCTCAATGGACTGGGTATTGCTATCGTTTCAACGTCGAAGGGACTTATGACCGACAAAGAAGCGCGTACGCTCAATGTAGGTGGTGAAGTGTTATGTTACATCAGTTAAACAAGGGAGGAAAGTAGAAATGTCAAGAATCGGAAAAATGCCCATACATCTTCCCCAAGGAGTAGATGTAAAGATATCTGAAGATAATGTACTAACTGTGAAGGGTGCTTTGGGCGAGTTGAAGCAAAAAATCAACCCTATGATAGAGGTCAAGGTGGAGGATAATGTCCTTCATTTCAATCGTCCGAATGACGAGAAGGAGACCAAGGCGATGCATGGTTTGTATAGGGCTCTTGCTGCCAATATGGTGAAGGGTGTAAGTGAAGGATTCAAGACGGTTCAGGAGGTCATAGGTGTGGGATATAAAGTGCAGGCATCAGGGAATGTCTTGGAAATGGATTTAGGTTACTCTCATAAGATATTCTTTGAATTAGCACCTGAAATTAAGGTAGAGACCGTTACGGAAAAAGGTAAGAATCCCATCATTACAATGACGAGTTGCGACAAGCAAGTACTCGGTCAGGCAGCTGCAAAAATTCGTTCTTTGCGTAAACCAGAGCCTTATAAAGGGAAGGGAATCCGCTTCCAAGGTGAAGAAGTAAGGAAGAAAGCTGGTAAGGCTGCTGCTAAATAGACAATGAAAGCAAACTAAAGCCTAAAAAGAGAAAATACTATGGCAACAAAAAAAGACATAAGAAGAACAAAGATAAAATTTCACATCCGTCATAGGGTGAGTGGTACGGCGGAGAAGCCTCGTCTGTCGGTGTTTAGAAGCAATAAAGAGATATACGCGCAGATTATTGACGATGTGAAAGGTGTAACGCTATCAGCTGCATCTTCATTGGAGAAAGGCTTCGAAAAGAGCGGCACAAAAAGTGAGGTGGCTGCCAAAGTGGGTAAAGCACTTGCAGAGCGTGCTGTTGCTGCTGGGGTAAGTACCGTTGTTTTCGACCGTAATGGTTACTTGTATCATGGTCGTGTGAAAAGTTTGGCCGATGGTGCAAGAGAAGGTGGATTAAAATTCTAATAAAGTCATGGCAGAGTTAAATATCAATAGAGTCAAGTCAAGCGATATAGAATTCAAAGATCGTCTTGTCGCAATCAATAGAGTGACCAAAGTTACCAAAGGCGGTCGTACGTTCACTTTTGCAGCCATCGTTGTGATTGGAAACGAGAATGGAGTTGTAGGTTACGGACTTGGGAAGGCAAAGGAGGTTCAGGCGGCTGTGCAGAAAGGTGTAGATGATGCAAAGAAGAATCTTATCCGTGTACCCGTGTTGAAAGGGACCATACCTCACGAGCAAATTGGTAAATATAGTGGAGCAAAGGTCTTCTTGAAGCCAGCCGCTCCTGGTACGGGTGTCATCGCAGGTGGTGCTATGCGTGCTGTTTTGGAGAGTGTGGGTGTAAAGGATGTGCTTGCGAAGTGCAAAGGTTCTTCCAATCCTCATAGTGTTGTCAAGGCGACGATTAATGCACTTCTTCAGATGAAAGACCCCTATATGGTGGCTCAACTTCGTGGTGTATCTCTTGACAAAGTGTTTAATGGTTAATTCATAGGAGGAAAGGAAAATGGAAGAAAAGAAATTGAGAATCAAACAGGTCAGGAGCATTATTGGTCGCCCTGCACGCCAGAAGCGTACCATTGAGGCATTAGGACTTCGCCGCATTAATCATACTCGCGAGGTAGTGGCAACGCCGCAAATCCTTGGGATGATAAATAGTGTGAAACACTTATTGTCTGTTGAAGAAATCTAACCAACTAAAGCAAGAAAGGACAATTGGTAATGAACTTAAATAATCTAAAACCAGCAGAAGGTTCCATCAAGCATTCCAAGCGCATTGGTCGTGGTGCAGGTTCGGGCAAAGGTGGCACGTCCACCCGTGGTAATAAAGGTGCCAAAGCCCGTTCAGGCTATCATCAGAAAGTCGGGTTCGAGGGCGGCCAGATGCCTCTCTATCGGCGGGTGCCCAAATTCGGTTTCAAGAACATTGACCGTGTAGAGTATGTTGGTATTAATATTGATACTCTCAACAAGCTTGCTCAGGAAAAAGGCTTGATTGATATTACTTTGGAAACGCTGGAACAAAATGGTTTAACATCGAAAAAAGATCGAGTCAAGGTACTTGGACGTGGTGAGTTGGCTCAAACCATCAATGTAACAGCCCACGCTTTTTCGGCATCAGCCAAGAAGGCTATTGAAGAAAAAGGGGGAAGTGCTACTATCATTGCGTAAAACAACAAATTCGTTACGATGAAGCGATTTATTCAGACGCTGAAAAACATTTGGTCTATTGAGGACCTGCGGAAACGTATTCTTTATACACTTCTGTTGGTTTTGATATATCGAATAGGCTCTTATGTTGTTCTGCCTGGTGTCGACCCATCCCAGTTAGAAGCACTTCAAAAGCAAGGTTCTGAGGGGCTGTTGGGATTGCTCAATATGTTCTCGGGTGGTGCATTCTCGAATGCCTCGATTTTTGCTCTGGGTATAATGCCCTACATTACCGCCTCAATCGTCATCCAATTGTTGGTAATGGTTGTGCCTTACTTCCAAAAGATGCAGCGTGAAGGCGAAAGCGGAAGGAGAAAGATGAATCAAATCACGCGGTGGCTCACTGTGGCAGTAACCGCTGCGCAAGCTCCTGCCTACATCGTCAACATGCAAAACCAACTTGGTGCAACTTCCACTGCATTCTATCCCTTCGATGGAACAGGCCCGACGGCATTCTTTTGGGTAACAAACATCATCATCTTGATATGTGGCACCTTGTTTGTCATGTGGATGGGCGAGCGTATTACCGACAAAGGTGTGGGTAACGGAATTTCACTCCTCATCATGATTGGTATCATTGCCCGTCTCCCATCTGCTTTAGTTGCAGAGTTCCTATCGCGCTGGACAGAGGGTGGTGGCTTGGTGATGTTCGTTGTGGAACTTGTGGTTCTGCTGGCAGTAATCCTCTTGGTGATACTACTGGTGCAAGGCACTCGTCGTATACCAGTCCAGTATGCCAAGCGTATTGTGGGCAACAAGCAATATGGTGGTGTGCGGCAATACATTCCCATCAAGGTGAACGCTGCTGGTGTGATGCCCATCATCTTTGCACAGGCCATTATGTTCCTACCCATCACTATTATGGGATTTAGCGACAACCAGAACTCCAAGTTTGCTATGGCTTTTGCCGACTACAATAGTTTTTGGTATAACTTGGTCTTTGGTATCCTTGTGGTTCTGTTCACTTATTTCTATACAGCCATAGCCATCAATCCCAACCAGATGGCCGATGACATGAAGAAAAATGGTGGCTTCATCCCAGGGGTAAAACCAGGTAAGAAGACGGCGGAATATCTTGAGAGCATTCTCTCAAAAATCACCCTGCCAGGTTCTATCTTCTTAGCCATAGTGGCTATACTTCCCGCAGTGATAAGATTGTTTGGCGTGAACACTCAGTTTGCTCAATTCTATGGTGGAACCTCCCTGCTCATCCTTGTCGGGGTTATCCTTGACACATTACAGCAAATTGAGAGCCACCTGCTGATGCGACACTATGATGGCCTTACCAAGACGGGGCGTATCAAAGGTCGCACCTCTATGTCAATTCAAGCGTAAAAAGCGTCAGCTAGGATGATACTGCTCAAAACAAAAGAAGAGATAGCGTTGATAAGGGACGCAGGCCAACTGCTCGGCAAGTGCATTGCCGAGGTGGGGAAGCATGTGCGTCCGGGTATTACCACAGCCTATCTCGACCAAATTGGCGAGCAGTATATTCGCGACCATGGAGCCAAGCCGCTATGCAAAGGGTTCGAAGGTTTCCCTTCGGCGTTCTGCATATCGGTAAATGAAGTGGTGGTGCATGGCATTCCCAGTGAATTGTTCTTGAAAGAGGGCGACAATGTGAGCATTGACTGCGTGATTGAGTACAATGGCTATGTGGCCGACTCCTCCTACACATTCGCAGTCGGAGAGGTGAAACCCGAGGTTCGCCGCTTGATGAAGGTCACGCGCGAGGCTCTTTACATCGGTCTTGACCAATGCAAGGTGGGCAACCGAGTGGGCGACATTAGTCATGCGGTGCAGATGCATTGTGAGAAGAATGGCTACTCGGTAGTGCGCGAGTTGTGTGGCCATGGAGTGGGATTTAAGATGCATGAAGACCCCAGTGTTCCTAATTTTGGCGTCAAAGGCACTGGCCCACTGCTCAAAGAGGGCATGGTGCTGGCTGTGGAGCCGATGGTCTGTATGGGATCGAAGAACGTAGTCTTCTCCAAAGAGGATGGCTGGACATGCAGCACCCGCGATCGGAAGCCAGCAGCTCACTACGAACACACAGTGGCCATCACCCCAGAAGGCCCCGACATCCTCACCACATTCGACTTCATTGAAAAGAACATAAAAGAATCATAGCAACGTAAAAATAAACGGATGGCAAAGCAAGAACCCATACAGCTCGATGGCGTGGTAACCGAATCGCTTGGCAACGCGATGTTTCGAGTAGAACTTGAAAACGGACACCAGATCATTGCCCACATCTCGGGCAAGATGCGGATGCATTATATCAAAATACTCCCCGGCGATAAAGTGCAAATCGAAATGTCCACCTACGACCTCTCCAAAGGGCGCATTACCTACCGTCATAAGTAGTGTGGGAGCAGTTGAGCCAAACGCAAAACAAGCAACAAAAAACAAAACAAAAAAGGATTAATAATTACACGCAACTATGAAAGTAAGAGTTTCAGTCAAGAAAAGGTCGCCCGAATGCAAAGTGGTGCGTCGCCACGGGGTGGTCTATGTAATCAACAAGAAAAACCCCAAGTTCAAACAAAGACAAGGTTAATAAAACACAATAAAGAGAATATATGGCACGTATTGCAGGTATTGACCTACCTAAAAACAAAAGAGGCGAAATAGGGCTAACCTACATCTATGGCATCGGGCGCAGCACAGCTAAAGAAATATTGGCTAAAGCTGGTATCGATGAAGGCAAAAAGGTGCAGGACTGGACTGACGATGAGCAGAACACCCTCCGCAACATCATCAACGATGAGTACAAAGTGGAAGGTGCACTTCGTTCGGAGGTGCAGATGAACATCAAGCGCTTGATGGATATCGGCTGCTACCGCGGCATCCGTCATCGTTTGGGTCTGCCCCTTCGTGGACAGAGTACTAAAAACAATGCTCGCACGCGTAAGGGCAAGAAGAAAACCATCGCCAACAAGAAGAAAGCTACCAAGTAAACACACATAGTAGAGTAGCTGTCCAGTTGCGGATTAGATAAAGACTCTTGTGGAGCAACTGGTAAAAAAGTAAGGAAAAAATAGTAAATCAAGCAAAATGGCAAAAACTTCAAAACCGACTAAAAAAAGAGTCGTAAAAGTTGAACCTCAAGGAAGGGCATGCATCTTTGCGTCCTTCAACAACGTCATCATCTCGCTGACGAACAACGCCGGTCAAGTGATTTCTTGGTCGTCTGCTGGAAAAATGGGCTTCCGCGGATCGAAGAAAAACACTCCGTATGCTGCGCAAATGGCTGCGGAAGATTGCGGCAAAGTTGCTTATGATTTGGGCCTAAGAAAAGTGAAGGTCTTTGTGAAAGGACCTGGTCAAGGACGTGAATCTGCAATCCGCGCCATCAATACCTGTGGCATAGAGGTAACGGAGATAACCGATATCACTCCGCTGCCGCACAATGGCTGCCGCCCCCCGAAGCGTCGTCGCGTGTAATTATTAATCAATTAAAGAAGCAGAAACAATGGCAAGATACACCGGTCCGAAGACCAAAATTGCAAGAAAGTTCCACGAGCCAATCTATGGCCCAGATAAATCCTACGAGAAGAAACCCTACGCTCCTGGTATGCACGGCCAAAATCGTCGTCGCGGCAAAGTGTCGGAGTATGGTATACAGCTGGCCGAAAAGCAAAAAGCCAAGTATACCTATGGTATCCTCGAGCGCCAGTTCCGCAAACTTTATGCCGAAGCCTCCCGTCGCGGTGGCATCACTGGTGAGGAGCTTATGAAACTCATCGAAGCACGCCTCGACAACGTAGTCTACCGTCTGGGTATTGCTCGTAGCCGCGCTCAAGCGCGTCAGCTCGTCTCGCACCGCCATATCGCTGTCAATGGCGAGGTGGTCAATATCCCGTCCTACAGCCTTCGTGAAGGCGACGTGGTCTCGGTGCGTGAGCGCAGCAAATCGCTTGAGGTGGTGGCCGATGCCGTAGCCTCCCGTGGCACCAACTATCCTTGGCTTGAGTGGGACGGAGCTTCCCTCAGTGGCAAGTTCGTCAGCTATCCCCAGCGAGCCGACATCCCAGAGAACATTAACGAGCAGTTGATAGTCGACCTCTACTCGAAATAATAGCCTTTAACTTCCCAAGGCTGCAGAAGCAATCAAAGGGAAGGCAAACATCAAAGAAAGAAAGGATAACACATGGCAATATTATCATTCCAGAAACCCGACAAGGTGGTCATGCTGGAGGCCGATGACTTCCGCGGGACGTTTGAATTCCGTCCGCTGGAACCCGGCTATGGCACAACCATCGGCAACGCTTTGCGTCGCGTCCTTCTCTCTTCGCTCGAAGGCTATGCCATCACCTCGGTGCAAATCGAAAAGGTAGACCACGAATTTTCCTCAATCGTGGGAGTGGTAGAGGATATGACCGACATCATCCTGAAGCTTAAGCAGATTCGCTTCCGCCAGCAGCTGGATGACGTGGATCACGAGAAAATCACTTTCCACGTTACGGGTCAACCCATATTCAAGGCCGGCGACCTTAACAGTCACCTCAACGGCTTCCAAGTGCTCAACCCCGACCTTGAAATCTGCCACATGGAGCCCACCACCGACCTCAATATCACCTTGAGCATCGACCGTGGCCGTGGCTACGTCCCCGCCGAGGAAAACAAGAAGGCCAACGACCCCATAGGAGTAATCGCAATTGACTCCATACATACACCTATCAAAAAGGTTATGTACTCGGTAGACGACTATCGTGTGGAGCAGCGTACCGACTACGAGAAGCTCACCTTCGACATTGAGACCGATGGTTCCATCAGCCCCAAGGACGCACTCAAGGAGGCAGCCACCATCCTCATCCAGCACTTCCTGCTTTTCTCCGACGAGCGCATCACGTTGGACGTAGAACCGAAGCCTGCTCCTGTGGAAGTCAGTGATGGGTCGGCACACATCCGCCAGTTGTTGAAGACCAAACTGACCGACCTCGACCTCTCGGTGCGAGCACTCAACTGCCTCAAAGCAGCCGAGGTGGATACTTTGGGCGACCTCGTCCACTACAACAAATCCGACCTATTGAAATTCCGCAACTTCGGTAAGAAATCCCTCACCGAACTCGAAAACCTGGTAGCATCCAAAAACCTCGAATTCGGCATGAACGTTGCAAAGTATAACCTCGATAAAGAATAAGAAAGAATATGAGACACGGTTGCAAAGTAAATCATCTGTCAAGAACCCACGCCCACCGCACGGCAATGCTCTCCAATATGGCCACATCGCTTATCCTGCATAAGCGTATCGAGACCACGCTGGCCAAAGCCAAAGCCCTCAGGGTATATGTGGAACCCATAATCAATCGCTCAAAAACCGACAGCACCAACAATCGCCGCGTGGTTTTCAGCTACCTCCACAGCAAAGAGGCCGTCAATGAGCTCTTCCGCGAAGTATCGCAGAAAGTGGCCAACCGCCCAGGTGGCTACACCCGCATACTGAAGACTGGTATTCGCCGTGGCGACAACAGCGAGATGGCCATCATCGAACTGGTGGACTACAACGAGAACATGCTCAAAGAAGCCACCAGCAAGAAGAGCAAGACCACACGCCGCTCACGTGCCAAGAAGGCTACCGAAGCCCCCGCGGCAGAGGCGACGGCGGTGGCCGAGGCAGTAGCCGAAACCCCAGCCGAGGTTGAAGCACCCAAGGCAGAATAACCTTAACATCGGCAAACAACGCCTAAAACCGATCAAGCCTGCTGCATTCGCGATGCAGCAGGCTTTTCATATTTTTCCCAACAAATGGAAAGGACATCGCCAGTAAGCCTTCAGGAGTGCATCATAGCTTTCAATAGGGCAGATGCCGGGCAGTCCATGCAGACTGGCAGAAGATAGCTCTTAAAATAGCTCGAACCCTTCCTGCAGAGTACCCAAAACTGCACCGCATCCCCACGTGTTCGCCAATGGTTCGGCTCGCCAGATGCCATCGGACAGGTAGGCATCTGCTCCGTATCCGCTCCGTATCCGCTCCGTATCCGCTCCGTATCACCTCCGTGTTCCGACGGACATTATACGACACGGATACGCGGATGAAGTGGCGGGGGTGCTATGGTGCGGTGGAGGGGTGGTGAGGAGGAGTGAATGGAGGGTGGGGGAAGAGGAACGGGGCTTCGACGGAGCAGAAAACGGAGAGACGTTGCGGGAAGCGATTGCTTTTGGGAGAAGGGCGAGAAATATTTTTGATTAGTTGTGTGTGGATTGTAGATTTTTTCGTAAATTTGCACGTTCAGTGGGTATGACCCAATAGTGGGGTTGTGCATTTAGTGCATTGATAAATAATTTAATAGCAAAATAATAAACAAAATAAACAGACAGCAAAATGGGAGTCATTGGAAGTATCAGGAAGCATTCTGGCTGGGCAGTGGCCATAGTGGGTATAGCCATATTGGCTTTTATCATTGGCGATTTAGCCAAGCCGAGCGGGAAAATCCCAGATGTGGGGAAGGTGGATGGTGAGACTATGACCTCGCAGCGGTTCAATGAGCTGGTGGCCGAGATGGAGAGCAGCTATATGCAGCGTAACCAATTGACGCAGGTGCCATCGGAAGTGGAGAGTCAAATTCGTGAGGCGGTGTGGCAGCAGTTTGTGGAGGAGACGCTGATGGGTGAGCAGACTTCAAGCCTTGGCTTGCAGGTAACGACAGCCGAAGTCAATGATATGTATACAGGGACGTTTATTCATCCCTATGTGCGTCAGTCGTTCACTGACCCCCAGTCGGGGCAGTTTGATGTGCAGCAGGTGAACTACTGGATAGAGAACTTTGACCAGATTGATACGGCACGACGTGCGCAGTGGATAGAATTGGAGAAGGCTGTCAAGCAAGATCGCCAGCAGCAGAAATATTCTACTCTCCTCACGGCTGGTTTTTATATGCCCAAGTCGATAGCGGCTCAAGTGGCAGAGTATGGAGCTACGGAGGCCGATGTGCGCGTGGTGGCGTTGCCCTATCAGAGTGTGGACGACGGCGAGGTGCAGCTTACGGATGCCGACTATAAGGCTTACTATGAGAAGCATCGTGGCGAGTACAGCAACCTGCGAATGCGCGAGGAGTTGCGCGAGGTGGAGTATATTACTTTCCCCGTAAATCCTACGCCCGAAGATCTTGCCGGCATTCGGGAGAAGGTGGACACTGTGTGGGCAGAGTTCCAAGCAACGCCAGATGAGGAGGTGCCATTCTTTGTTACCGCCGAGTCGGATCGGCGTTACTACGATTCCTCGTATGTGAAGGCCAGCTCGTTTGCAGCACCTTTCTCGGAGAGTGTGGAAGCTGCAAAGGAGGGTGAGTATATTGCCCCGGTGCAGGTGGAGGAGCAGTGGATGATGGGCAAGGTGATGAAGATAGCCATGCGTCCAGATAGTATGCGAGCCAGTGTCGTCTATGTACTCAATAGTCGGGCTGGTGGCAATATCAGCCGTAGCAAGGATCAGGCGCGTGCGATAGCCGATAGTGTGCTGACGCTGCTCAAGGGTGGCCGCATCACGATGGAAGAGGCGGTGGCTCAATATAGCGATGATCCTCAAAAGGAGAACAACGGCGGCGATATGGAGTGGCAACTCGATGGCAGTTTCGGCTATATCAACGAGCAGATATTCAACACTCCAGTCGGCTCATACTTCATGGAGGAGATGCCACAGGAAATAGGATATCTGGTGGTGAAGGTAACGGGCAAGACGGCTCCCAGCAAGAAGTATCGCGTGGCACTGATTACTCGCGAGATAGCTGCGTCCAACACCACCGACCGCACACGCCACAGCGAGGCCAGCCTCTTCGCTGGACAAAATCGGACGATAGAGTCGTTGCGTGCCGCTGCCCAAGAGCAGAACTTGCAGGTGCGTAGTGCACGGCTGAATATGATGGCCAATAGCATTGCGGGTGTCAGTAATGCGCGGACGCTGGTGCAATGGGTATTCAATGAGGATACCAAAGTGGGAGCGGTGGCCGACCAAGTGTATCTCTGCGATGGCATGTATGTGGTGGTGGCGCTGAAAGATGTGCTCAAGAAGGGTTATGTCACTATCGAGCAGGCAAAGCCAACGTTGGAGTGGCCACTGATGATAGAGAAGAAGGGCGAAATGCTGATGGCACGTGCCGAGGAGGCGATGAGGGCAACGCCCGATGTGGCCTCCATTGCTGTTGCCCTACATTCGGCAGTGGACACCTTGGATAGCATTGCTTATAGCGACTATTATTTCGGTCGCTTCGGTATGGAACCCAAGGTGCAGGCAACCGTTGCTGTTTCGGATCAAGGGCTGACAGGACCAGTCAAGGGTGCCAGTGGTGTGTATGTGCTTCAGATTGATAGCAAGTATCAGCGTGCAGTCCCGATGGAAGTGGAAGACGTCAGGATGCAGTTGGAGCAGGGCTATCGGTCGAAAGCCAACATGGTGTCCACTGCCTTGCGCGACAACGCCAAGATAATCGACCAGCGCAATAAACATTTTTAAGCAAAATCTTGCAGAAGGAAAGCCAAAGAGCAGGCAGCTACAGGTAGTGCTACTCTTTGGCTTTTTTGCCAATAAAGGGAAAGGGCAGGAATGAGCATCAAGGAGGTATGGCGGCGGCTGCGGGCGAAGCCTATGGGTTATGCCATCAAGCGCAAACATAGGTTTGTGGTGATGGATACCAACACCTTCAAGGAGAAGTTCTCGTTCGAGTTGTCGGGTCTCAATGTTTTTGTGGCGGTAGGGGTTACGGTGATAGTGCTCATATTGCTCACCACGGTGCTTATAGCCTTCACCCCCTTGCGCGAGTATATTCCTGGGTATACCAATACCGAGGTGATAGAGCAGACTTATGCTAATGCACGAAGGGTGGATTCGCTGGAGGTGGCACTTGGCAATCAGGAGTGGTATGTTGCCACGTTGCGAGCTATATTGCGCGGCGAGGAGTTGGGCGAAGAGGTGGGGGCGATGATGCAGGATAGTACGGTTACGCTTGCTTCGGTGGCCGCTGTCTATCGCCGCTCGCGCGAGGACAGCTTGTTGCGCTACGAGGTGGAGCAGGCTGATGGTCGCTATGAGGTGAAGGTATCGCCAACGGTGCAGGCCACTGCCGATCGCCAGCCAGCGGTGCCGCACCTATTTTTTGCACCATTAAAAGGCACGATATTGCGTCCGTACAATAGCTTTGAGAGGCATTATGGGGTAGATATAGCAGCGGTAGCCGATAAGCCTGTGATGGCTGCGTATGGTGGTACCGTGGTGTTCGCAGGATTTGCCGCAGAGGATGGCTACGTGGTGGTCATACAGCATACGGGCAACATACTCACGATCTACCGCAACGTAGGAGTATTGCTTAAACATCAGGGCGATGCCGTCAGGGCAGGAGAGCCTGTGGCCTATGTAGGGTCGGCAGGGCATCGCTCGCCAGAGCCTTACTTGCACCTTGAGCTGTGGGTTGGGGGCAACGCAGTGAATCCCGAGGAGTACATTTCTTTTTGAATGAAACGGATTGCGATATTAGGTTCGACAGGTTCGATAGGTACACAGGCTCTGAATGTCATCCGTCGCCACCCCGACCGCTTTGCGGCGGAGGTGCTGTGCGCTGGCAGCAATGCCGAGCTTCTCATTCGGCAGGCTGTCGAGTTTGAACCCAATGCGGTGGTCATAGCCGATGAGAGCAAATATGCTTTGGTGAACGAGGCATTGGGGCACACAGGTGTGAAGGTGTATGCGGGGGTTGAGGCAATGGTGGATGTGATGGCCATGTCGAGTATCGATGTGGTGCTGGCGGCCATAGTGGGATTTGCTGGTTTGCGTCCCACGTTGCGTGCCATAGAGAGCGGCAAGGCGGTGGCGTTGGCCAACAAAGAGACGTTGGTGGTGGCAGGAAGCATCGTAACCGAGGCAGCTCTGCGACACAAGGTTCCGATCTTGCCCGTAGACAGTGAGCATTCGGCCATATTTCAGTGCCTTGTGGGTGAAGTGTCGGAGGCCGATAAGCTGTTGCTCACAGCCAGCGGCGGTCCGTTCCGTGGTCTGACGCGTGAGCAACTTGCAGGAGTAACGCTCGACCAGGCATTGCACCACCCCAATTGGTCAATGGGGAGGAAGGTAACGATTGATAGTGCCACGTTGATGAACAAAGGACTTGAGGTGATTGAGGCTCATTGGCTCTTTGGGATGCCTGCCTCGCAGATAGAGGTGCTGGTGCATCCACAATCGGTGGTGCATTCAATGGTGCAGTTTGCCGATGGGAGTGTCAAGGCACAACTGGGTGTCCCCACGATGGAGACGCCTATCCAGTACGCCTTTTCCTACCCCGAGCGTATTGAGAGTTATCTGCCCAGACTTGATTTCATGCAACATTCCTCGCTCACTTTTGAGCAGCCCGACCGCAAGGCATTCCGTTGCCTCGATTTAGCCTATGCTGCCATAGAGCGTGGGGGAAATATGCCGTGCATCATGAATGCCGCCAACGAGGTGGCGGTGGAACAATTCATTCAAGGTCGAATTCCGTTTCTCGGCATAGCCGACTATGTGGAACGGGCGATGCAGACTGCCCATTTCATAGCCGAGCCTACGCTCGACGACTTGATACTAACCGATAAAAATATCCGCAACCAATGAAACTGCTTGCTCTACTATTGAGCTTGACTTTGCTTGTAGCTACCCATGAGCTTGGACATTTGGCTTTTGCCAAGTTGTTCCACACCCGTGTGCGCCGCTACTATATTTTCTTCAACTGGAAGTTCTCCATCATCAAGGCCAAGAAATTTGGAGGAAAGTGGCATTTCCTTTTCTTCAACAGCAAGACTCCCGATTCGTGGGATGAGCGTAACCTTGCCCCCGAGGATCAAAACAACACCCTTTGGGGACTGGGGTGGATACCGCTTGGTGGCTATTGCGACATTGCAGGGATGGTGGATGAGACCAAGTCGTCGGACGACCTTGAGGCCGAGCCGCAACCATGGGAGTATCGGACCAAGCCAGCCTGGCAGCGGCTCTGCATCATCAGTGGTGGGGTGTTGGTCAACTTCCTCTCGGCATTGCTTATCTATGGCATGATATTTGCCCACTGGGGTACTGATGAGTTGCCGTTGCGCAATGCCTCCCTCGGCTACGATTACCACCAGGTGCTGCTCGACGAGGGTTTTCAGCAGGGCGATATCATTTACGCCATCGATGGGAAGGAGCAATACGACTTTTCAGAAGCCACTATGTCGCTCCTGCTGGATAATCCCAGTAGCGTCACCCTTATGAGGGCGGACTCACTGGTAGAAGTTTCTATGAGTGGACACTTGCTTGAGCGGGTTAATAAAGAGCGGGTGAAGACCCTTATGGTGCCACGCATGCCTTTCGTGGTACGCGATTGCATGGTAGGTTCGCCTGCACAAAAGGCCGGTTTCATGCCAGGTGATAGCGTGATAAGCATCGGGGGCAAACCTATGCCGGCATTTAGCGATATCTCGCCCGCATTGGCTGCTGCCGCTGGCGACAGCCTCACCATAGGATTTTACCGTGCTGGTGTGGCCGATAGCTTGAGGGTAAGGATAGGGGAAGATGGAAAGCTCGGTGTGCAGCTTGAAAGCGACCTCTCAAGGCTCTTTGCTGTGCAGCATGTGGATTACACTTTCTTCCAAGCCATACCCGCAGGCATCAGCCATGGTTGGCATACGCTGGTCGATTACGTCTCATCGCTAAAGGCATTGTTTGCTCCAGGCGGGGTGCAAAACCTCGGTGGCTTTGGCACTATGGCAAGCATCTTCCCCAAACAGTGGGATTGGCTCTCCTTCTGGAATATCACCGCCCTGCTGGCACTTATTCTTGCCTTTATGAACATCATCCCCATACCAGGTCTCGATGGTGGGCATATTGTCATCACCTTGTGGGAGATGGTAACGCGGCGGCGTCCGTCAGAAAAGTTGCTCGACATCCTTCAGAATATTGGGCTGTTCATCCTCTTTGCCTTGCTGATTGTGGCCAATGGCAATGATTTGCTTCGGGCGTTGGGGCTAATGTAAGTGTGTCATGAAACGTGTAGACCGCTACATACTTCGCTCTTTCCTCGGCCCACTGCTGCTGACCTTCACCCTTGCGGTCTTTGTGCTGCTGATGCAATTTGTGTGGAAGTATATTGACGATTTGGTCGGTAAAGGACTTGATTTCACAGTCATTGCACAGCTCTTGCTTTATGCCTCGGCCACATTCGTGCCGATGGCACTCCCCATTGCCGTCCTCTTTGCCTCTATTATGACGATGGGTAACTTCGGTGAACGATATGAACTGGTAGCTATGAAAGCAGGGGGAATATCGGTCAGCCGAGTGATGCGTCCGATGGCCGTAGTAGCAGTGCTGCTCACAGGCATGGCCTTCTATTTTGCCAACAACGTTATGCCCGAGGCAATGCTGCGCTACCGCATGACGCTCTACGACATCACTCGCAAAAAGCCTGCCGTCAATATTCGCTCAGGCGAATATTATAAGGAGATTGAAGGCTATGTGATACGCATCGGTGCCAAGTCCAGCGATGGGAATACCCTGCATGATATTGTTATCTACGACCACTCAAAGGGAATATCCGAGACCAATGTGATAGTGGCCAAAAGCGGCATTATGCAGTCCACATTTGATAGTCGCTACCTTATATTCACCCTGGATAGTGGCTACTCCTATTCCGAACCCACCTCGGGTGAGAACTATCAAAAGAGGCCACTCACTTCGGTCGAATTCAGCCGGCAGACGCTCACTTTCGACATCTCCTCTTTTGCCTTCGACCGTAGTTCAGAAGATGTCTTCAAAGGCGGCTATCAAATGATGGATATTCATGACCTGAATCGTGCCATCGCGCACCTCGATTCGGGATATGTCGAGCGTTGTGCCAGCTGCCGACGCGATATTGTCAGCAATCTCAACCTCTGGAAAAGAGATACACTTCCGACAGCCCCGGCCTCCACAGCTGCTGCACTTGCCCATCTCGGCACCGACGTTTCGCCTACGCAGCGCGAGAAAATCCTGGCACGTGCACGGTTTATCGCTGCCTCGGCGTTGTCAGACAGCCGCAACTATGCTGACCGATTGGAGTCGGAACGCGAGTATATCAGTCGGCATCAAGTAGAGAAACAACGCAAGTTTACGCTCTCCATAGCCTGCATTCTCCTTTTCTTGATAGGGGCACCTTTCGGGAGCATTATCCGCAAAGGGGGTCTGGGCTTGCCGCTGGTGGCCTCGGTGGCTTTCTTCGTACTCTATTATGTGGTGGGAATGATAGCCGAGAAAGCTGTGCGTGAGGCCGCACTTGGCCCCGAAGGCATGTGGATATCGTCCCTTGTGATGCTGCCGATTGGAGTGTTCCTCACCCTGCAGGCCACTACCGACTCCTCGCTGTTTGACCCCTCGGCATGGAAGCGTCTGCTGCGGCGTAGATGGAAAAGCCGCCAATAGGCTTGACGGCTTGTAGGTGGGATAGGGCTATTTACCTCGCTATTTTTTCTGCTTCAACTGGCTCTCGGCTATTTCGCGGGTGAGGGTGAATGTTGAGCCGCTGGGCATATCGGGCAGGTTGAACATAAGGTCGGTCATAATTTCCTCCATAATGGAGCGCAAGCCCCTGGCTCCGAGGTGATACTCCACTGCGCGATCCACTACCATGTCAAGCACCTCCGGGTCAATCTTAAGCTCCACACCATCCATTTTGAACAGCTCTACGTATTGCTTCGTCAGGGCATTCTTCGGCTCGGTCAGTATGCGGCGCAGTGCTTCGCGGTCGAGAGGCTCTAAGTAGGTGAGTACAGGGAAGCGGCCCACCAGTTCGGGTATGAGGCCAAACTTCTTGATGTCCATAGGCTGCACATATTGCAGCATGTTCTCGCGGTCTAATTCCTGCCTCAATTCGTCGCCTTTGAAGCCTATGGCGTTGCTATTGAGGCGAGCGGAGATAACCCGTTCGATGCCGTCAAATGCACCGCCACAGATGAAGAGGATGTTGCGTGTGTTGATTTGAGTCAGTTTCTGCTCGGGATGCTTGCGTCCGCCTTCGGGCGGAACCCCCACGTCGGCCCCTTCGAGCAATTTAAGCAGTGCCTGCTGCACCCCCTCGCCGCTCACATCGCGCGTAATGCTCGTACTCTCGCTTTTGCGGGCAATTTTGTCGATTTCATCAATGAACACGATACCTCGCTCGGCTTCGGCTACATCGTTGTTGGCAGCATGAAGCAGGCGGACAAGGACGTTCTCCACGTCGTCGCCCACGTAGCCGGCCTCGGTCAGTGTGGTGGCATCGGCAATGCAAAATGGCACCTTTAGCATCCGTGCTATCGTGCGTGCCAGCAGTGTCTTGCCTGTGCCCGTTTCGCCCACCATGACTATGTTTGACTTCTCAATCTCCACTTCGTTGGCATCGCCATGCTCGGCATTGTATTTCAGTCGCTTATAGTGGTTGTATACCGCGACCGAGAGGATGCGTTTGGCTGCCTCTTGGCCAATCACATACTGGTCGAGGTGCTGCTTGATGGCTATCGGCTTGGGAATTTCCCCAAGGGTTTCACTTACCGACCGTTGCGGCCTTTTATTGGATCCCGCAGGATATTCGGAGAACATCTCTGTGGCCAGCTGGGCGCAATCTTTGCAAATATATCCTGTTATGCCAGCAGCCAGTTGGCCAGCCTGTGTGCTCGACCTACCACAAAATGAGCAGTGCATTTCCGCGTCGTTTGACTTTTTTGCCATGTCTATAAGAGTTGGTTTTTGGAGGCATCTTGCCTGATGAATATGAATAGCATAATGGTGAACGCCAGCAGCGAAGAGCCGCCGTAGCTGAAGAAAGGAAGCGGAATGCCAATCACTGGCACAAGCCCTATCACCATTCCCACATTGACCAGCAGGTGGATGAAGAAGATGCTGGCCACGCAGTAGCCGTAGAACCGAGCGAAGGTTGAGCGCTGCCGCTCTGCCATGATAATCAGCCGCTGCAGCAGCCAGCTATAGGCTATCAGCAGCACCACGCACCCGATCCAGCCATACTCCTCGCCCACGGTGCAGAAGATGAAGTCGGTGTGCTGTTCGGGCACGAAATCGGCTTTGGTCACCGTCCCTTTTAGGAATCCTTTGCCTGCCACACCGCCACTTCCGATGGCTATTTTCGACTGGTGCACGTTGTAGCCCGCACCACGCAAGTCCTCGGTCTTCCCCAGCAGCACCTCGATGCGTGTGCGCTGGTGAGCCTCCAGCATGTGGTTGAACACGAAGTCCACCGAGAAGATGAACACCACGCAGCAGGCCAGTACCCCAATCGTCTGCCACCAGTCCCGCGTGGTGCGCTTATTGAGCCACACAAAGAGGTAAAGCCCAGCCACCACCACCAACGCACCGATGAGGATGAACTTGTTGATAAGTAGTGCCAACACAAAGAGTGCGATGGCGGCCACCCCGACCAGAAGTATTCCACCCGACAACCCCTCGCGGTAGAGCGGAAAGACAAAGGCCAAAAACACCAGTGCAGACCCCATGTCGTGCTGCAGCAGCACTAGCATCATCGGTATGCCTATCAGAATGGCACATGCCCATTTGGTGCTGTTCTGTTTCCAATCCACACCTATCCCGCTCATATATTTCGAGACAGCCAGTGCGGTGGCAAATTTGGCAAACTCCGAGGGCTGCAACCGAAACGGCCCCAGGTCAATCCACGACGAGGCTCCTTTGGTTACGGTGGCTATGAACAATGTGAGTACCAGCAGCAGCACTATCAGCCCGTATATCAGGTAGGCTCCATTGGAGAAGATGCGTGGCTCGGTGAGTATGATAACCACTGCCACCAGCAGGGCCGCACCTATCCACACCAGCTGCTTGCCATGATAAGTGTCGAAGTTGAATATAGCAGCCGTGGCCTCGTTGTAGGTGGCTGAATAGATGTTCATCCATCCGAACAGCACCAAGAATAGCCACAGCCCCACGGCAGTCCAATCCAATCGTATGCGCTCCTGATAGTTCATTTCCGTTTCTTTACTCTTCGTGAGAGCGGAAGCTTCTGGCAAGGCTCCACCTCACGGTAGTAGGTCTCCTCGGCTTTGCGCTTCACCTCGCCATTGAGGTATCGCTCCACTATCAGCCCCGCTATCGGTGCAGCCCACGTGCCGCCTCCCCCTTGTGCGTTCTCCACATAGACGGCCATTGCTATCCGTGGGTTGTTTTTCGGCGCAAAGCAGATGAACACCGAGTGGTCGTTGCCGAAGTTCTCGGCTGTGCCAGTCTTGCCACACACGTCAAGCCCCTCTACCCGAGCCCGACGAGCTGTGCCACCTGCCACATGCACCACGTCGTACATCCCATCGGCGGCAATGTCGAAATACTCCTTCCTGATGCCCGTCTCGTGCCGCTCGCCGACTCCCTCGCGCTGCAATGTGTCTGGGCCGTAGCCCTTCACCACGTGGGGCGTGATGTAATAGCCTCGGTTGGCCACAATGGCCGCAAGGTTGGCCATCTGTATCGGCACCACCGTCACCTCTCCCTGCCCGATGGAGTTGCTGTATATCGTGGAAAATGCCCAGCGCTCCTTGCCGTACCAGCGGTTGTAGTACCCTGTGTCGGGAATGTTCCCACTCATCACCCCGTTGCGCGGCAGGTCAATGGCCAACCGCTGCCCGAAGCCGAAGCGGAGCATATAGTCGTGCCATACCGTGAGGCCGTACTGCGAGTCTTTGTATATGCTTTTGTGTTTCCCTTGCTGGATAACGCGCTTGTAGACCTGGTAGAAGTAGGGGTTGCAGCTCATCTTGATGGCCTCGCGCACCGATGTGGCCGACGGGTGGTTGTGGCAGCCGACGAGGCTCTTGTCGCACACAAATCCTGCCCCGGGGCCGATGACCCCCAAGTCCAGTGCCACCATCGACTGTGCCACCTTGAATATCGACCCCGGTGGGTATTGCCCCATCAGTGCTCGGTTGAGCAGCGGCTTGGCCTTGTCGCTGTTCAGCTTGCCGTAGTTCTCCCCCCTGACGCGCCCCACCAGCAGGTTGGGGTCGTAGCATGGAGCCGACACCATGGCCAGCACCTCGCCTGTGGCAGGCTCCAGTGCCACCACGCAACCACGCTTGTTGGCCATCAGCTCTTCGGCATACTGCTGCAGGTCGGCATCGAGCGTGGTGTAGAGGTTGGCTCCCTCAACTGGCAGCGTGTCGTACCGTCCTCCTTGGTAGGAGCCTATCGTGCGGCTATGCACATCCACGTGCATTTTTTTCGTCCCCTTCACCCCTCGGAGCACATCCTCGTAGCTCTTCTCCAGTCCGCTTTTGCCGATGTAGTCGCCCCGCTTATAGTAGGCATCGCGCTTGAGGTCGGCGTTGTCCACCTCGCCCACGTACCCCAGCACCTGGGCCGCTATCGGGCGGTCGTAGATGCGTAGCGTCCGCTGCGAGATGTAGAACCCCTTGAAGCGGTACATCTTGTTCTCAAACCGGGCATACTCCTCCTTCGATATCTGCTTCATAAAAGGCGAGGCAGAGTAGGTGGAATACTTCCGTGCCTTCTGTATCCGCTCGTCGAAATCCTCCCGAGTCATCCCCACGCAGCGGCAGAAGTAGTCCGTGTCCAAATCTTTCACCATCCGAGGTATCACCATCAGGTCGTACACAGCCTCGTTGTGCACCAGCAATTTGCCGTTGCGGTCGTAGATAAAGCCACGCGAGGGGTACTGTGTAACATCGCGCAGCGCCTGCTGGTCGGCAAGTTTTTTGTACTTCGAATCAAACAATTGCAGCATGGCCAAGCGCCCCGCAAACAGGACCCCCACCACGATGAAGATAATCCTCACCACCCTACTGCGACCAGAATACTTGTCCGTCATAGATACTTCTTTCCCTAACGACCCCAGCTTATCCATATTGTGCCATGCTTCAAAAAAAGCTTTCCCTCCCTGCCGACCCCGTCGGAGAAGTCTGTTCGGCGGTTGTCGATAGGTGGGTGAGGGCAAGCCGTGGGATTCCATCTCCGCAAACCCACACTTCAAGGCATCTTCCCCCCATCCGCTACTCACCCGCTACCCTCCCTCTTCTTCCTCGGAAGAGGGGGGTAAAAAGGGGAGAAGAAGGGGAGAAGAAGAGGGGAAGAAGGGGACCGCAACAGGAGCCTGAAAATGAACAACTTGCACTCTCCTCCTTCCAAAAATGCAACTTACTGGTAATCAACAATGTAGAAAAACGCCCGAAAGGACGATTTTCGGGCGTTTTAGGGGGCGATTTTCGGGGTGGGGGTCAGAATTGGTCGCGCAGGTGGGAGTCCATAAGGATGGTTACTGGCCCGTCGTTGATGAGGGACACCTGCATATCGGCTCCGAATTGTCCGGTCTGCACAGGGTGTCCGAAGGCTTGGGCGAGGTGGGTGGTGAACTGCTCGTAGAGCGGCAGGGCAATCTCGGGACGGGAGGCGCGGATGTAGCTGGGGCGGTTGCCTTTGCGGGTGGAGGCCATGAGGGTGAATTGGCTGACCACCAGCAGGCCGCTGCCTTTGACCTCGGTAATGGGCAGGTTCATGACGCCTTGGCTGTCGGGGAAGAGGCGCATCTGCACCACTTTGCGGCAGAGGTAGTCGATGTCGTCGGTGGTGTCCGCATCGCAGATGCCTACGAGGAGCAGCAGTCCGCGACCGATGGAGCTGTGCAGGTGGCCTTCGATGCTGACCGAGGCTTGCTTTACGCGCTGAATGACCAGCCTCATGGCTCGACGATGCTGAGTTTGGCGAATTTGAGGAGCAGCTGTTTTTGGCCGACGCCCTCGAAGAAGACGGTGGCCTTGCGGCTGTCGGCTGCGCCTTCGACACCGAGCACTTTGCCGATGCCGAATTTGGCGTGTTGCACTTTCATGCCGGGCATGATGGCATTGATTTCGGCTGGGGTGTTGGGGACGGCTGGACCTCGCGGTGGGGTGGCTGTGCGGGTGGCGCGTGCGGGGGAGGTGAGTTTGCCTCCGAGTCGGTCCCATATATCGCGCGGCATGGCTCGTGGTGCTTGGCGAGGCATGTCGATATAGTTGGGGTCGATTTCCTCGATGAAGCGGCTCACCTCGCCCCCGGTCTGCTGGCCGTTGTGGTAGCGGGAGAGGGCGTAGCTGAGGGTTACTTGCTGTTCGGCACGGGTGACGGCCACGTAGAAGAGCCGCCGTTCTTCTTCGAGTTCGGCTCGCGAGGAGGCCATGAACGAGGGGAAGAGCTGCTCTTCCATGCCGACGACGTAGACGTAGGGGAATTCCAGCCCTTTGGCGGCGTGGATGGTCATCAGGCTGACGCGGTCGGCATCCTTATCCTTGTCTTTGTCCTCGCTGGTGTAGAGTAGCACTTGCTGGAGAAATTCATCGAGGGTGTGGAGCGTGGGTTGGCCGTCGGCGGCGGGGGCGTCTGGGGTGGTGGAGGGGAGTTCTTCGTCGGCGTTTTCGCAGAATTCCTGTATGCCGTTGAGCAGCTCTTCGATGTTCTCCAGGCGGTCGGCACTGTCGGGTTCGTCGTCCTCGCGTAGGGCTTTGAGGATGCCGCTGGCGAGGACGATTTGCTTGCCGAGGGTGAAGGCATCGGTGGTAGGGACTTGAGCCTCAAAGCGCTTAATCATGTAGACAAATTCGGTGATGCGTTGTGCGAGGCCGCTGTTGAGGCCGAGGCCGAAGTTGGGGAGGTTCTCCATGACGGTCCAGAGGCTGATATCGTTGTCGGCGGCGGCCACGCGTATGCGGTCGAGGGTGGTCTGGCCGATGCCCCGGGGTGGGTAGCTGATGGCGCGGGTGAGGCATTCGTCGTCGTGGGGGTTGACCACCAGTCGCATGTAGGCCAGCACGTCCTTCACTTCGCGGCGTCCGTAGAACGAGATGCCTTGGTAGATGCGGTAGGGGATGGAGGCGCGGCGTAGCACGTCCTCGATGGAGCGCGAGAGGGAGTTTTGGCGATAGAGGATGGCGAAGTCGCGGTAGTCGGCGTTTTCGCCGAGGCGGAGGGTCTGGATGGAGTCGGCCACGCGGTTGGCCTCGTCGCGCTCGTCGATGGCGCGGATGAGCTGTATGGGACGACCGTCGGCATTGTCGCACCAGAGTTCCTTTTTGATTTGGTCGCGGTTGTGGTCAATGATGCTGTTGGCTGCGCCGACGATGGCTTTGGTGGAGCGGTAGTTCTGTTCGAGGCGGAAGAGTTGCATCTGTGGGTAGTCTCGCTGGAAGTTGAAGATGTTCTGAATATTGGCTCCGCGGAAGGCGTAGATGCTCTGTGCATCGTCGCCCACCACGCAGATGTTTTGGTTGCGGGCGGCGAGTTTCTTTGCTATTAGGTACTGGGCGTAGTTGGTGTCCTGGTACTCGTCGACCATCACGTATTGGAAGCGTTCTTGATATTTGAGCAGCACGTCGGGGAAGTCGCGCAGGAGGATGTTCATATTGAAGAGCAGGTCGTCGAAGTCCATGGCGTTGCTGTTGTGCAGGCGCTGGTCATACATTTGGTAGATTTGCCCCATGGCGGGTCGCTTGGCATCGATGTCGGTCTGGTAGATGTCGGGAGTCTCGGCGTAGTCTTTGGGGCTGATGAGGTTGCATTTGGCCATAGAGATGCGGCTGATGACGGTGGAGGGCTTGTAGGTCTTGGGGTCGAGGTTGAGCTGTTTGACTATCTGCTTGATGGCCGACTTCTGGTCGTCAGTGTCGTAGATGGTGAAGGAGCTGGTATAGCCCAAGCGGTGGCCGTCGGCACGGAGCAGGCGGGCGAAGACCGAGTGGAAGGTGCCCATCCAGATGTTGCGTGCTTCGCTGCCTACGAGCTTGATGATGCGCTCTTTCATTTCGCCGGCTGCCTTGTTGGTGAAGGTGAGGGCGAGGATGCTGAAGGGGTCTACGCCTTTCTCCAGGAGGTGGGCTATGCGGTAGGTGAGGGTGCGTGTCTTGCCGCTTCCAGCACCGGCGATAATCATCACGGGGCCTTCGGTGGTCGAGGCGGCTTCGCGCTGTGCATCATTCAGTTGGTTGAGTAGGTCGCTCATGGTTTGTCGGTTATTCAAAAGGGGAGCCCCCTGCGGAGTTCCCCTCTTGGGTTAATATGTGCTTGCTTGTCGCGTGGCGGTTGAGATTTAGCTGCATTTGCTCCAACCACAGTTGGGGCAGCTTTTGCATCCGTTGTTGTAGACCAGTTTGCTGCCACAGTCGGGGCATACTTCGTCGGTCTCGGTGCCGTCCTTGATGTAGCGTTTGAGGGCACGAGCCACACCGTTGCTCCATGTGGTGATGCTGTCGGTGTCGAAGTTCAGCTTGCCGATGAGCTCCACCACGTTGGCGATAGGCATTCCGTGGCGTAGGATGCCTGAAATGAGTTTGGCGTAGTTCCAAAATTCTTTTCGGAACATACGCGAGAGCCCCTCCATAGTGATGTGGTAGCCGTCCTGGTCGAGGTATTGGAAGTCGTAGCGTGCATGCTCTTGGCCTTTCTCTTTGGTGCGTATCACCCAGCCTTTTTCCACGTACTTGGGCAGCAGGAAGCTCTCCGCACGGCCAGTGAATATCTCGTAGGGACGGTTTTCGAACATACCCACCACCGCTATCCAATCCTCTTTCTCGTTTTTGAAGCGCACTATCTCGGCTTCGAGCTTTTTGGGGCGTTTGGGTGCCCTGCTTTCTCCGAAGCAGGGGCTTTCTTTCTTGCCCTCGCTGTTGCTTACCAGCACTCCCGTGCGCGAACCATCGCGGTAGATGGTGCAACCCTTGCAGCCACTTTCCCAGGCCGTCTCGTAGATTTGGCTGACCACTTCGCGGGTGGTCTCTTTGGGGATATTGACGGTAACCGATATCGAGTGGTCTACCCACTTCTGTATGGCTCCCTGCATTTTGACCTTGGCCACCCAGTCAATGTCGGCACTGGTGGCATGGAAGTAGGGCGACTGCTCAATGAGCTGCTGTAGGGTTGCGTCATCCATTTGCTTCACCTCCTCTACATTGTGGCCGTTGATGCGAGCCCAATCCAAGAACTTGGGGTGGAAGACGTTGTATTCCTCAAAGTAGTCGCCGTTTTCGTCTTTGATGATTTTATGGCTTGAAGCGTCCTTGTCGTTGGGGTTAATCTTCTTCCGTCGCTTATAGCTGACGAGGAAGACGGGTTCGATGCCGCTGGTGGTCTGTGTGCAGATGCTGACGGTGCCTGTGGGGGCTATGGTGAGCAGGGCGATGTTGCGCCTACCGTATTTGGTCATCTCTTGGTAGAGCTCGGGGTCGGCTTCAGCTATGCGCTTGATGAGTGGATTATTTTCCTCGCGGTGGGCATTGTAGAGAGGGAAACTACCGCGCTCCCGAGCCATCTGTACGCTCGAGCGGTAGGCAGCACAGCAGAGTTCTTGGTGCACCTTCACCGAGAAAGCCGTAGCTTCTTCAGAGCCATATTGCAGACCGAGGGCGGCCAGCATGTCGCCTTCGGCGGTGATACCGAATCCGCTGCGTCGCCCTTCGAGGCACTTCATCTTGATGTTCAGCCACAGGTTCTTCTCCACCTGCTTTATCTCGTTGCTCTCGGGGTCGCTGTCTATTTTGTGCAGGATTTGCTCCACCTTTTCCAGTTCAAGGTCAATCAAGTCGTCCATCAGGCGCTGCCCTTTGCCGACGTGTTCGCGGAAGAGGTCGAAGTTGAATCGAGCCTCTTTCGTGAAGGGTTGCTCTACGTAGCTGTAGAGGTTGATGGCTTGCAGGCGGCAACTGTCGTAGGGGCAGAGGGGGATTTCGCCACAGGGATTGGTAGAGACGGTGCGAAATCCGAAGTCGGCATAGCAGTCGGGGATGCTTTCGCGGATGATGGTGTCCCAGTAGAGCACACCAGGTTCGGCCGAACTCCAAGCATTGGCGATTATCTTGTTCCACAGGGCTCGAGCGTCAATCTCTTTGGTGTAGAGCGGTGTGGGAGAGTCTATCGGATACTGCTGCACGAAGGGCTTTCCGCTTCGCACGCATTCCATAAACTCATCGGTTATTTTCACGCTGACGTTGGCTCCCGTTATCTTTCCTTGCTCCAATTTGGCATCGATGAAATGCTCTGCATCAGGATGCTTGATGCTGATGCTGAGCATCAGGGCACCGCGACGGCCACCCTGCGCCACTTCGCGCGTGGTGTTGCTGTAGCGCACCATGAAGGGAACGATGCCCGTGGAGGTCAGAGCCGAGTTCTTCACTGGGCTACCACCAGGGCGGATGTGGCTCAAGTCGTGTCCCACTCCGCCGCGGCGCTTCATGAGCTGCACCTGCTCTTGGTCGATTTTCATGATGCCACCGTAGCTGTCGCTGTTGCCCGAGTTGCCTATGACGAAGCAGTTGCTCAAGCTGACCACCTGGAAGTCGTTGCCGATGCCGCTCATCGGGCTTCCCTGCGGCACTATGTAGCGGAAGTCTTTCAGCAGCCCGTATACCTCCTCCTCGCTCAACCCGTTGGGATATTTGGCCTCGATTCGGGCATACTCGCGAGCCATACGGCGGTGCATCATATCGGGGTTGAGCTCGTAGATATGCTCCTCATTGCGCAGGGCGTATTTGTTCATCCACACGTTTGCTGCCAGTTCATCGCCGTGGAAGTATTCCACCGAAGAGCGCATAATCTCTTCCGTTGTATACTCTTTCATCTGCTCCTTTTTCCGCCCAGCGGCGGACTCCATTGCTGAAAACAAGTCGCCCTGCATGACTCTTACTCCTGCTTTTATATTACACAATTATAGTTGTTTGACCGTAAACACACCGTCGCGGTTTCAAGTGCTAAAATAGGTAGAAAATAGCGATATTCCATGGCCAAGTTTTCAACATTATTCACCATCCGTCTATTAATTCTTTGAAACTAAAACTTCTGCTCTGTTGATAACGCTCCCTGCCGATGGCTGTTTTCTTCTTTTGCTTTTTGCTTGTTATTTTTCGCCTTTCCGCTGTTCGGCGAACTTGATGTCTTTCACGTTGAGTTGCACCTCGGTGTGTCCCCGCCAGTAGTTTTCCTCCAGTTGGTAGCAGAGGTCGAATTTGGCTCCCGACCTCATCTGCTCGCAGCATTCGCCCATTTGGAAGGCGATGGCTGGGTAGGGCTTCAGCATCCGCTCTTGCAGCGACATGGCGTGGAATTTCAAGTGCTTGTGTCCCACTACCCGTGCGCCGTAGTAGCCACCATCGTTGTAGTCCACCAGGTTGCGGCTGAGGAACACTGGCACCGTGTTTTCGGGACCGAAGGGGGCAAACTGTTTCAGGATGCGGAGAAACTTGGGGGTGATCTGCGAGAAGTCTATCTCGGCATCTATCTCCACCTCGGGTGGCACCTCCTCTTCGCCCATTCCCTGTCGCACCAGTGCCTCGAAGCGCTCGAGGAAGGCTCTCATATTGCCTTGCTTTAGGCTGACGCCAGCGGCGCTGCGGTGGCCGCCGAAGTGTTCCAGCAGGTCGGCACATTGCTCGAGGGCTTGGTGGATGTCGAAGTCTTTGACCGAGCGAGCCGACCCAGTAATCAAGCCATCGCTGCCGCGAGTGAAGACGATGGTCGGCTTGTTGTATGCTTCCACGATGCGACTGGCCACTATGCCCACCACCCCGCGATGCCAATGTTCGTCGAAGAGTACCAACGACTGCCGACCGATGTAGAACTCGTCGTGGTCTACGCGGCGGCGAGCCTCCTCGGTGGCATCGGTGTCGAGTTTTTTGCGTTGGAGGTTGTACTCATTGATTTCTTCAGCGAGGTTGCGCGCCATGATGGGGTCGTCGGTCAGCAGCAGGCGCACCGAGTCGAAGGCTGATCGAAGGCGGCCAGCGGCATTGATACGCGGCCCGATGAGGAACACTAAATCGCTGATGGTAAGCTCTTTTTCGAAGTAGTCAGTTCGCTTTTCGGCCCGATCGCTGCCCGCTCCCTCATCCTCGCTGCGCCGACCGATATGGCCATATTTCAATATAGCCTCGATGCCGAGACGCGGCTTGGTGTTGATTACGCGCAGCCCGTAGTAGGCCAGCACACGGTTTTCGCCCATGATGGGTACGATGTCGCTGGCGATGCTGACGGCCACCAGGTCAAGGTATTGCAGCAGCCGCAATTTCAGCTCTTCCTGCCGTTTGCGGCGGGCTTCGTCGAGCTGCTCGGGCAAGTCGCAGAGGCGCACCCCCAGCCGCTGCTCGAGGTGGGCTTCCACTATCTTGAATCCGATGCCACAGCCACTGAGTTCTTTGTAGGGGTAGGGGCAGTCGGGCTGCTTGGGGTCGAGCACTGCAACGGCGGCAGGCACCGTCTCGTCGGGCAGGTGGTGGTCGCCAATGATGAAGTCGATGCCTTTCTGGCTGGCATAGGCCACCTGCTCCACGGCCTTGATGCCGCAGTCGAGGGCAATCATCAGTTTCACCCCCGTCTGGCTGGCATAGTCAATCCCCTGGTAGGAGATGCCGTAGCCTTCCCGCTCGCGGTCGGGCACGTAGAAATCAATGTTAGGGTTGAGCTCCTTGAGGTAGCTGTAGACCAATGCCACTGCCGACGTGCCATCGACGTCGTAGTCGCCATAGACCATGATGCGTTCCTGCCGTTTGATGGCTTCGTTGATGCGCCCAATGGCCTGCTGCATGCCTTTCATTAGGAAGGGGTCGTGGATTTGGTCGAGGCTGGGACGGAAAAAGCAGCGTGCTTCCTCAAACGTCCTCACTCCACGCTCCACCAGCAGTGTGGCTATTATGCGGTCTACACCCAACGAGGCCGATAGTCTTTCAACAGTTTCTAAATCATAGTCTTTCCGTAATATCCAATGTTTTTCCTTCATATTTTTCTGGCTGTAAAGTTACGACTTTTTCTCCAACCGCCAATCAACTTTTTCTCCCCCCAGTCGGTCGATGTCCAACCTACCATTTGAGGTTCAAATGCTTGCACCTGTTGAAAAATTATTTTTTGCTCCGTAGGTGCTTCAGCTGGCAGTTGTGTGGGCATGATGCCTCCTCAGGGTGGGGGTGGTGTTTGGAGCGTAGGAGGGGCGTGGATGGTGCGCGACAGCGGCGTGTGATGTCCGACCCGAGTCGGAGGTGACACGGACCTGACACGGAGATGACACGGAGTTGACACGGACCAAGTCCCTACCGCCAGAGGTGGTGTTTGGGTGGCGTATGGAGGGGTGTGGGGTAGGGGTGGAGGGTTTGGAGAGGTGGTTTTTTTGTGGGGGAGCGGGTACTAATGAGTGCGGATTGGTGTTAATGGGGTATAATTTTCTTTGCTATGAGAATACAAGATTCTGCTAAATGGGATTACGGCCACGCGCTGGTAGTGGCTGGGAGCTATGGCCGTGTGGGCTGTGCGATTCTGGCTGCGAAGGCAGCTTTGCGAAGCGGCTGCGGTATGGTGACGGCCTGTGTGCCTTCGCGTTGCGTCGATGCTGTGCAGTCGGCTTTCCCCGAGGCGATGCTGGCGGTGGATTCCAATCCGTACCACTTCTCCGCTGTTCCGCACGATTTGGGTCGTTACCAGGCGATTGCTGTGGGGCCAGGCATCGGTTGCGAGGCTGCCACGGCGAGGGCGCTGCATGATTTGCTGGTGGCACGCGATGAGGAGGTGCCGCTGGTGCTGGATGCTGATGCGCTGAATATTTTGGCGGAGCATCGGGAGTGGTTGGAGCTTTGCCGAGGGGCTATTCTGACACCGCATGTGCGTGAGTATGAGCGGCTGTTTGGCGAGGAGGATCCAGTGGTGGTTGCGGAGCTGTATGGCTTGACCATTGTCCTAAAGCATCACCGCACGGTGGTTTATGCCCCAGGCGAGTTGCCTTACGAGAATGCGACGGGCAATGCCGGCATGGCCACGGCTGGCAGTGGCGATGTGCTGACGGGGATGCTGGCGGGGATGCTGGCGCAGAGGCCATATTTGGATTGGTTTAGGACGGTTTGCGTTGCGGTGAGGCTGCATGGCTTGGCGGGGGACAGGTGGGTGGAGCGGCACACAGAGTCGGGGTTGATTGCGTCGGATTTGGTGGATGAGCTGGCCGATATTTCGACCGAAGAGGTCGAGGGTCGGCAGTGAGGATGAGGTGTGGGTTATAGATTAGGTGAGGGGCGCAGCGAAGCTGCGCCCCTCACGGAGTGGTAAGCAGGGTTATTCTCCCTTTCGAGCCGATTTGTAGCCGCTGAGCAGACCGGTGTTGGCGTTGCCGATAAAGGCGAGCACTTGTTTTCCTTCGTCGGTCTGGCCGAAGCGTTCTTTGACCAGTTCAAGGGCATCGGCGAAGGGAATGCCTTTGACGAAGAGGTAGCGGTAGATGTCGGCGATGCGGTTGATGCTTTCGGTTGAGAAACCGCGGCGTTGGAGGCCGAGGCTGTTGATGCCACAGTATTGGATGGGGTAGCGGGCGGCTTTGATGAAGGGGGGGATGTCTTTGTCGACCAGTGCACCGCCTTGGGTGATGACGTGGGAGCCGATGTGGATGAACTGGAGGCAGGCGGTTTTGCCGCCGAGGATGACCCAGTCGCCGAGGATGATGTGGCCGGCGAGGGTGGCGTTGTTGGCTAGGACGCAGTGGTCGCCGATGACGCAGTCGTGAGCCACGTGGACGTAGGCCATGAGCAGGTTGCCGTTGCCAATGACGGTTTTGCCGCTGGCGGCGGTGCCGCGATTGATGGTGCAGCATTCGCGGATGACGTTGTCGTCGCCGATTTCGGCGGTGGTGTATTCGCCAGCGAACTTGAGGTCCTGCGGCACTGCGGCTATCACTGCGCCAGGGAATATTTTGCACCGTTTGCCGATGCGTGCACCAGGGAAGATGGTGACGTTGGGGCCTATCCAAGTGCCGTCGCCGATTTCCACATCGTCGCAGATGGTGCTGAAGTTGCTTATGGTTACTCCTTCGCCGATGCGGGCGTTGGGGTGCAGGTCGTAGAGGGTCATGATTGCTTGCTTTGAATGTTGGTGATAATTTTGTCGGATAGGAAGCGGGCGAAGGCGTTGTTGGCCTTGTGCCCAGGCTTATAGATGTCGAAGTGTGCGTTGATAGGGAGGCCGACGAGGCGGATGTCGCCCACGAAGTCGAGCAGTTTGTGGCGCGCGGGTTCGTTGGGGAAGTAGGGGTCGGTGGTGTTGAGCACGCCATCGTGGACGCGGAAGTGGTTGATGTCTTTGTTGAAGGTTTTGGCCAGGCGTTTGAGTTGGCGGGGGGAGAGCTCTTTGTTGACGAAGACGAGTGCGTTGTCGAGGCTGCCGCCCTTGATGAGGTTGAGGTGGAGGAGGGGTTCGATTTCGTGGAGGAAGACGAAGGTGCGGCAGGGTGCGATGGCGGCTGGGTAGTCGGCCATAGAGGCGAGGTCGGCTTCCTGGCGGCCGATGACGCTTTTGGGGAAGTCGATGGTGCAGTGGACGGAGAAGTGGTCGCTGGGGGTGATGTCGAAGGAGGAGCCAGTGGGTGCGTAGTCGAAGTGGAGTGGCTGGGCGATGGTGGCTACTTTGCGTGGTTCGTGCTGCTGCACAACGCCTACGCGAGTTAGTTGCAGCAGCCAGGGGCGTGCCGAGCCGTCGAGGATGGGGATTTCGCCTCCGTCGAGTTCGATGAGGGCGTTGTCGATGCCCATTCCGTGGAGGGCGGACATGAGGTGCTCGATGGTGGCCACAGTCTGCCGTCCTGCGCCGAGGGTGGTGCCACGTGAAGTTTCGCCCACGCGACTGGCTTCGGCGGGCTGGGTGATGATGTTGGTGCGGTCGGTGCGGCGGAAGGCGATGCCGAAGTTTTCGGGTGCGGGGATGACGGTTACCGTTACGGTGCGCCCAGTGTGCAGTCCAGGCCCAGTCAGGCGGAAGGTTTTTTTGATTGTCTGTTGTGGTTCCATCCAGGTGGGGGCTTGGTTATTTGGTTGGGATGGGTTGCATCCGAAGACCGTCCATTCGATAGAGTGTGGCGCGTTCGTTTTCGAGTCCAGCACCGCTTCTGACGAGGCGCATGGGTTGGGTGAGGCCGTTGATGCCAGCGGTGGCGGTGTTCCAGAAGTTGGCACCCAGTCGGTGCAGCCCTCTGACGATGTAGAGGGTGAGGTCGTAGGCGGTAGGAGCCAGGATGGAGGTGGGCTCGGTGGCATAGCGGGAGCGGAAGTCCTGCAGGAAGCCTACGTGCGTCTCGTTGGTCATATCCCAGGCGGTGGCGAAGGTGTGGTAGGATGCGTGCTGGAGCTGGAGGAAGTCGATGTCGGGGTAGTCTTGAGTCCAGTCGGTGAGGGTGTAGAGTGTTGGAGGGTTGCTCTTGATGGAGGAGAGACTGTTGAGCAGGTTGCTGGTGTAGACGCGGTTGAGGTCGCGCCCTTGGTCGTAGAGGCTGACTACGATGTTGTCGGTGGTGGATTTCAGTGTGGCTGTGAGTTTGGCACTTTGGCTCCAGTTGAAGA
Source organism: Bacteroidales bacterium (assembly GCA_017455205.1). Lineage (GTDB taxonomy): Bacteria > Bacteroidota > Bacteroidia > Bacteroidales > P3 > Colimorpha. The sequence goes on from JAFTBM010000018.1 coordinate 96,873, forward strand.
GAGTGTAGGCAATGTCGGTGCGCTGGTCAAGCTGACGGCGCATTTCGCCGAGGATTTCTTTTTCGTTTTTGCTGCCAGAGTGGATGATGTAGAGGTGGCCGCTGGGGTGCTCAAGCTTGATGTTGGCAAGCATTGTCGCCACTTTGCCAGCGGTGGAGGGTTGCACTTTGATGGCGTAGGGGTTGGTGGCACATATCTCGCTGCGGGTGGCCATAGGGTTGACGATGTAGATGCCAGCCTGCTGAGCCAACTCGGCAGCTTTGCTGAAGGCATCGCGCAGCAGCAGGGCTATCAACACATCGCATTCGGCCACTCGGTGGCTGGCAAAGGAGGATTCTACTTGCTCGGCAGTGCCAGCCGACACATCGACTACGTTGAGCTCCACGCTGATGCCCTCTTCGGTGAGTTTGTCGAGTGCCATGCGGATGCCTTCGTAGAATTCGATGAACTCGAATTGGCGATAGGTTTTCTTGCCGCGCTGCTCTACGTCGAATTTGGTGGTGGATATTTCGTCGATTTGTGCCAGGTGGAGGGGCATCATCAGAGCCACTTTGATGGTTTTGCCTGGTTGGCGGGGTGCAACTGGGGGAGTGGGGTGGGAGGCTATGGGGGTGGTTGTGGTGGTGTTTTTTGCTGTGGTGGTAGGGGTGTGGGGTTTAGGATCTGTTTTGGGCGTGGGGAGGATGGGTTTCGATTCGGCTTTGCTTTCAGCCTCAAGGGTGGGGGCAGCTGCCTTTTGGTCGGCTTTGTGGGCTGCTTCCGCGGCTGCTTTTTGTTCTGCCTCGCGGGCTGCTTCTTCGGCTTTGCGCTCTGCTTCGGCTTGCTCGGAGAATTGCCCCCTGCAGGGAAGCCACACGGTGTCGCCTGCGTGCATGAAATGGATGTCGACGTGCGTAACAGCATCGTAGCTTTCCACGCGGTAGGCTTTGGCGATAGAGTAGACGGTCTGGCCAGTTTTGACGATGTGGACGTAGTATTTGCGTCCGTGCAGCATCTGGGTTTGGAGGCTGACTTCTACGGGTGTGGTGCCTGGTGCTTGGGCGGCTGCTCGGGGGAGCAGACCTATCCACAGCCCTATGACAAGCAGCAGGGCTGTCGCGAGGTGCAGCGTCCGCCTGCGGTGGGTGTGTGGCTGGTCGTTCATCGGTTGCTTATTCCCATTCGATGGTTGCGGGCGGCTTGGAACTGATGTCGTAGCAGACGCGGTTCACGCCGCGCACGCGGTTGATAATCTCGTTGGACATACGGGCGAGGAAGTCGTAGGGCAGGTGGCACCAGTCGGCAGTCATGCCGTCCACGCTTTCTACTGCACGCAGTGCCACTACGCTTTCGTAGGTGCGCTCGTCGCCCATCACGCCGACGCTCTGCACTGGTAGCAGTATAGCTCCGGCCTGCCACACCTTGTCGTAGAGACCTGCCTCGCGCAGTCCTTGGATGAATATGTGGTCGACCTCCTGCAGCACACGGACTTTCTCGGGTGTTACTTCGCTCAATATACGGATGGCCAGCCCAGGACCGGGGAAGGGGTGGCGGCCAATCAGTTCCTCCTTGATGCCCAGCTGGCGGCCTACGCGGCGCACTTCGTCTTTGAAGAGGCTGCGCAGTGGCTCGACAAGCTTGAGCTTCATGTAGTCGGGCAGACCGCCTACGTTGTGGTGGCTTTTGATGGTCTGGCTTGGCCCTTTGACGCTTGAACTTTCAATCACGTCGGGATAGATGGTGCCTTGTCCGAGCCATTTGGCATCGGTGATGAGCTTGGCCTCGGCATCAAACACGTCTATGAAGGTTTTCCCGATGGCTTTGCGCTTCTTCTCGGGGTCGGTTACGCCGGCCAATACTGCGTAGAAGCGCTCTTTGGCATCCACACCTTTGACGTTGAGCCCCATGTCCTTGTAGGAGTTGAGGACGCTGCTGAACTCGTCTTTGCGCAGCAGGCCGTTGTCTACGAAGATGCAGTGGAGCTGGTTGCCCACGGCTCGGTGGAGTAGCATGGCGGTCACGGAGCTGTCTACACCGCCGCTGAGACCGAGCACCACCTTGTCGGTGCCGATGGTAGCGCGTAGCTGGCTGACGGTGGTCTCGATAAAGCTTTCGGGTGTCCACACTTGGCGGCAGCCACAGATATCGACCACAAAGTTGCGTAGCAGTTGCTTGCCGTCAGTCGAGTGATGCACTTCGGGATGGAACTGGATAGCGTAGGTGGGTTCGCCTTCAATCTGGTAGCCAGCGTAGCGGACGTTGGCGGTGGAGCAGATGGTGCGGTAGCCTGCGGGGAGCACCTCGATGGTGTCGCCGTGGCTCATCCACACTTGGCTACCTTCGGGGAGACCTTTCATCAGTGGGTTTTCGCTGTCGATGAAGGTTAGATTGGCACGGCCATACTCGCGGATTTGGCTTTGCTGCACTTTGCCGCCGCCCCATTTGGCCAAGTACTGCGCTCCGTAGCAAACGGCAAGCAGTGGCAGCCGCCCTTTGATGCCCTCCATGTCGGGTACTGGTGCGTCGGGGGCGTTGCAACTATAGGGACTTCCCGAGAAGACCACTCCGCGCACTTCATCGGTCAGCTGTGGTAGACGATTGTAAGGATGGATTTCGCAGTAGACGTTCAGTTCGCGAATTTTGCGTGCTATCAGTTGAGTGTATTGAGAACCAAAGTCTAATATAACAATTTTGTCCATAGATTACACCTATTTCAAGTTGCAAATATACATCTTTTTCTCCACATACGGCCACGAAATATCTCCCTATATTTCCAAGTCGCACTTTTTCAGTCATTTTGGTGAATGAGTAGACTGATGTCGAAGATAAGAGGATGCCTTGTGGTGGGACGAAAATTGCGGACAAAAGTGCAGAAAAGCGACATTCTCTGCATGTATGATTTTTTTTGCGTAACTTTGCAGGGAGATAAAATGAGGGTTATGGAACAACAATTGCTAATCTACAACACGTTAAGTCGTCAGAAAGAGCTATTCCGCCCACTAACCGAAGGCAGGGTGGGGATGTATGTGTGTGGTCCAACGGTCTACGGCGACGCACACCTCGGCCACGCGCGGCCGGCCATCACTTTCGATGTGGTGTTCCGCTACCTGCAGCACCTCGGCTATAAGGTGCGCTATGTGCGCAATATCACCGACGTGGGACACCTCGAGCACGATGCCGACGAAGGTGAGGACAAGATAGCCAAGAAGGCTCGCCTCGAGCAGTTGGAACCTATGGAGGTGGCGCAGCACTACACCAACCGCTACCATGTCGCAATGGAACGCCTCGGTGTGTTGCCCCCCAGCATCGAACCGCATGCCTCGGGACACATTATGGAGCAGATTGCCCTCGTGCAGCAGATACTCGATGCCGGCTATGCCTATGTCAGCAACGGAAGCGTCTACTTCGATGTGCGCAAGTATCAGGCCGACACCCACAAATACGGGCAGCTTAGCGGCCGCGTCATCGACGAGATGCTGGCCACCACGCGCGAACTCGACGGACAGGACGAGAAGCGCTTCAGCGGCGACTTCGCCCTATGGAAGAAAGCCTCGCCCGAGCACATCATGCGCTGGCCTTCGCCCTGGAGCGACGGATTTCCTGGCTGGCACGCCGAATGCACAGCCATGGGAGCCAAGTATCTCGGCTCGCCGTTCGACATCCACGGGGGCGGCATGGACCTCGTCTTTCCGCACCACGAGAGCGAAATTGCACAATGTGTGGCCTCCACGGGTCATGCGCCCTGCCGCTACTGGATGCACAACAATATGATTACCATCAACGGGCAGAAGATGGGGAAAAGCCTGGGCAATTTCATCACCCTCGACGAGTTCTTTGCAGGTAGCCACAAGGACAAGGACGGCAAGGAAATGCTCGAGCAGGCTTATTCGCCCATGACCATCCGCTTCTTCATCCTCCAGGCACACTATCGCTCCACCGTCGACTTCAGCAACGAAGCGTTGCAGGCCGCCGAGAAGGGCTATGCCAAGCTGATGGAGGCCTACAAGGCACTGGGACGCGTCGCACCGGCGAAAGAGAGCAGTGCCGACGTGTCGCAATATAAGGCACACTGCTATGAAGCCATGAACGACGACTTCGCAACTCCGACGGTGATCAGCCACCTCTTCGAGGCTGCCAAGCTCATCAACGGGGCTGCCGACGGCAAGCAGAAACTTTCACAGGCCGACATCGACGAATTGAAGTGGGTGTTCGACACCTTCCTCTTCGACATTCTCGGCATGCAGGACGAGTCGGCCCAGGGGGGCAATGCCGGACTGGTGGACGGCTTGATGCAGATTATCCTCGGCGTCCGTGCCACCGCCAAGGCCAATAAGGACTGGACTACCAGCGACCGCCTGCGCGACGCCCTCTCCGCCCTCGGCATCACCGTCAAGGACGGGAAGGATGGCGCCACTTACAGCCTGTAAATATTAAGGGGATAGTCATGGGTATAACCTACGATAGCGAGACGCAGCAGTTTGTGTTCGATTTCGAACACGACGGGCAGTCCGACCTCGTTAGCCTCACAGGACACGGATACGAAGTGGAAGCCTTCGGCCACTGCTTCTACTATGGCTACGAATTCTCTGACCAAGTAGACAGCGCCGTACGAAGCGCTTTCATCAAGGAGCTGAAGTTCCCACAACGGCCACTACAAGAAAGTCCAGACCTCACAACGTTTATAAAAAAGGCTGTCGACGACCTTAACCGCCGGATTGACCTCTACGACTACAATTTAGTGGTGATGCCCGAGTCGTCAAGCAAAACCAATGAGTTTATGCTTCGCTACATCTATCGTTTTGCACAGCCCACGCTCTGCCACATGGAATTGGTCAAGTCGCTGCCATCCAATATTGCTTTCGATATGGATGCCTACGAAAGGCAATACCTCGACGGCTTGCTGGAGAACGGACGGCCACGCTATACTGAAGCACAGAAAGCCGAAGCAAGGAGTTCTATCGATACAATGATGGAGCTGATACACAAGAAAGATTACTTCACCATTGCCAAAGATGTGAAGAAAAGCCGGTTCCGCCCCTACATCATGCATTTCCTTCAGTTTGCCAATGCGGACGACGAGCGGATTTGTGCCACCATCCGCCAGCAGAATGTGCTTATCTTGGACGATGTGGCAACCAGCGGCTCCACCATCAACGAAATGCTCCGTACGCTGCGCATACTCAACGAAGACAACGAAATCGCCATCTTCAGTCTCATCGGACGCAATGACCTGATGGCAGATGCGTATTGAATCATAATAGCCAACTAAACCGATAGCAAAGAAGCGATGTAAATCAACCGACATATTAAACCATAGCGTTTGCTGATATTCGGAAGTTCTAAAGTTGGCGCTTTAATAACTATCATTGCGAATAAGTTCCGCAAACGTCTGCGCGAAGCGTAGACGGAACTTGTTAATGATAGGAGTTGCGCCAACACTCAAGAACTTGATAAGCGAAGTTTACGCTTTCTTGTTGTCAAGTGCTGACGCAACTCCTGTTCTCCGATAAGCAGCCGCGCTACAAAAACCACGCGCAGCACCATGAACAAGACACGCGAAGAACTGGTTGCCGACCTGCAACGCAGGGTCAGCGACCACATCCTGGAGCCTTCCAATGCGGCTCTGCTGGAGAAACTCATCATGCAGGCCAGCGACGACAACGAAGCACTGATGATTGCTTCGCTCGGCACCACCTACAAACGCACAGGCCTGCACTTCGACAAGCGGCTTGAACGCCCCTCCGCCGACATCCACTACCTGCGCCGCAACGAGGCCCTCTCGTTCGGCAACGACGAGAACCCGCACCGTCTCGTCATCGGCGACAACCAGCACGCCCTGCAGAATCTGCTCATCCAGTACCGCGGACAGGTGGACGTCATCTACATCGACCCGCCCTATGGCAAAGACAGCATGGGTCAGTTTGCCGAGACCAACTACGAAAACGCCATCACGCGCGACAACCTTCTCTCCATGCTCCACCCCCGCCTGATGCTCGCCCGACAACTGCTCTCTGACAGCGGCGTCATCTTCTGCTCCATCGACGACCGCAACCAGGCCTACGTCAAGTGCCTCTTCGACGATGTGTTCGGGGAAAGGAATTTTGTGGGCACCATCATTTGGCAGTCGGCAACAGACAATAATCCCCGCCAGATTACTACAGAACACGAATATGTTATCTGCTATGCTAAAAATGTTGGCTGCCTTGAGAAATGGCAGGTGGCATCAAAGAAAGCAGAACTTATAGCTCGCAAATATGAAGAATTGAAGAAGAGCTATGGCACAACATCAGAGATACAGACGGCATTACGTTCTTGGATAAAAAAGAATGAGGACGAGTTGAGTGGCGTAACTCACTACAATAACGTTGACGACAAAGGTGTATATAGCAATTCTTCCAACTCTTCTAATACGAAGCCTGGAGGATATACTTTCGACATTATCCACCCTATCACTCACAAACCTTGTCCTAAACCCGCATTCGGTTGGAGATGGAAGGAGGAAACCTTTTTAGAGTATGCCGCACAAGGTGATATTGAGTGGGGAAAAGATGAGACAACACAGCCTCACGTCAAAAAGAGGATAGATACTGTAACCGAACAACTAAAGAGCATTTACTATGAAGATGGACGAGCGGCGACGAAACTTCTTGAGGCAATAATGGGGAGCAAAAAAACATTCGATAATCCTAAACCCATCGCTCTAATTTCAAGACTAATTGAGTTTGCAGCATCAAACGATGCCCTTGTCCTCGACTTCTTCGCCGGCAGCGGCACCACTGGTCAGGCGGTGCTGGAACTGAACCGTCAGGATGGCGGCCGCCGCCGTTTTATCCTCTGCCAGCTGAATGAGCCGACAGCCACCACGCCCAACGGCATCGCCCACGACGTTACGGCCAAACGCCTCAAACGGGTGATGACCGGCGAGTGCTACGACGGCACGCGCGACTTTGCCTGGCTGCAGAGCCACCAGCCCTATGGCGGCAGTCTCGAGGTGGTGGACATCGCCACCGTGGCCGACTTCAACGCCACGCCCGGACAGTCGGCCTTGGACGTGATCGACGAAACCCTCTACGGCCTGCCTTGCTTCGGCACCATGGAACAGAAAGTGAACTGGGTGGCCACCAACTTCGCCCCCACGCAGGTAGGCTGCGAAAGCGACCACGAATGGAGAGCCCGTCGGATGGAGGCCGACAACCGATGACACAGGAAGCCAAGGATCTGCAACAACGAGCCGTGACCCAGCTGATGGAGAAGCTGGCACTGCGCAACGAACTCACCTTCCGCGCCCCCACAGGCAGCGGCAAGACGAGGATGATGGCCGACATGATGGACCGCGTGCTCACTGGGAACACGGGCAGCTCGCCCGTAACACAGGCCAGCGGCCTGTGCTCCCCAGTGTTTCTCGTAAGCACCCTCTCGAAAGGAGACCTGGCCCGGCAGAACTACGAGCAGTTCCGCCGCCTCGCCTCCGACGGCACCTTCCCAGCCCTGCGGCCTTACCTGATCAACACCGAGGCGGGAAGCGAAGAACGGCTCTTCATTCCCGAAGGCTACAATGTCTATGTGCTGCCGCGCGACCTCTACAAACACGGAGGGCGGCTGATGCAGGGGGTGATGCAGGACTTCCTGATGGACACGGTGATGATCTGCGGCCACCCCGTCTACCTGATCAAGGACGAATGCCACCAGGCCACCCACAACCTCGACAACCTCGCCTCGGGCTTCTTCAGCAAGGTGATCAACTTCTCCGCCACACCCAACCTGCGGCGTGGACAGCAACCCGACGTAGAGATCACCGACGACGAGGCCGTCCGTGCCGCCCTCATCAAACATGTGGAGATGGGCTGCGACGACGACACAGTGGAAGACGCACTGTGCAAGCTTGAGGAGATACAGCCACAATACCGCGACCTGCTGGGTGTGAACCCTTGCCTCATCATCCAGATCTCCAACAAGCAGAAAGCCGCCGAGGAACTGTCCGCCATCGAGGAACGGCTGACGCAACATCAGCAGTTGAAGTGGATGCTCATCGTGGACAAGGAGAAGGACTGCCGGACCAACGACAAGGTGGGGCGGTTGCCCGTCGGCTGCTGGAAGGACTATGCCAAGGGCAACAGCTCGACGGTGGACGTCATCGTCTTCAAGATGGTCATCAGCGAAGGCTGGGACATTCCCCGAGCCTGCATGCTCTACCAGGTGCGCGACACCCAGAGCCGCCAGCTCGACGAGCAAGTGATGGGGCGCGTGCGGCGCAACCCACGCCTGGCCGACTACGAGCGACTCACGCCCGAGGCGCAGCAGTTGGCCACCACCGCCTGGGTGTGGGGCATCCCGCCCGAGAAGATGCGCCGCACGATGGCCGTGCGTCTCGCCAACCGCGAGGACACCCAGGCAAAGCTATGGGTGAAGACCACCATGCTGAAACCACTGACCGAACGAACAGACTTCGTCGCAGAGGAACTGCTTGGAAGCATCAAGACCGACATCACCCATTCCTCTCTCTTTACCCTCTTCGGGTCTTTACAACGTGCCGACGAGCAGGTGCGTCAGCTGTGCTACCAATATGCCGACGGGAACAGCGGCCGCTGGTGGCACTTTGCAGAGAACATCGCCAAAGTGGAGAGAGCCTACAACAGTTATATCTGCGACTACGGCCAAAGCATGGAGGTGAATGCGGAACAAGCATCGTTCCCGCTCACCTCGTTCTACACCGACAACGCCAACTATGCCACCATCGCCGACTGGGTCTGGCGCCGCCGCGACGGGCGCGACCGATTCTCGTTTGACAGCGAGGCAGAACGCGAATGGGCCGAGGTGCTGAAAGACCTCGCGCGCGATGCCGCGATGACCACTGGCGACGAAGTGCTGACCGACAACGGCGACCGCTATCTCTGGGGCAAGAACTACCTCGCGGGTTCAGCCATCCGCTTTGAATACTACCAGGCCGGCATCCATGCCTCATACCCCGACTTCGTGATGCGCGACCGGCAAGGCCGGATACACCTCTTCGAGGTGAAGAGCGTCAATGTGGCGCAGGGGGCGTTGTTCGACACCGAAGAATACAAGGAGAAGGTACGCACGCTGAAAGAGTGCTACCGCCACTGTTCGCGGCTCACAGGCCAGTTGTTCTACCTCCCGGTGCTGCGGGGCGACGAATGGCAGATCACCCGCCTGGCCGACGGCGAAGAGGCTCTCCTCACCAAGGAAGCCTTCGTCGCCTCGCTGCATGAGCCTCCCCAGTAGGCCGATTACCCCTTTGACCCTCCATGCCCTCACCTCACATCTTTCCTTCCTCCTCCCTAACTCCACATTCCCTCCTCCCAAGCTCCTCCTATCCCTCTTCCTAACCCCTCTTTTGAGTCCTCCCTTTCGCAGCTGTTTTCTCGGGTTTTCGGCCAGCCACTTCTCCCGTGTTTACTCCGTGCTTGGTTCGTGTATGGTCCGTGTTAACTCCGACTCCACTCGGAGGTGACACGGACCTGACACGGAGTTGACACGGAGTTGACACGGACCAAGTCCTAATTGAGAATTGAAAATTGAGAGTTGAAAATTGAGGCGCGTACTCCTATGATTTGTTGATTTAGGTTGCCACTTTGGCGTCCTGCGACTGGTTTCAGTTGACGGGTTAAGAAGCTGTTTAAATTTGATTGATGAATTTTATTATGCATAAAAGCGAGCAGATTTTTCTTCTTTTTGATGGCGCAATGGGGTTCCATTGTAACGGAAAAAAGAAGGGAAAGATGCCGTTTTTATGCTTTAAGAAAAAC
>JAFTBM010000019.1 GCA_017455205.1 Bacteroidales bacterium
CATGTAAAATTTCGAGTTCCTTTACAAAATTACGAAGAATAATCCATTCAACTAACTGGCAATCAATTTATTAACTAACATAGTTATCAACAATTTAGCATTCTCTCACCTAGTAAAATTATAATTCAAAACAGTTTCTAACAATATGGACAAGAGCGAAATCAAACCCTTTATTGCGAAGCGTGCCGCAAAAGAATTGCACGATGGCGATGTGGTGAATTTGGGCATAGGCTTGCCTACATTGATACCCGACTACCTACCCGAGGGAGTACACGTAATACTGCAGTCGGAGAATGGTATGATTGGCATGGGGCCGACGCCAGAGGAGGGGAAAGAAGACCCGTGGTTTATCAATGCTGGTGGCGGTTTTGTTACGCCAGTGGCAGGCGCAAGCACATTTGACAGCGCCACATCGTTTGGCATCATCCGTGGTGGACACGTGGATGTCAGTGTGCTGGGAGCGATGCAGGTAGACGAAGAGGGCGACCTCGCCAACTGGATGATTCCTGGCAAAAAGACCCCAGGAATGGGCGGTGCTATGGACTTGCTGGTGGGTGCCAAGAAAGTGATACTGGCCATGGAACACACCGCCAAAGGTAACCCCAAGATATTGAAAAAATGCACCCTCCCACTCACAGCCAAGGGTCAGGTGAACATGATTATCACCGAGATGGGGGTAATGGAAATCACCAAAGAGGGCATCGTGCTGACGGAAATCAATCCCGAGTTCACTGTGGAGCAGGTGCAAGCTGCCACTGAAGCACAGCTGATTATCAGCAAAGATTTGAAGCCCATGAACCTATAAGGATGGCGATGGATTGTGCAAAAAAGATAGCAAGCCTAGTGGCAGTAATCCTGTGCTTGAGTGGCACGGTTGAAGCACAACGGCATGCAAGCTTCCGGTGGCGGGGGTTCTACTCGGCCATTGGAGGGGCGTATGCGTTCAACCTCAATCGCGGTGCGGACATCAACGGGGTGGCCGATACCGTTGTGGGGTATGAGCTTCAAATCAGTTGTGGCTACCAATTCAGTCGTGCAGCAGGGGTTGGCATTGGTGTCAATTACCTACACGATGCCAATGGGGTGTTCAACCTATTGCCCACCTATGTGGAGCTTAGAAGCCACTTTATGCGGACAGAGTTGACTCCGTATACGGTGCTTCAGGTGGGATATAACATTCCGCTGGGCGCAGCCACAGAGACTGTCAAGGTAGAGAAAGGCGGTCTATACTTTGGAGCAAGCATTGGCGCACGCTACTCATTCAGCAAGAATGCTGCCATTGGGTTGCACGGTGGGTATCAGTTGATTAATTTGCACAACGTGAGTCGAAGTGATGGAGAAGGGAATCCGCTACTATCTGATGTGAGTACATTGAGCATAGTCAATGCTGGACTGACACTATATTTCTGACACAATATGAGAGTACATATACACCGACACTATCCTATCGCGACACTTATGCTCTGCCTCTTGGGTGAATTAGTGATGTGGGGGCAAACTGCGGAGGCACCGCACGCCAATGTGGTAGCCTACGAGGACGACGCCGCTATCGGGAACTTGGCCTACCGCAATTCTCCGTACTACATGGAGTTGTCGGACGAATGGCAGGCAAAAGAGACCGACAGCTCAATCGTATATAGTCAAGTGCTGACGGCAGACAGAAGTTGGCGTGAATACTATGCGATGCTAAACGTCAGGTGCGGAAAGGCTTGTCGGGTATACGTTAATCACAAATTGGCTGGCGTCGGCGACGATTCGCGCCAGTGGCATGAGTTCTGCATTGATAAATACTTAAAATACGGGAAGAATACGCTGATTGAGATAGAGGCCCTGAAAGAGTCGGACGGCGCTATGTTGGAGGATGAGCGAATTGCAGCTGGGCTGAACGTTACGCCCTATCTGCTCTTCAAAGGCGACCCTTATGTGGCCGACGTGGACATAACTGCCGACTATGATGCACTGCTGCACAATGGTAAGTTTACGGCAATGCTCAAAGTAACTTCTGAAAACAAGCGAGGTCGCTACTACGTAGAAATTGAGATAAAAAATCAGCAGGGCCAGCAACTTGACCGTATGGGCAAATGGGCAATATTCAATGGCGAACATCAGTGTATGGTGGAAATCAGTCGTGCATGGGATGGCGTTGCACCATGGTCTGCCGAAGTGCCTAACTTGTACACAGCCATATTTAGGCTTTACAACGAGGATATGGAGTTGGAGGAAATCACAGGTGCAAGGTTCGGCTTTCGCAGGGTGGAAATGAAGGACGGCCTGCTGATGGTGAATGGTAAACCCGTGGTACTGAAAGGTGTGCTATATGGGAAAGACCACACTGACGGCGAGGAGGCTCGGCGAGAGATGAGACAAGAGGTGGCGATGATGAAGCAAAACAATATCAACGCCGTGCGCACAGCTGTCTTTTCGCCTGTAGATCCTTATTTCTACGAATTATGCGACCAGTATGGTCTCTATGTTATGTGCGATGCCAATCTTATGCCTGCATCCACTATGCGAAAAGCTGTTGCCACCGATGCTGAATACGCACCCTTGTTTGAGCAGCGGGTCAGAAATATGTATGGCACATACAAGAATCATACAAGCATTATTGCCTGGTCGCTTGGGGATACTCGTGATAATGGAGTGTGCATGGCCGCGGCATATAAAACGTTGAAAGCCGCAGACAAGTCGCGCCCTGTGGTATTTGCAGGAGCTGGATTGGGGGCATCTACAGACATTGTCGCCCTCGCCTACCCCACCCGTCCACTGATAGAAAGCACCTTCGGCAAAACCTCTGGGAAATCCGTTATCTTGGCAAGAGCCGTGGAAGAAAAAAACATAGGCGATTTGCCCATATTATGGGAAGCTGCTACCAACTGGCACAACTTTCAGGGAGGCTTTGCCTGCTCATGGCCTGTCAGCGAAACTGCCTTGGCAGAACTCCGCGATGTATACAGAGCAGTAGATATAACTATAGAGAAGACCTCCATCGATGAAGCTTCATTTTGGGTAATCAACAATAGCGGCTTTGCCAACTTGTCTACTTACAGATTGGAATATAGCATCTACACCAATCTTCGCCCCAACATCATCTCGGGCGACCTGCCTATTTCCGCCCCTGCTGGTGAACGCTGCCAGGTGGGGATGAAGATACCTCCGATTGATATGGTGGCTGGAGAAGAGTTGTATGTACGCCTTGACGTCAGCTCAAAAGAGAAAAAAGGCATCAGCACTGCGGCAAAAGAACGATGCTCGTTTATTTTCCAGTTACCTCAACGAACCAAACGCAAAAGAGCATTTGTCAATAGTGGTAGACCCCTTACTCTCAATGATACCCTACGGATGCATCTACCAGAGTTGCAACTTATGGGATACATAGGCTACACGGTAAGCACAGAAATGTCTCTCTCCTATTTGGAAGATTCCTCAACTCTTTGCAAAGAGAGCATAATCAGATTCTCCAGCCATGGCAAGTCAATATGCGATGCACACGTTTTAGCCACCCTATTCGCTTCTGGCGACCAAACTATTGCTTACACCATCCACACAACAGACGACCTACAGCCAATCCTTACCTACAAAGCAGTTTATGATACCCTGCGCTGGTTTGGCCTCAATCAGAAGCTACACGAACACGCTACCAAGACTGATGTTTACGACTATTTTTCAAGCACATTAGATGTACCTATTGACAGGTCAATGGTCAGTTGGTGCACAGCCACTGAAAGGAGCAACACCACGCTATTTCACCTAACAGACGGCAAATATCGCCTTCAAGCCAGTAAGAATAATATCACACTAATACCCAATAATAAGGAGAAGTTCTGCCTGCACACAAAGGCATGCCAAAATGCCCAGACCGCCGACCTTATATCCACCGAATACCCATCACCCACCCCACGTATACCATCGGCTCCCATTATTGAAGCAAGTGAAAGTACCATCAATAAACCCATAGTGGTGACTATCAAGGCTCTCCCATCCAGCACGATTCACTACACCCTTGATGGCAGCGACCCTACGGAAACCTCCCCACAATACACTCATCCCATTCTACTGGACAAAACCACCATCGTCAAGGCACGTGCCTACACCCCCGACATGCTTCCTTCGCTCATTGTCATGAAAAAGTTCAGCTATAACTTCATTCTATCCACCACATTTTCAAGACGCCCCAACACTCCCTACAACGTAGGAGCAGACACTCTCCTCTTTGACCGAATCTTGGGTAGCATTGACAACCTAACCGAGGACTGGCTTGGCTTCTCGGGAGAAGGGGTAACCACCACAATCGCTCTCACAAAACCAATCAATGTTGAATACATCACTTTGCGCTTTGCACACGTCCCAACCACTTGGGCATTTGCTCCACAAAAGGTAACCATTGCCCTTTCCTCCGATGGGAATAGCTATAAAGATACCATCTCCGCCACTATTCCATTTGACCCTACCGCCGAGAAAAACGCCACCTCGCAGGTGGTGGAAATCAAGGTTCCTATTCAGCAAAAGCATATTAGCCACATTGCTATCAATGCCATAAGCATAGGAGCCATCCCGCAATGGCATAGGGCAAAAGGCCTGAAGCCTTGGCTACTGATGGATGAGGTAGAAGTCTCGGAAATGGCCACTAAAGAGCAATAATTCAAACACCAATACCCCACTTTGATGCACCGAACGACAAGCATACTACTCGCTGCCCTCGTAATGACTTTATCCCTGCTCACCAGTTGTGAGGTGGAATTTTCCCCCAACGCTACATGGAAAGAGGTCCCTGTGGTATACTGCCTACTCGACCAAGACGACGACACCACCTGGGCAAGAATTGAACGCTGCTACCTCGGCGACGGCGACATCTACAAATACTCCACCATTAGCGATTCCATCAACTACCCCATCGAACAAATCAAAGCTTGGCTCATCGCTTATGATGGCAATTCCGCTATTGACTCAATGGTATTCCACGACACATTTATGAATCGACAAGCGGGAAGCTTTGCACGCGATAGCCAACCCACCTACTATTGCTTGACGCAAGGCTGGCTCAATGAAAACTACACCTATGCCATCCGCGTCCGTCGTTCCGCAGACGGCACCATACTCTGCCAAAGTCAAAAAGCGATTTCCCTTATCAAGCGAAATGCTACCGACTCACTTATCACCAAGCCCTACTCTGGCCGTCGATTCTCCTTCAAAGACGGGAACAATACCTGCCAAATCGAATGGAACGCACTCGAAAACGCTCGCATCTACCAACCCTACATCCGCTTGTATTACAAACAAAACGGCGATACACTATACACCGATGCCAACTGCCAGCAGGTAACCTCTCGCAACAACGCTGCCACTTACGGCCTCGCTTATCCTAAAACCTCTTTCCTCAACGATATTAAAACCAACCTACAAGCCGATACCACAAGTAAGGAATACCTCTCCATGGTGGATATCTATCTTCTTGCCTGCTCCGAAGAACTCAAGACCTATCTGTTCACTGCAGCTGGCAACGCGACCTCTGCCCAACAACACGATGGCTACACCAATATAGCTTCTGGCCTCGGAGTGTTCGCTGCCCGTCGCACCCACCTCTACAAACACATGGCAGCCGATGACTCCGACGTGCGAGGTGGCCTCCGCAGCGATTTGAGGTCCTTGGGAGTCGGCTTCTAACCACAAACGATAATTAATAACATTTAATAAACTAAAACAAAATGAACATCACAAGCGAAAAAGTAAGCGAACTTGAGCTTTGCATCAAAATCAACATCGAAGAGAACGACTACAGCGAGGCCGTTGGCAAACAACTGAAAGACTACCAAAAACAGGCCACCATCCGCGGATTTAGAAAAGGCAATGCCCCAATGGGACTTATCCAACGTATGTATAAACCCGCCGCCGTAAGCGAAGCCGTGCAAAACACCCTCAATTCCTCCCTTTTTAAGTATATCGACGACGAGAAACTGCATATTCTTGGGACCCCTCTGTCCAACGATGAAAAAACAGGAACGGTAGATTTCGAACACGACAAAAACTTCACTTTCTACTTCGACATCGCCCTCTCGCCCGAATTTGAAATTGAATGGGACAAAATTGATGTTAAATACAACCAAATAAAAACCACTGCCAAGGACGTTGATGCCGAGGTAAACAATGCCTGCAGCCGCTACGGCAAGTTCGACACCCCCGAATCCGTGTCCGCAGGTGATATTATCTATGGCAAAATAGTAGAGCTCGACAAAGCGGGCAACAAAAAAGAGGGCGGTGTTGAGACCTTCACCAGCCTCAACCTTCTCAACCTTAAAGACCCAGAATCCAATCTTCCAATCTTCGAAGGGAAAAAGGCCGACGATAAGATTGTATTCAACCTGTCAAAGACTTTCCCCACCGCCGATGTTGAACGCGCACTACGCGTTGATAATGCGGCTGCCAAGAAGTTCAAATCCGATGTAGAATTCACCCTCAGCGGCATCTCCCGCATCATCCCACACGAACTTGATGCCGACCTCTTCCAAAAGGTTTTCCCCGACCAAAAAATCAAAGATGCCGAGGCTTTCCGCAAAGCTATGCACAAGGAGATTGACAGATCCAACAACGAGCAGAGCGACTACCTCTTTGTCAATCAGGTGCGCAAATCCCTCATCGACAATTTCACCGCTCCTCTGCCCGAAGATTTCCTCAAGCGCTGGTTTGTCTCACGCAACGAAGATACCACAATGGAAAAGCTTGAGGCTGAATGGACAGAAAAATATGTCCCCTCCCTCCGCTGGGAACTCATCGAGGGCAAGCTGGAAGAAATCAAACCCATCAATCCTACCAACAACCAAATCGTAGACCACATCAAAGAGATACTGCGCCGCAACGACCAAAAGATTGAAGGCGAAACCGCCGAACAGGCCGAACAACGGCTTGAGCAAGCGGCACGCAGCATCGCTGCCGACCGACAAAACATCAGCCAAATCACAGACCGCATCTACGCCTCCAATCTCGCCGACCTCTTCAAGGAAAAAGTCCAACCCGAAATAGAGAAAGTGTCGGCCAAAGAATTTGCCGAACGCGCCAAACAATAACCCAACGTGCCGCACCACCTTCATATCCGAGGGAAAGCACCCAACTTGAAACATACTCTGTTGCTGCTGTTTGTGATAGGGCAGTTCACCCTTGCCCTATCGCAGACACGCAACGCCTATGCCGACAAGACGCTCTACCTCTCCCTGCGCGGTGGTGCCTACCTCTACTCCCACAGCACTCAAACACAGTTCGGTCTTCCCGCCCTCGGCTTCGACATCGGGCGGTGGATTATGCGCCCCCTCTCTTTCCAAACCAGCTTCGACTACTTCGCTTCAGACAATCACACCGACAGCACCTCCAAAACCAACCACTACTTTATGGCAAGTGCCGAATTCCGCTGGGATGTCAACGCCACCCTGCACCAAGTGCACACTGGTTCCCTCTTTATGCACCCCTGCCCAGTCTACCCTATGATTGGCCTCGGCCTGCTTTGGCGCGACTTCTCCGAGACCGACCAAGACCTCGCCCCAGGTGCCGACAACGATTTTCAAGCCATGCTTGGTCTCCAACTTCCTATGCGCCTCTCCAACCACTGGACCGCTTTCCTCGAAACCAAATGCACCTTCTTCCCACAGCATTTCGATGCCTCCAACGGCGACAACTATTTCTTCTCCTTCCTGCTCGGCACCTCCTACCAGTGGTCCGACAATCCATTCCATCGCTCCACCACCTACGAATCAAAAGAACTCACCCACGACTGGTTTGTCGGCTTCGGCGGAGGTACACAAATCTCCTCCTTCGAATTTGAATACGCCTTCGACTCAAAAGCCAAGTTGTGGACTTTTACCCCAGAACTCATCTTCGGACGCAATTTCAGCAATGTGTGGACCATCCGCTTCGAACTATCTGGCTTCTCCGCACGCGAACGCTACAACGAAGACCAAGAAGCCGTCGGCATTCGCTACGCTTTCAACTACCTCCACACCGACTTTATGATCAACCTCTCACGCCTCACCCGCTTCCGTCCTGGCAGCCGTCTCAACTTTATGCCCTACATGGGTGCAGGCCCCATTTGGCGCTACCAGTCGCCAGCCTACACCGTCGCCGCCGACGCAGGTCTGCTCACGCGCTACTACATTGACCCCGCAGGCGACCTCTACCTCGACCTCAAATACACCATGACCCCACCACGCGTCGCAGGCGACACTGGCCCCTCGGGCAGCATCTACGGCGTCGGCTACCCCTCCCTCACCCTCGGCTACCTCTACAACTTCAGCCGTACCTCCACGCGCTACCGTATGCCCCTTCAATCAAGCAAAGAATGCATTTCCCTATGATAAAACGTCTCGCTCTTGCCCTACTGCTTATATGTGCCACAACCGCTTCGCACGCCCAAATCGGCACCACCTTTGCGGCCAACACTTTCATCAGCCTCAACGGAGGTTTGGGCTTCTACAACCACGACGGCTCAAGCACCTCTGGCTTCTACGGCGGCTTCTCTATCGGCAAATGGATACTCAACCCCTTGGCATTCCGCATCGGCATGGACATGGCCACCGTTCCCAGCACCATCCAGCAGGAACCCTACCGTAGCGACTTCGTCTTCGCCTCCGCCGAATTCCTGTGGGACCCCATGGCCACCTTCTGCCGTGTCCACGACCATAGGCTTCGCATCTACCCTATGATTGGCCTCGGCATCGTCATGCGCGACACCATCACCGCCCCCATCCCTGGCTCTCCCGACCACGAAGTACAATTTATGTTAGGTACCCATACCGCCCTTCGCATCTCTGGCGGCTGGGACCTCTTCATGGAATACAAGTGCCGCCTCCTCCCGCAAGGCTTCGACTTCAGCCCTCGCAACAACTTTATGCACTCCGCCGTGGCTGGCATCACCTTCCGCTTCACCGACTCCCCCTTCTGGCGAACCCCCTCTGGTGCTTCGCAAAGCACCCACGAAGACTGGTTCTTCGGCGTCGGCATAGGTCCCAACTTCTCCTCCTTCGAACCATTCAAAACACCATTCCAAGGCGGATGCTCCATGCTCGGCGTAGCACCCGAAATCATGTTTGGACGCAACTTCAGCAGCTTCTGGACTATCCGCTTTGAAGCCACTGGCCTCACTGCCCACGAAAAGTTCGACACCCTCACCCAATCCCCTGGCCAATCCTACACCTTCACCATGCTCCACGCCGACTTCATGGCCAACCTCAGCCACATCATGAACTTCCAGCGCGGCCAGCGCTGGAGCTTCCTCCCCTACCTCGGTGCAGGTGCCATCTGGCGCTACGATGCCGTCAAATTCGACATGGCCGCCGACTTCGGTCTCTTCGTCCGACGCTACATCAACACCGATGGCGACCTCTTCATCGACCTCAAATACATCATGATGGCTCCCCGCATGGGTGGCTTCAACAACGCCACCGACCAGTACAGCGTGGGCATCCCATCCCTCACCTTCGGCTATATCCACAACCTCGGCCACTCCACCACCCGCTATCGCCTACCCAGCAATTATTCACCCCTATGAAGCACCTATTCCCACTCATCCTCGCAGCCTCGCTCTGTTTAAGTGCTGCCCCCATAGCATCAGAGGCTCCCGCCAAAGGTGCAATCCACACCATCGGCGTGGACGACTTTGCACAGCTCATCCAGCAAAGCCACATCTGCCTCCTCGATGTCCGCACCGCCAAAGAATACGCCGACGACCATATCCCCAACGCCACCCTCATCGACATCAGCCAACCCGACTTCCTCCCGAAAACCACCCACCTCCCCGACACCATAGCCATCTACTGCCGCAGCGGAAAACGCAGCCTCAAAGCCGCACAACTCCTCGCCCCTCGCGGCCACACCCTCTACAACCTCGAAGGCGGCATACTCGCTTGGCAAAAAGCAGGCAAACCCACCGTCAAATAATGCCCCCCCCCCTACCATGCAGCACCCAGCATCCGACATACCGACCCTCCACCCTTCCACACCGAGCAAGCCTTCCCTCTTGCACCGCACTCTTGCCGTCCTTCCCCTTCTCCTGCTTCTCTCGCTGCTAACCACCTCCACAGCCCAAAACCTCGCCTCGCTCCGCATGCCCTCCCACGTCTGCGCTGGCACATCCACCCTCGTCTCCATCGGCCATTCCGACACCTGCACCATGGTCATCACCACCCCGCAGACCACCCTCGGCCACTCCGAGCGCATATTCCTGCCCGACGGTGTCGCCTGCACCGATGCCTCTGGCAACACCTCCTGCGCCTACCGCTCCCACGTCTCCTTCAACGCCTTTGAACCTGGTGCCACCATCACCTCGGTGGAAGACATCAACTACGTGCGTCTCAACATCGAACATTCTTGGCTCGCCGACATCTATATCGGCATCACCTGCCCCAACGGCAAACAGGCAGCCCTGATGAACTGGAGCGGTAGCGGCTCCTCCAGCTGCAACAACGCCGTCCCCCAAAGCCACCGCTACTGGACCAGCGGCAACAATGCCCCCTCATCCTCCTACCTCGGCGAACCCTACGATGCCGAAAGCAGTGGCAGCCTCAAATGCGACTCCACCGCCTGGGGCAACCGCCCAGGCATCGGATGGAACTACTGCTGGAGCAACAGCACCACCGCTGGCATCTCCTACGCTCCAGGCGAAGACGCTCTCATCTACCGCCGCGACCACTACCACAACGGCAACATCGACTCCAGCAACGTAGCACAACGCTCCAACTTCTACCACCCCAACACCAGCTTCACCAACCTCATCGGCTGCCCCCTCAACGGCGACTGGTTCATCGAAGTCATCGACGCCTGGAGCGGCGACAACGGCTACATCTTCGGGTGGGACATCTCCATGAACGCCAACCTCATCTCCGCCGACACCCAATACTGCCGCATCACCTCCGCCCAACTCCGTGGCGACTACATCAACACCCTCAGCGACTCCCTCTTCCTCATCCAATGGCCATCCTCCATCACCCACGATACCACCCTCGCCTACACCTTCACCCTCATCGGCACCTGTGGCCTCCCCATCGACACCACCGTCTACGTAACCCTCCACCCCACCACCCATACCGACACCACTGCCACAGCCTGCGACCAATTCACCTGGCACGGCACAACCTACACCGACACTCCCACCAATCCCCCCACCTACCAACACCCCTCACCCTACGGCTGCAACCAACAATCCACCCTCCACCTCACCATAAAACGCTCCTCCACTGGCGACACTACTGCCTCCGCCTGCGACCGCTTCCTTTGGCACAGCACCACCTACACCTCCAGCGGCGACTTCAATTCTCAATTCCCACTTCTCAATTCCCAAGGCTGCGACTCCACCGTCCGCCTGCACCTCACCATTCGCCGCTCCACTGTGGGCGACACCTCGGCCACGGCCTGCAACCGCTTCACTTGGCACGACACACCCTATGACGAAAGCGGAATTTTCAACTCTCATTTCTCACTTCTCAACTCCCAATTGTGCGA
>JAFTBM010000020.1 GCA_017455205.1 Bacteroidales bacterium
AGGTGGCCACCGTGGTTGAGGTCCATGCCCATGAAGGTGTCGCCGCTGTTGAGGCAGGCCAGGAAGACGGCCATGTTGGCCTGTGCGCCGCTGTGGGGCTGCACGTTGGCCCAGCAAGCACCGTAGAGCTTCTTGGCGCGCTCGATGGCGATGGTCTCGCTCTGGTCCACAATCTGGCAGCCGCCGTAGTAGCGCTTGCCGGGGTAGCCTTCGGCATACTTGTTGGTCATCACGCTGCCCATGGCCTCCATCACCTGGTCGCTGACGAAGTTCTCGGAGGCAATCAGTTCGATGCCTTTGGTCTGACGCTCACGCTCTTGGCGGATGAGGTCGAAAATCTCGTTATCTCTTTGCATATCTGTTGATTGAATTGGTATTGCGATGCATAAATTTCTGCAAAGGTACGCAAAACCTCCGAGACTGCCAAATTTATTTTTCACCACTGACCCTGTCGCCGACTCCGCTCGCCGCCGTCATTTTGTCAGCCTCCACTGAAAAGGTGAAAAGCCGATTCTTCGCCTATCGAATGCCCATCGTTCTTCAATCGTTCTTCAATCGGCTATTGAAGAACGATTGAACATCTATTGAAGAACTATTGAAGAACGTTCTAACAAATGGCTCTGAACGAGGCAGATACAAAATTGCAAAGCGAAAATTTTCTGCGTACTATTTACACAAATGCACCTTTCGCTGGGCCGAGAGCAGTCGCGCCAGCGCGGGACTATGTGGCATAAAAAAACTTGGTGGATTGAAGAAAAAAACTTGGCGGAAGAAAGTTAATCCGCGGGCATTTCAAAAAAAAGTGTATCTTTGCCAGTAGAAAGCCACATTAAAGAAAAGGCTATATCATTCTCATTCAAGCAGAAAGGGGAATGATACGGCTTATTGAACACGTATGCAGATAGCAATTTCAGGAAATATAGGAGCGGGCAAGACCGAGCTGACGAAGCTCTTGGCACGCCATTACGGCTATCGGCCCATCTACGGCCAGCCCGAGGAGAACCCCTACCTTGCCAGCTTCTACGAGGATATGCGTCGCTGGTCGTTCAGCATGATGGTGCATTCGCTCTATGCCAACCTCAAGCAACTGACGGAGCTGACGCAGGAGGGGTGCCACTTCATCAAGGACCGCTCGCTCTACGACGACGTCTACATTTTTGCTCCCAACCTGCACAGCATGCGGCTGATGACCACCCGCGACCTGACCACCTTCACCAAGCTCTTTGAGCTCTCGGCCACGCTGCTGCCCCAGCCCGACCTGGTGATATACCTCAAAAGCGATGTGCCGACGCTGATACGCCACATTCAGAAGCGGGGGCGCGAGTTGGAGAACGGCATCCGGCTCGACTACCTCTCCAACCTCAACCAGCGCTACGAGCAGTGGGCCAACACCTACGAGGGGAAGATGCTGGTGGTGGATATGGAGACGTGCGACTTCGTGGAGCATTCGGAGGACTTGGGGCGCATCATCAACCGCATCGATGCCGAGTTCAACAGCCTGTTTGCCACAAAGGAGGAGAAGGCATGAGGACGCTGATGGTCATACCTGCACGCTACGCATCCACGCGCTTCCCTGGTAAGCCGCTGGCACGGCTCGGGGGCAAGGCGGTGCTGCAATGGGTGTGGGAGACGGTGAGCCAAGTGGCCGCCGAGAGCGGCGCCGAGGCCGTGGTGGCCACCGACGATGGGCGCATAGCCGAGAGCGCTGCGAGAGGATTCGGTGCCCGCGTAATGCTCACCTCGGAAGCCTGCCAGAGCGGCACCGACCGCTGCGGCGAGGTGCTGCAGCGGATGCGTGAGGAGCAAGGTGCGAGGTTCGACACGGTGGTCAACGTGCAGGGCGACGAGCCCTTTGTGGAGGCCGAGCAGCTGCGCACGCTGATGGCTGCCTTTGCCGCCCCTGCGGTGCAGATAGCCACCCTGCGAACCCCCATACTCACCACCGAAGAGTTGCTCTCGCCCAACAACGTCAAGGTGGTCTGTGCCGAGAGTGGCGATGCCCTCTACTTCAGTCGGCAACCCCTACCCTACCGCCGCGATGCCGCTGCCGAGCAGTGGCTGGAGCTGGGGCGATACTACAAGCACGTGGGCATCTACGCCTATCGGGCGCAGACGCTTGAGGCGCTCTGCCAACTGCCCGTGGGGCAGCTCGAAGCGAGCGAGCGGCTGGAGCAGCTGCGCTGGCTCGCTGCTGGCTACGCCATCCGCACCCTCGACACCCCCCATGCCAACATCGGCATCGACACCCCCGCCGACTTGGCCGCAGCCGAAAGCTACCTGGCCGCACATCCAATCCATCATTTCCAAGCATAAAAGCACCCCAAGAATATGAATATTTCCGACCTGATAGTCAGCCTGCTCGAAAAAGGGCAAAGAGTGGAAATCCCGGGCATAGGCACCTTGGAGAGTGTGGTCCGTGAGGCTCATCACGATCCCTCCAGTGCCACCTTCTTCCCAGCCAGCCGCACCATAGCCTACCGTGCCGAGACCTCGGGCGACGAGAGCATCATCAAAAGCATAGCCGAGGCCGACTGCGTCAAAGAAGAGGTGGCACGGCAGATGTGGCACAACTACATTGACGCGCTGACCGACAAGCTCCGCAACGACGGTGAGCACCAGCTCGGACGGCTGGGACGGCTAACCTGCGAGGGGAAGAAGACCTTCGGATTCACGATGGCCGAGGATGTTACGCTCGATGCTGGCAACAAGGACGATGCCCCCATCGCTGGGGTTCGCACCTATTCCCACGAGGGCGAGGCAGACCCCTTCGCGCAGTATGCCGACGAGGTGCCGATAGAAAAGGTAGTGCCTGGGGCAGAGCCCGTCATCCCCAGTGCCAAGCCAGAGCCGCCAGCTGCCACACCTGCCGCACCGCAGCCGCCCACGCCCGAGGAAAGTGCCGAGATGGAGCAATTCCAAACGGAGCTCGACCGCTTGGACAAAGTGGAGGCCAGCGAGGAGATGAGGCAGTTCGAAGAGCGGCAGGCCGCCCGCGATGAGCGCAACCGCATCAAGCACCAGCAGAAAGCGGAGCGCGAGCAAAAAGAGCGCGAGCGCAAGGCCGAGGAAGAGCGCAAGCGAGCCGAGGCACTGCTGGCCAAAGAGCGTGAGGCCGAGAAGCGCAAAGCCGAGGAACTGCGCCGCAAAGAGGAGGAGGCACTGCGCAACGCCGAGCGGCGCGCCCAGGAGGAGCAAGAGCGCGAAGCACGCAATGCCGAGGAGAACCGTATCCGCGCTGAAAAGAAAGCGGCCGCCCTGGCAGGGCTCGCCGCCCTCGATGGCAAGCCCGCCCCGACGGCTGCCTCCGAGGCCAAGACGGAAGCACCTGCTCCGCAGGAAGTAAACCCGACCCCACAGGCATCAGAGCAGGACATCAAACGGCAACAGAAAGAGGCTGCAAAGCAGCAAAAGGCACAGGCCAAGCAAGAGGCCGAAGCCGCCAAGGCCAAGGCCAAGCAAGAGGCCGAAGCCGCCAAAGCCAAGGCCAAGCAAGAGGCCGCTGCTGCCAAAGCTAAAGCCAAGCAAGAGGCAGCCGCTGCCAAAGCGAAGGCCAAAGCCGCCAAACAGAAAAACGCCACAGCGGATGCCCCCGTGGCATCCCCCGACACAGCTGCCCCAGCCGATACGAAAGGCGGTGGCAAGAAACGCCGCAGCCCACTGGTGCCGCTGCTGATTATCCTTATCCTCCTGCTCGGTGGGGCATTGGCCTACCTGCTGCTCTACCAGCCCACCCCTGCGGGCGAGGTCGCAGCCGCTCACGCGGGCAACCACCTGCGCGACGTGGCCGACACCAACTGCCTCACCTTCAACTGCGACATGATAGACTACTCCGAGCGCGAGATACTGGCGCAGCGCGAGCAAGTCTGCTGCGCCATGGAGGCTTACGTCGGCCGTTTCCTCGCCGACCGCGACTACCGCAACGCCAAGTCGGCCCTAATGGGCAGCATCCGCCAATACGCTGGGCAGCGGCTCGGCGAGTTGCTGGGCGACCGCTTCGCTGTGCAACGCCTAATACCCTACGACGACTACATCTACTCCTACAACCTCCCCTACCTCAAACGTCGCCACGCTTACGATGCACGCCACATCGTGCAAGGCGAGCTGATGGACGGACAGCGGCTTGACGAGATGCTCGAAAAGCTGGTGGACGAGCTCGGCCTTGAGCCAGGCAATACTCGCCGCCAGGCAACCGAGGGCGACGACCACGACCGCCAGACATCGAAAGCCAAGCGGCAGCCGAAAGCCACAGCAGGCGATGCCCCAGCCTACGTCTACGTAGTCCAAGGCAGCAAGAAAGGCTACGACGTGATCGCTGGCTTCTACCGCGTGAAAGACACTGCGGCCAAGATGACGGCTCGGCTAAGCTCGGAGGGTTGCGATGCCTACATCATCGAACTCGACGGTGGCTTCTACGTCAGCATGGGCAGTGCCGCCACGCAGACCGCAGCCGAGGCGCTGCTGAAGCACATCGAGTCGTGGTACAAGGGGGCGGTAGTGGTCAAGAAACTATAGTCAGCACCCATGGGACACCACAAGCTGCAGCGCTTTGCCGAGAACCTCACCTTCCCCAACCTCTTCCAAGTGGGGTTCGGTGAGCTATCGGAGCAAGGCTTTGCCCTGCGGGGCAGGTGGGGCGAGCATTTCGGCAACGCCCATCCCATCACGCTGGAGCTGGGCTGCGGCAAAGGCGACTACACCCTGGCGCTGGCACGCATTCACCCCGAGCGCAACTATATCGGGGTCGACATCAAAGGGGCACGCCTTTGGCGCGGAGCCAAGACAGCACTCGAAGAGCCCCTGCCCAACGTGGCATTCATCCGCACACGCATCGAGATGGTCGACTGCTTCTTCGCCGCAGGCGAGGTGGATGAGATATGGCTCACCTTCTGTGATCCACAGCCAAAGAAGCCCAACAAGCGCCTAACGTCGCCACGCTTTCTCGACACCTATGCCCGCTTCCTCGCCCCCGGCAGCACCCTGCACCTCAAAACCGACTCGCAGGAGCTCTACGACTACACCCTCAATGAGGTGCTTCCCACGTGCGAGGCTGAGGTGTTATTCAGCACCTCCGACCTCTACCACTCCGACTACGAAGGCGAGGCCAAACTCACCCAGACCTACTACGAGAGCCTCTTCCTCGCCCAGGGGAAGCCTATCACCTATATACAATGGCAAACCAAATAATCAACAATCAATAAAAAACAACCCATTATTATGTCAGGACACAACAAATGGTCGAAAATCAAACGTGCCAAAGGAGCAGCCGACGCTAAACGTTCCAAGCAGTGGAGCAACATTCTGAAACAGGTGGCCATCGCCGTGCGCGAGGGAGGCCCCGACCCCGACAGCAACCCCCGCCTGCGCCTGCTCGTGCAGAACGCCCGCGGCTGCAATATGCCCAAGGATACACTCCAGCGCACCATCAACAAGGCCAACGACAAGGATGCCGCCCAGATGCAAGAGCTCACCTTTGAGTGCCACGTGAACCACGGCATTGCCCTCTTCATCGAAGCCCTCTCCGACAACAACAACCGCACTGTGGCCAACGTCAAGGCCATTATGAACAAGAATGGTGGCACACTGGAGACCAACGGTAGCTTGAGTTTCCTCTTCGACCGCAAAGGCGTCTTCGTCATCCCTCGCAAGCCCGAGATGGACATCGAGGAGCTGGAGATGGAACTCATCGACGGCGGATTGGAAGAGATGGAGTCCGATGATGAATACCTCACCCTCTACACCGCCTATGAAGACTTCGGCAACATGGTCAAGATGCTCGAAGAGAAACACATCGAGTG
Organism: Bacteroidales bacterium; assembly: GCA_017455205.1. Taxonomy (GTDB): domain Bacteria; phylum Bacteroidota; class Bacteroidia; order Bacteroidales; family P3; genus Colimorpha. The sequence goes on from JAFTBM010000020.1 coordinate 5,796, forward strand.
CGAAAGTGCCGAGTTGCAGCGCATTCCCAACAGCACACGCCAAGTGGATGCCGAGACCATCCGCAAGGTGCTGCGCATCATCTCCATCCTCGAGGAGGACGACGATGTAACCAACGTCTTCCACGATATGGAGATACCCGACGACTTCGAGGAGGAGTGATAGTGTTAAAGGTTATGGGTTATGGGCTATAGGTTATAGAGGCTTGCGCAACAACAAGAGGTGCTGCAGCCTTCTATAACCTATAACCAATGATCTATAACCTATATCCGAGAACAATGAAGTTGTTTTTAGTTCCTACTCCTGTGGGGAACCTCAGCGACATGACCTATCGCGGCGTCGAGGTTCTTAAATCGGTCAGCCTCATCCTGGCCGAGGACACCCGCACGTCGCGTGTGCTCCTCCAGCACTACTCCATCTCTACCCCCCTGCAAAGCTACCATATCTTCAACGAGCACCAGACCGTCGGCTCCCTCGTGGAGCGGTTGCTCGCTGGGCAGACGATGGCCGTCATCACCGACGCTGGCACACCAGGCATCAGCGACCCTGGCTTCCTCCTTGTGCGCGAAGCCATCAAAGCGGGCGTTGAGGTAGAGTGCCTGCCAGGGGCGACAGCCTTTGTGCCAGCACTCATTGATAGTGGCCTCCCCTGCGACCGCTTCCTCTTCCTCGGCTTCCTTCCCCACAAGAAAGGCCGCCAGACCGCCCTCCAAGCCCTCGCCGCCGAGCCTCGCACCACCATCGTCTACGAAAGCCCCTACCGCCTGGTTCGCCTCCTCGAAGAGCTTCAACCGCTCGCAGGCGCTGACCGCCAAGTGTCGGTCAGCCGCGAAATCAGCAAACTCCACGCCGAGACCTTCCGCGGCACCCTCGCTCAAGCCGCCTCCCACTTCGGCCAAAAGGAGGTCAAAGGCGAGATAGTGGTAGTCCTCGCTGGCAAAGAATAGCCCATCTTTCACCTTATTGCCTATGCCCATCAGCACCTTCATCCTACGCCTCGCCTGTGCACTGGTCGCAGGCATCGCCATCGGCACCCAGCGCGAGCTGCGGCAGCACCAAGCCGGCCTGACCACCAACTCGCTTGTGGCCGTCGGGGCTTGCATCTTCATCCTGACGAGCGAGAGCCTCATCATGGCAGCCCAGGCCAGCGGTGGCCTCGTGAACAACGACAACCTGCGCGTCCTCTCCCAGGTGGTAACTGGCATCGGATTCCTCGGTGCAGGCGTCATCATGAAAAACGGCATAACCATCCACGGCCTCACCTCGGCAGCCACCATCTGGTGCTCCGCCGCCGTCGGCTGCCTCTGCGGCTACGGCCTCTGGCTCGAAGCTCTCATAGCCGTGGCCACCATCCTCTTCATCAATTGGGGACTCAAAGGCATCGAGATAACCATCAAAAAACACCGTGGCCAAGACCCTAACCAATAAGACCCTATGAGCACCACGACCATCCCCAAGCGCGAAGAGGAAATCAAAAACGCCCTGCGCGACAGCCTCTTCTCGGCCTACGATGCCACCCACACCCTTGGCAACGTGGACTTCGCCGTCACCAGCCGCCACGAGAACCCAACTCAACAAGAACTCTTCGAGTGCGAGTGGTACCTCTGGGCCGAGGCCAAGAAAGGCACCTCGCACAGCCTGATTGACTCCTTCGTCCAACTCATCATCACCATCGGCAAGGCCCACACCCACGAGAAGTACCTTCCCCCGATGTTCCTCGGCGCTTTCGATGCCGAGAAAATCGCCTTCATCGAATTCCACCACGTGGCCAGCATCTTCTACCAGAACGACTTCAACTGGAACGTCGCTCCAAGCAACCATACCACCAAGGAGTTCAAGCAGCTCAAACAGATGCTTGAAGGGACACTGCACGAGCATATCGCCACCTTCCACCTGCAGAAGGACGAGCGTGCCCTGCAACAGTTCATCAAGGCCAACTTCCGCGACGGGCACAAGACCGACGGCGTGGCCATCACCCGCAACAACTATCTCTTCGTCTTCCAACGTTGGGTCGAAGAGGTGAAGCCCACCATCGCTGCCGACTGGAGCGACATCCCCGCCACCCGCGTGGCCGACTTCTTCTTTGCCGACCTCATCTCGCGCGGCGACTACACGCTGCGCTCCGACCTTGCCGTGGTGCTGTGTGGCGACGAATACAAGATACTCGAACACATCCTGCAGAGCGGCAAGAAGCTCTTCAGCGAATGCGGCTTCACCGACGGCCAGAAAGCCTACCGTGCCTTCTGGAACAAATACAAGCGTCCGCCACGGCAGGAGGCAATTGACATTATTCTCGAGCGCCGCGACTTGCTTATCCCTCACGACCTGCGCCAATACCAAGGGGCATTCTTCACCCCTCCACAATGGGTGGAATTGTCGCAACGCTACCTTGCTGACGAACTGGGCGAGGACTGGCAGCAGCAATACTACGTGTGGGATTGCTGTGCAGGTACAGGCAATCTGCTCTTCGGCCTCACCGAGCCTTACCGCGTGTGGGCATCAACTCTTGATTATGGTGATGTTCAGGTAATGAAAAACCGTGTCGCCGACGGGGAACTCAATCTGCTGGAAAAACATATTTTCCGATTTGACTTCCTAAATGACTCATTTGATATACTGCCAGACAGTCTTCGCGCCGTCATCAACGACCCTGACATGTGCAAGCGGCTTGTAATATACATAAATCCACCATATGCAGAAGGTGACAATCGAAACGGAGAAGGTCGGAACGGAGTTGCATTATCTGCAATACAAAGCAAATACACAAACTTCATGGGATATGCCAAGCGGGAAATGTATATTCAATTTATGACAAGAGTTTACAACGAACTCCCAACTTCGGTGCTTGCAAATTTTTCAAAGTTGAAAAATTTGCAAGCACCGAAGTTCCACGTCTTTCGTTCACATTTCCAGGCGAAGCCCGGTCGAATTTTTTTGGTACCAGCTAATACCTTCGATAACGTTACTGGAGATTTTCCTATAGCCTTCTATATTTGGCATATTGGCTCCGAAGAACAATTTATCCACATTACTGCGGATGTATATAACGAAAAAGGAGAATATACCGGTCAAAAGACATTGTTCCCATATGACAACCTTAAATTAATAAACGACTGGACTTTGTTATTTATCGACGACAGCAAACAATCATTGGGGACCATTATCGGTATCGGCAACGATTTCCAAAATCAAAGAACTGTCCGAATCGAACGTCCCCATAGGCCATGGAATCATCAATACCAATGGCAAATAATTGCAAGCAATATCATTCAATCTTCCATCTATCTTGCTATCCGCCATTGTATCGAAGCCACATGGATCAACGACCGTGACCAATTCCTCTACCCTAACGACGGATGGCAAACCGATTACGTGTTTCAAACCGACTGTCTTGTCTACACCCTATTCCATGGACAGAACCGCATTTCCTCACGCGATGGCATCAACCACTGGATACCATTCACCGAAGCCGAAGTAGGCGCACAAGACAACTTCGCCAGCCACTTTATGAGCGACTACCTTAACGGAACACATACCGTTAATCCAAAGACCACGCAAACAGACCTTTTCTCCACACAAGGGGGACAACCGCAATCCGCCCCCTACCGCCCGCTCGACCACCTGTCGGCAGAAGCCGAGACCGTGCTGACTGCTGGCCGCAACCTGTGGCGCTACTACCACCAGCAGGCGAGCCGCCAGCACTCCAACTACAACCCCAACGCCAGCTACTACGACATCCGCCTCCACTTCCAAGGCACCAAACTCACCCGCAGCGGCAAAGAGCAGATGAACACCGAGAGTACCGATGCCACCTACACCACCCTGCACCACATCCTCCGCGAAGCCGTCCGCCAACTCGCCCGCCACATCGAACCCAAAGTCTACGAATACGGTTTCCTGAAGTGAAAGGCGAAGCTGGGAGCACGGGCGGCCCGCCCGTGGTGAAAGGCGAAATGCAATAATGCCCCTACACAACACGTTATCACCCTAAAAAAGCAAACCTCTTTCAACACCCCCTCACAATTCACTCATCATAATTCACCCCCACCCCATGCCATCACTGAAAAAATTACTCTCCGATTCGGTAGTCTACGGCTTGAGCAGCATCGTGGGACGCTTCCTCAACTACCTGCTCGTGCCGCTCTACACCTACCGCATAGCCGCCTCGACGGGGGGCTACGGCGTGGTAACCAACATCTACGCCTACACCGCCCTGGCCCTCGTGGTGCTCACCTTCGGCATGGAGACCACCTTCTTCTACTTCTCCAGCCGCGAGGGAGCCGACCGCCGACGCGTGTTCAGCACCGCACTGGGAGCTGTCGGTGCCGTCAGCGCGCTCTTCGCCCTCGCCGTCATGCTCTTCACCAGCCCTATCGCCACATTCCTCGGCTACGCCGACCACCCCGACTATATCCGCACCATGTCCCTCGTCGTCGCACTCGACGCCTTCCAAGCCATCCTCTTCGCACGCCTGCGGCAGGAAGGACGCGCCTGGAAATTCGCAGGGCTTAAGCTCGGATTCATCCTCCTCAGCATAGGGCTCAACCTCTTCATCTTCCTCGTCGCTCCCTCCATCGCCGACCACCCTGCCATGCGCTGGTACAACCCCTCCGACCCCGTGGGCTACATCTTCCGCATCAACCTCCTCTGCACCGCCCTCGTCACCCTGGGCTTCCTCCCCGAGCTGCGCGACTTCAGCCTGCACCTGCTCGACCGCCACCTCCTGCGCCGCATGCTGCGCTACACCTGGCCCCTGCTCCTGCTGGGACTGGTAGGCATACTCAACCAAGTGGCCGACAAGATACTCCTCCCCTGGCTTCTGCCCGCAGGCGAAGGCCGCGTGCAACTGGGCATGTATGGCGCCTGCGTCAAGATAGCCATGATTATGGCCATGATCACCCAAGCCTTCCGCTACGCCTACGAGCCCTTCGTCTTCGGCAGCAGCCGCGACCGCCAGAGCAAGGAGGCACAGGCCACCGCCACCAAATACTTCGTCATGTTCACCCTCCTGGCCTTCCTCGTGGTGATGTGCTATATGGACCTCTTCAAGCACCTCATCAGCCCCGACTACTGGGAGGCTCTGCCCGCCGTCCCCATCGTCATGGCAGCCGAAATCCTGATGGGCGTCTACTTCAACCTCTCCTTCTGGTACAAGCTCAGCGGGCAGACCTGGTGGGGGGCCGCCATGAGTGCTGCAGGCAGCGTGGCGATGATCGTGCTCAATATCCTCCTCGTGCCACGCATGGGCTACATGGCCTGCGCCTGGGCAGGCCTGGCGGGCTACGCCGTCTGCGTCCTGCTGAGCTACTCCATCGGCCAACGGCGCAACCCTGTCCCCTACCCCACCGCCACCATGCTCCTCTACGCAGCCCTTGCCCTCGCCCTCTACGCCCTCTCGCGCCTATCCGCCCCCCTCGCACTCGGCTGGCGGCTGCTGATAGGCACCGCCTTGATAGCCCTCTACCTCGGCATTGCGGCCTACGGCGAGCGTGCTGCCCTCGCCCGCATCCTCGCCCGCCTGCGCCACAGCCGCCCCACAGCCGACACCCCGCAACCCACCCAAAGCCCAAAGCTATGAAGCACCGCATCCCCATCCTCCTCGCCCTCGGCGCCACACTCGCCCTCTGCGTCAGCTGCCGCAAAAGCTGCACCTGCCTCGCCTACAACGGCACCTCCCACACCTACTCCGCCGACGAAGTCGACGACCACGGCGGCAGCTGCTCGGGCATGGAATATATGTACACCCCAGGCTCCTCAGGGGCCGACAACCGCTACTACACCGTCTGCAACTGGGACTAACCCACCCCGCCGCCATGCCTCCCACCGCCTGCACCCTCTGCCCACGCCGCTGTGCCGCCGACCGCACCCAACGCGCCGGCTACTGCGGTGCTGGCACCCCGATGGAAGTGGCATCCGTCTGCCTCCACCGCGGCGAAGAACCCCCATTGAACCCCATCGTCAACCTCTTCTTCGCCCACTGCAACCTGCAATGCATCTACTGCCAAAACCACCAAATCTCCGCCCGCACCCTGTCGCCCAACCTCCCTGTCCAAGCCTATACCCCCAGTCGGCTCGCTTCCCTCATCGCCCCACTGCTCCCCCAAAGCGGTGGCCTGCTGGGACTGGTCAGTGCCGCACACTATGCCGACCAGCTGCCCGCCCTCATCAGTGCCCTGCACGAGCAAGGATGCACCCCCACCGTGGTCTACAACAGCGGCGGCTACGAAAGCACCGACACCCTCCGCAGCCTCGAAGGCCTCGTCGACATCTACCTCCCCGACCTCAAATACCTCTCCCCCACCATCGCCTCGCGCTACAGCCACGCCCCCGACTACCCCGAAGTGGCCACCCGCGCCCTGCTCGAAATGGCCCGGCAGGTGGGCGAAGGACTGAAAACCGACCCCTACAGCGGCCAAGCCTACCGCGGCCTCATCGTGCGCCACCTCGTCCTCCCAGGTGCCACCGCCGACTCCCTCCAATGCCTCGACTGGCTCGCCTCCCATTTCACCCCCTGGCGCCTCCACCTCTCACTCATGGCTCAATACTATCCCCCGCACCCCGACCTGCCCCCTCCGCTCGACCGACCCGTCAGCACCGAAGAATACTCCCGCGTCTGCACCGCCGCCTCGCAACTCGGCTTCACCCTCGGCTGGCAGCAAGAGCTGCACGCCGCCGATGCCTACCGACCCGACTTCGCCTCCAGCGGTCACCCCTTCGAGCACACCACCCCCACCAACGACTGACCCCATGAAAAAGAACAACATCTTCGCCCTCGAACCCGACGACGACCCCATCCGCGCCCTCACCCACCTCCTCCTCTTCCACTCCATCGCCCCCACCTACGCCTTCGCCGACGACCTCAACAAGCTCTACTCCCTCGAGCTCTGCCGCGAGCCCGACATGGCACTGGCCGAGAGCCTCGCTCCCTGGCCGCTCTTCGCCTTCCACGACCGCCACCTACGCCTGCAATACTACCTTGCCGAGCGCCCCAACGACGGCACCGACATCCCCCAATGGCCCGCCGGCCACAAACTGCTCATCATCCAAGGCGACCGTGCTGCCAACGCCGCCCGCTCCATCGCCGACGACTTCGCCTCCTCCCCCGCTCCCTCCGACTCGCTCAACCTCCTCGACTCCCACCATCGGCAACTGCTCAACCAGCTGCAAAGCAACTTCACCACCCTCACGCCCATCCCCGTCGACCCCACTCCACCGCCCAGCCTCAAAGGCCGAACCCTACGCTGGCACCGCGAACTGCACGCCACCATTGATTCCATACTCGACTACCTCGACCTCCACTACCCCACCGCCGACTGACCAGCGTCAGCCGCCGTCCTACGCCTGCGGCTCGAAGGTCTCCAACTCCGATGCCCGAGCCACCAGTCGCCGCATCTGCCAGCGGTCGGCCACCAGCCCAGCAGCCTTCGCCTGAAGCATCAGGTTGCCAAGCGCCGTGGCCTCCGTCGGGCCAGCCACCACCGGCAGCCCCAAACGGTCGGCCGTCCACTGGTTGAGCAGCCGATTGGCCGCACCTCCACCGATGACATGCAGCCGCTCAATCTCGAACGGTGCAAACTCGCGCAGCATCGTCAGCACCTCGGCGTAGCGGTCGGCCAAGCTGTGGTAGATGCAAGCCAGCGTCTGTCCGTCCGATGTCGGGCGCGCCTGCCCTCCTTCGGCCAAGGCATCAAAAATCTCCTGCTCCATATCGGCAGGATTGGCAAAACGCGCATCATCGGGGTTAATCCGCCCCGCAAACGAAGCCTCCGCCTGCGCCATGCGCACCATCTCGGGATACGAATAGTCGCGCCCCGCGGCCACCCACTTCTTGCGGCACTGCTCCAAGAGCCACATGCCAGTGATATTCTTCAGAAAGCGCGTCGTCCCCTCGATGCCCCCCTCGTTGGTGAAATTGAGCTCGGCCGAGCGGTCGGTAACTATGGGAGCCTCGGTCTCGATGCCCATCAGGCTCCACGTGCCCGAACTGAGGTAGGCGAAACGCTCGTCGGCGGCAGGCACAGCCGCAATGGCCGAAGCCGTGTCGTGCCCCGCCACAGCCACCACCGGCACCTCGCCCAAGCCCGTAGCCTGCGCGATGCCACTACGAAGCACCCCCACCCTGACCCCTGGGTCGACCACCGGCAGCAGCACCCGCGAATCAATCCCCAGCCGCCGCAGCAGTAAAGTGTTGAACCCGCGTGTGCACTGATCCATCATGCCCGACGTCGAAGCCACCGTGTACTCACACACCGCACCGCCCGTCAGCATATAGGCCAGCAGGTCGGGCATGAAGAGCAGCCGCTCGGCATGGCGCAACGCCACCGACCCCTCGCCCTGCTGCGCATAGAGCTGGAAGATGCTGTTGAAATTCATAATCTGTATGCCCGTAGCAGCATAGAGCTCGGCACGCGGCACCGTCTCGTAGACCCGCTCGGGGACGCCCTCGGTGTAAGGGTCGCGGTAGGCACGCGGCAAACCCAGCAGGCTGCCATCGGCTCCGACCAACCCGAAATCCACCCCCCAAGTGTCGATACCTATCGACTCCAACTTCACCCCCCGCTGCCCCAGCTGCCGCAGGCACTCCACCATGTGGCTGTAGATGCTGTACACGTTCCAGTAGAACTTGCCGCCAAGCTCCATCGTGGCATTCGGGAAACGGTAGACCTCCTCCATGCGGAAAGCCTCCCCGCTGAACGTACCCAACACAGCGCGACCGCTGGTGGCCCCGCAATCGAAAGCAAGAAAATGTTTCTCAACCATATACGTAGTGTTTAGATTATCCATCGCAAAATGCAAATATAGCAAAACCATTTCAACCTACCAACAAAAAAATCCCCCACCCCATTTCCCACTCCCCCACCCAATCCTCAATTCACAATTCACAACTCTCCATTCTCAATTTTCCCAATCCTCAATTCTCAATTTTCAATTCTCCATTCTCGATTTCCCCAATCCTCAATTCTCAATTTTCAATTCTCAATTCTCGATTTCCCCAATTTTCAATTCTCAATTTTCAATTCTCAATTGGGACTTGGTCCGTGTCATCTCCGTGTCAACTCCGTGTCAGGTCCGTGTCACCTCCGAGTGGAGTCGGACTTAACACGGACCTGACACTGACCA
>JAFTBM010000021.1 GCA_017455205.1 Bacteroidales bacterium
GACAAATCCACCCAGTAAGAAAACATTCCTAATACGGACTTGATACGGAGCGGATACGGATTGGATACGGAGTTGATAAGGAGCGTATACGGAGCGTGTGCTAAATTGAAAATTGAAAATTTAGAATTGAAAATTGAGAATTGAAATTTGAGAATTGAAAATTGAGAATTGAAAATTGGCTACCGCCCTCCAATTCTCAATTTTCAATTCTCAATTTTCAATTTCCGAAGTTCTCAATTTTCAATTCACCATTCGCAGTTCGCTTTTTTTGCTTACATTTGCAGCATGAAGGATTACGCAGATATTATCGCCAAGCGGCTGAATGTTAGCCGTCGGCAGGTGGAAAATACTATCGGGTTGCTCAACCAGGGGGCGACGATACCTTTCATTGCCCGCTACCGCAAGGAGGCCACTGGGGGGCTGAACGAGGTGCAGATTGCCGCCATACGCGACCAGTGGCTTCGGCTGCAGGAGCTGGACAAGCGTCGCGAGGCGGTGGAGGCTTCGCTGGCGGAGCAAGGGGTGCTGACCGAGGTGCTCCGCATGCGGCTGGCCGAGGCCGAGAGCCTGGCCGAGGTGGAGGACATCTACCTGCCCTATCGCCCCAAGCGGCGCACGAGGGCTACGATTGCCCGCGAGAAGGGTTTTGGGCCGCTGGCAGAGGCTATTGCCTCGGGGCAGTGGCGTGCCACCGAGGGCGATGCCGACGAGGAGGCTTTGCAGGGGGCGAGGGACATATTGGCCGAAGGCATCAGCGAGGAGGCAACCAATCGCTCGCGGGTGAGGTCGGTGTTCCGCCGCAAGGCGATGCTGACTTCGGAGCTGGCGCGTGGGGTGAAGACCGATGAGGAGCGTGTGGGGCGGTTCGAGTCGTGGATTGGATGGAAAGAGCCTATCGGCAAGGCGCCATCGCACCGAGTGCTGGCACTGCTGCGGGGCGAGGAGGCTGGGGTGCTGACGGTGCATCTGCGGCCCGAGAATGAGGAGGAGGTGGTGCAACTGATAGCCAGCCGCTATGCGTTGAAGAACGCCGATTGCACGGCACAGATGCGACTGGCCACTGCCGATGCCTATAAGCGGCTACTGGGGCCTTCGATTGAGAACGAGATGCGGCACTGGGTCAAGGAGCGAGCCGACCGCGAGGCCATTCGCGTCTTTGCCGACAACCTGCGGCAGCTGCTGCTCGCCGCCCCGATGGGGCAGAAACGGACGCTGGCCATCGACCCTGGGTTTCGCACGGGGTGCAAGGTGGTCTGCCTCGACGCACAGGGTCAGCTGCTCCACAACGAGACGATTTATCCCTTCACCTCGGTGCGCGAAGAGCGGGCGGCGGTGGGCAAATTGGAGTCGCTGGTGGAGGCTTTCGAGATTGAAGCCATAGCCATCGGCAACGGCACGGCGGGGCGCGAGACAGAGGAGGTGGTGGGCAAGTGCAAGTTTCGGCGGAAGCTGATAGCGGTGAGCGTGAGCGAGGCAGGAGCTTCGGTCTATAGTGCAAGCGAGGTGGCACGGCGCGAGTTCCCCGACTATGACGTCACGGTGCGTGGGGCGGTAAGCATTGGGCGGCGACTGATGGACCCGCTGAGCGAGCTGGTGAAGATTGACCCCAAGAGCATCGGTGTGGGGCAGTATCAGCACGACGTAGACCAACGAATGCTGCAGGAGAGCTTGGCCGACACGGTGGAGAGCTGTGTCAATAGCGTGGGAGTGGAACTCAACACAGCCAGTCGCGAACTGCTTTCCTACGTGAGTGGTATCGGGCCAGCATTGGCCGAGAAGATAGTGGCTCACCGCAATGCACACGGAGCATTTGCCAGCCGCGAGTCGCTGCTGGAGGTGAAGGGGCTTGGAGCAAAAGCCTACGAGCAGTGCGCTGGCTTTTTGCGCGTCAGAGGGGCGGCTAATCCGCTCGACCGCAGCGCTGTCCACCCCGAGCGGTATGCACTGGTGGAGCGGATGGCCGCCAGCGTGGGGGCGACAGTGGAGCAGCTGATGGACGATGCTGAATTGCGGTCGCGGATAAGGCTGGAGGATTTCGAGTCGGAGGAATGCGGCCTGCCGACGCTGCAGGACATCATGCGCGAGCTGGAGAAGCCTGGGCGCGACCCGAGGGCAAGGTTTGAGGTGTTTGAGTTCGACAAGAATGTTACGCGCTTGGAGGATGTGAAGGCTGGGATGGTGCTGCCTGGGATTGTTACTAACCTGACGGCCTTTGGTGCGTTTGTGGATGTGGGGGTGCACCAAGATGGGTTGATTCACATCAGTCAGCTTGCGGAGCGGCGAGTGGCAGACCCAAGTGAGGTGCTGAAGCTGCACCAGCATGTGAGGGTAAAGGTGCTGGAGGTGGATATGCGGCGGAAGCGCATCAGCTTGAGCCTGCGTTTTCAGGAGTGAAAGAATAGTCTATTTCAGGCGGATGCGGGGGTCGAGGGCAGCGTAGAGAATGTCGGTTAGGATATTGATGAGGACGAGCAGGATGCAGATGAAGAGGATGACACCCATGACCACAGGGAAGTCGTATTTTTCCAGTCCGTCGACCACCACGATGCCCATTCCTTTCCAGTCGAATACGTATTCCACGAAGACGGCACCAGCGAGCAGACTGGCGAGCCAGCCGCTGGCGGAGGTAACGACTGGGCCGAGGGCACCACGGAGGGCATGGCCGAGGATGATGCGGCGGCGGGAGATGCCTTTGGCTCGGGCGGTGCGGATATAGTCCTGCCCGAGGGCTTCGAGCATAGAGTTTTTGGTCAGCTGGGTAAGGGTGGCGAGGGGGCGGATGCCGAGGGTGAGGGCAGGTAGGATGAGGTTGCGGAAGTCGAGGTATTCGCCGCAGCCGTAGTCGTCGACGGTGTAGAGGTTGCCTGTCATGGAGAGGTGGGTAACGTCAGCAAGGATATAGGCGAAGAACCAAGCAATCAAGATGGCTGCGAAGAACGAGGGGAGGGACATGCCGAGGGTGGAGAGGAAGAGGGTGGCACGGTCAATCCAAGTGTCCTTATGGAGGGCGGAGATGATGCCGAGGAGGAGACCGAGGAGGAGCGCAATGAGCATAGCGGTGAGGGCAAGGATGGCAGTCTGGGGGAAAGCTGTGGCGATGATGTCGCTCACCTTGCGCTGGCTCTGGTAGGAACGGCGGAGGTAGGGGGCTTTGAGGACGAGGGAGGTGGAGCCGAGGCACAGGAGCGTGTGGCAGGGAGCGTACTTATCGGGGTCGAGGAAGAAGGGGGAGGAGGAGTCGCGGTGGTTGTGAAGGGAGAGGGGCAGGAGGTCGTTGAGGTAGTTGAGGTATTGGATGGCCAGGGGCTGGTCGCGCCCGAGGTCGCGGTTGATGATGTCAATGCTTTCTTGGTCGGCACGTTGGCCGAGCATCATACGGGCGGGGTCGCCAGGCAGGATGTTGAACAGGAAGAAGACCAGCGTTACCACTCCGAAGAGTACGAGCAGGCCATAGAGGAGACGTTTGGTGATAAACTTGAGCATCAGTCGCGGAGTCCGTGTACAACACTTTTTTTAGCCACGAAGTCCTTGAGGTAGAAGGGTTCGTAGTAGGCCACATCCTCGCGTTTTCCTTCATGCCAGAGGGACTCGGCCAATGGGAGCAAGCCTTCGGCAGAGAGAGAGAACGAGGGGTCGAAGCGGGCGTTGGGGTGCGATCCGAGGAGGGGTTGCGTCTTGGCTGCACCATCGCCAATGAAGACCACTTCGGACTGCCCGAGCCAAGGGGAGTAGAGGTCGGGGGTAATGATGTCGGCACCGACAGGACGTAGGATGCGGAGGTCGGGGGCGACAAGGAGGGTGTAGCATTCCATGCGCCGCGCATCAATCATGGGGCAGACGAGGCCACAATAGGCGGGGTGCTGCCGATAGTAGAGCGATGCCATAGAGAGGAGGGTGGAGACAGAGAGGAGAGGCAGGTCGAGGGCGTAGCAGATGCCTTTGGCGGTGCTGGTGCCGATACGCAGACCCGTGTAGCTGCCAGGCCCAGCCGAGATGCAGACGGCATCGGGGCGTTGCAGAGCCAAAAGTTCACGAATGAAAAGAGGAAGGCTGACCGAGTGGGCATTGGGGGCAGAACTTTTGCGGTGAGCAACGATTTGTCCGTCGCAGGCAAGGGCAGTCGAGCAGACGGCGGTGGCGGTTTCGATGAGGAGGAGGTTCATGGGCTATCGCATATCAATGACTTCCACACTGGGGTGGTCGGCTGGGGTAAAGGTAAACTGCGAGGCTGGGGTGGCAGCACGCTTGAAGTCGGAGATTTCATAGAGTTCACGACTGGAGTCGAACTTATGCACTTCGATGCGCAGCAGCAGGCCGTCCTCCTCGCGGATAAAGAGGCGAAGTTTGTGGAAATTGCGGGCAGAGTGGGGCTGGAGGTCGATGACGGCTGTGCCATCGGCATCGGTACGGATATACTTGGGCTTGAAAAGTTGGGGATAGTTGGTCAGGAGGCTGGCAGGATTGAGGAAGTCCACATCATCGGTGGAAACATTGCTGATAGCCACTTCGGAAGCTTGCTTGTTCCAGTGCCAGAGGGTGGTGCCATCGGAGATGAGTTCTTGGTCGGGTAGCGAGAGGCGGTATTTCCCCTTGTGGTAGCGCACCTGGGCAGTCTGCTTGGAGAGGAGTTTCTTCTCGCTGCTGAAGGAGGTGGCCGTTACGGTGAAGGCCACATTCTGATTGAAGCGAGATGCCGCCTTGCGGAGGGCTTCGGTGGCGTTTTCATCAAGGCGACCTTGTGAGGCATGGGTGATTTGTGCCGTGGCGCAAGGCGAAAGCAGCAAGAAGCAGACGATGCAGAAGGAGGAGAGATATGAGCGAAAAGCATTTGAGGTAGAACGAATGAGCATATCCGTTGGGTTTGGGGTTCAACTATTGAAGCAGGCTATCGGCAAGGGAGCTGAAATCAATGCCGTCGAAGTTGCCACTCGACATCATAAGCAGGTTGGCCTCACGCCAAGATTGCTGTTGCAGGTCGGCTACCAAGGCTTGACTGCTGGTAAAGACTTTCACCCCGCCGCCAAAGGCTTCGGCCACCGCCTCGGGCTGCAGCGGAGGCAAGTGTTTGAGAGCGAGAGCATGCTGACTGAAATAGACGTAGGCAAGGTCGGCCTCGCGCATGCTGCCGCGATATTGGGCAAGGAACTCTTGGGTGAGTGAGGAATAGGTATGCAGTTCCATGCAGGCCACCAGACGCCTCGTAGGGTATTGATCGCGCATGGCATGGATGGTGGCACGGAGCTTGGAAGGAGCATGGGCGAAGTCCTTATAGAGTGCGGCAGTAGGCGTAGCCTTGACCAGTTCAAGGCGCTTGCTGGCTCCTTCGAATGACTGGATGGCTTCGTAGAATTGCTCATCGGAGATGCCCACTTGCCGGCAGGCGAGACGGGCGGCTGTAAGGTTTAGGAGGTTATGGTGGCCAAATATCTTTAGAGGCACCATCAGATTAGAATCCAAGCCAGTGCAAAGCGAGGTGATACCTGCGGCTACCTGATAGTTGGGGCAACTATACGGCACTTTAGCGATGTCGGTACGAGGATTGTCCATAGCCACACGCCTCACCTCGGGGTCTTCTTCGCAGTAGATGAGGGTGCCACTGGGTTCAATGAGGTTGACGAACTGGGCAAACTGGGCGCGGTAGATATCGAATGTAGGGAAGACGTTAATGTGGTCCCACTCGATTCCAGTGATGATGGCCACATGGGGATGGTAGAGGTGGAATTTGGGGCGTCGGTCGATGGGCGAAGTGAGGTATTCGTCGCCTTCAATGACCATGACACGAGCGGTGTCGGAGAGGCGCACCATGACGTCAAAGCCTTTGAGTTGTGCGCCTACCATGTAGTCGGCCTCCACACCACAATGTCGCAGCACGTGGAGAATAATGGCAGTGGTAGTAGTCTTACCATGCGAGCCACCTACCACAATGCGGAGCTTATCCTTGGATTGCTCGTAGAGGTATTCTGGGTAACTGTAGATACGGATGCCGAGCTCTTGAGCGCGAAGCAACTCTGGATTGTCCTGCCGAGCGTGCATACCGAGCACCACGGCATCAAGGTCGGCTGTGATACGCTCTGCGTGCCAGCCCTCCTCGGCGGGGAGAAGACCATACTGTGCCAAACGTGAGCGGGCGGGATCGAATATCTCATCATCAGAACCTGTTACAATCGCTCCTTTTTGGCATAGGGCGATGGCAAGGTTGTGCATCGCCGACCCTCCGATGGCTATGAAGTGTACTTTCATACTTGCAACAACGCCTTTCTTGAGAAGATATTGCATGGTGAGCGAAAAAAAAGCCGCGTGTCGGCTACCCATTGTTTGCAGCCGACACGCGATACAGCCTCCAGCAAGCCTATCGCTGGCTACCAGCGATGGCGTAGGATTCAGTCTTGATATTCATCTTGACCACCAAGTCATTGGTTAGTACGGCATTGACCAGTATGTTGATGGGCGTTCCATCATTCTCGCCCACTACCTTCAGTGTGCCACTTTTGAAGACGGGGGTTTCAGAGTGCATTGTGTCCACATCGGTGGAGAAATAGAGGCGTCCACCATCGTTTTGTCCAAAGCCTCTGACTGCAACACCCTGCAGGGTCATATCCAGTTTCCACGAATCTCCCACAGCAGGCGAGGCCATATTGACCGTCCTACCCCAGTGTTCGGGACGGATATAAAAGCGGTTGAGGGCAATCAAGGGACTACCGTCAGCCATAGTATCAGCCGATTGTGCCGAGACTACCGTCAACTCACTATGGCAATAATCAACCGTCGTGGCTGCTACGGCATACGATTTGCCAGCATAGTAGAAGGTGTTCTCGGCAGCAGGCGTGGTGTCAATCGTGGGGGCAATTTCGGTAGTTTCCTCTTCTTTATTGCATCCCACGAGGAGCATCATCGCCGACGCAAGGGTGCAGAGCATTTTACGTGTATTCATTCTCGTTGTTGGTTATTTGTGAATATTAACTCATTATCTCTGCTACTTGAAGTATTCCACTCCACTTTCGAAGAGCTGCTGGTCGTCGTTGAGGAAGGTGCCGTCGGCATAGCTTCCCACGATGTTGCGTGCAGTACCCGCCGAGCGGCGCTCACTGTGTCCCATCTTGCCCAGCACACGCCCATCGGGACTGGTGATACCCTCGATGGCACAGTAGGAGCCATTGATGTTGTATTCTTCATCCATCGTGGGCTGCCCCTGCTGGTCGCAGTATTGTGTGGCCACCTGACCTGCAGCGAAGAGGCTTTCGAGGCAAGCCTGCGGAGCCACAAAGCGCCCCTCGCCATGCGAGATAGGGATGATGTAAGTGCCACCCAGCGTAGCACGCCGCATCCAGGGCGAGAGGTTGCTGCTGACTCGGGTATAGGCCATCTTGCTCTGATGCCGACCGATGGTGTTGAAGGTCAGCGTGGGGGCATCCTCGGCCTGCGGACGGATTTCGCCGTAGGGCACAAGGCCGAGCTTTATCAGTGCTTGGAAGCCGTTGCAGATGCCCAGCATGAGGCCTTCGCGTTTTTGCAGCAGCTCCATGACAGCCTCGGAAATGCGCGGATTGCGGAACACCGAGGTGATGAATTTGGCGCTCCCCTCTGGCTCATCGCCTGCCGAGAAGCCTCCTGGTATCATCACTATTTGACTCCGCCCGATGGCCTCGGCATAGGCAGCCACGCTCTCGCGTATCTGCTGCCCGTTCTGATTGCGGAAGACGAGCGTCTCGCTCTCAGCTCCCGCACGGTGGAATGCCCTCGCACTGTCGTACTCGCAGTTGGTGCCAGGGAATGCCGGGATGAAGACCCGAGGCCGAGCCACCTTGTGGCGGCAGAGGTAGATGCTATCAAAGGGCTTGGGCTGATTGGGCTGAATGGGTTGCGTAGGTCTGTTGGTGCGGGTGGGGAACACACTCTCCAGCGTCCCCTGCCAGGCAGCGATGGCTTCGTCCATGCTGATTCTGACCTCGCCCACCTGCAGCACTGGCTCGGCTGTGGTACTCCCCAACTCCACATAGCGGAAGGGAATTCCCTCCACAGAGGCTACCTCCACCACGATGTTGCCATAGTGCTTGGCCGTCAGCTCTTCGGGCGTGGTGGCTGCATTGCTATTCAGGCACACGCCTATCTTGTTGCCAAAGGCCATCTTGCTGACGGCCTCCACCAAGCCTCCAAATCCCACCACGTAGGCTGACCGCACCTGGCCTTGCTCAATAGCCTGCCTCAGCAGTGCATACTGGGCAAGGGCGTCCTCATAGTCGGGCATGTCGTACGCTCTCTCCCGCACGTCGAGCAGCAGCAGCTGACTTCCCGCCTGTTTCAGTTCGGGACTGAGCACATGCTGCAGGTCGCTCACTCCCACGGCGAAGGAGCAGAGCGTCGGTGGGACATCAATGTCGTTGAAGGTGCCGCTCATGGAGTCCTTGCCACCAATCGAGGGCAGTTTCAGCCCCATCTGTGCATGGTAGGCACCCAGCAAAGCGGCCACTGGCTCGCCCCAGCGGTAGGGGTCTGCACCCAGCTTCTTGAAGTATTCTTGGAAGGTCAATCGCACCCTGCTGGCATCGCCACCCGCAGCAGCTATCTTGGCCACGCTGTTCAGCACGTTCCAAGCCGCCCCGTGGAATGGGCTCCACGACATCAAGTAGGGGTCGAGGCCATAGCTCATGATGGTCACCGTGTCGCACCGCGCATCAAGCAGCGGCAACTTGCCCACCATGCTCTGTGTGGGGGTCAGCTGGTAGCGCCCACCGAAGGGCATCAGCACACTGCCCGCACCTATCGAGCTGTCGAACATCTCCACCAAGCCTTTCTGCGAGCAGACGTTAAGGTCGGCAAGGGTGGAGAGCCAAAGCTCCTTAACACTAGTTAAACTAGTTGAACTAGTTAAACTAGTCCTACTAGTCTGGCTCGGCATCTTTACCTTCACCGCCGTCTCTTGGTGCGCACCGTTGGTGTCGATGAAGCGGCGGTTGAGGTTGACTATCTCCTTGCCCCTCCAGCTGATAACCATGCGCGGCTCGGCACTGACGGTGGCCACCACCGTGGCCTCCAAGTTCTCCTCATCAGCATAGCGGAGCATCTGCTCCACATCCTGCGGTGCCACCACCACGGCCATACGCTCCTGGCTCTCGCTGATGGCCAGTTCGGTGCCGTCCAATCCGGCATATTTCTTGGGCACTTTATCCAAGTTGATTTGCAGGCCATCGGCCAACTCGCCTATGGCCACGCTCACGCCACCCGCCCCGAAGTCGTTGCACTTCTTGATGAGGCGGCTCACCTCCTCGCGGCGGAAGAGGCGCTGTATCTTGCGCTCGGTGGGTGCATTGCCTTTCTGCACCTCGGCCCCGCAGGTGGTGAGCGAAGCCGTGGTGTGGCTCTTGCTCGACCCCGTGGCACCGCCACACCCGTCGCGCCCAGTGCGTCCGCCAAGCAGGATGATGACGTCGCCAGGGTCGCTCGACAGCCGCTT
The DNA here is from genome assembly GCA_017455205.1 of Bacteroidales bacterium. GTDB lineage: Bacteria > Bacteroidota > Bacteroidia > Bacteroidales > P3 > Colimorpha. Next base: position 9,452 of record JAFTBM010000021.1, read on the forward strand.
GACGGCTCTCCGCGGCGCAGCCGCTATCACCGCACCGATCTCCATTCGCTTGGCCACATAGTTGGGGTGGTACACCTCGCTGACCAACCCCGTGGCCAGCCCTATCTGGTTGCCATAGCTGGAATAGCCCCGTGCCGCCGTGGTAACAATCTTGCGCTGCGGCAGCTTGCCGGCGAGGGTCTCGCCGAGCGGACGCGTGGGGTCGGCCGCACCCGTAACGCGCATGGCTTGGTAGACGTAGGTGCGCCCCGAGAGTGGGTCGCGGATGCACCCGCCGAGGCAGGTGGCCGCCCCTCCGAAGGGCTCTATCTCGGTCGGGTGGTTGTGGGTCTCGTTCTTGAAGTTGATGAGCCACTCCTCACGATTGCCGTCAATCTCCACTGGCACCACTATCGAGCAGGCGTTGATCTCCTCACTCGGCTCCTGGTCGTCGAGCACACCAGCCCGCTTGAGCCGCTTGGCTGCCAAGGTGCCCATGTCCATCAGGCAGACGTACTTGTCGTTCCTACCCTTGTAATACTCCTTATGGTCGGCCAGGTACTGCTGGAAAGCCCCCTCTATCAACGGGCGGTAATAGCCGTCGTCGAAGGCCACCTCCTTCAGCTCGGTGGCAAAGGTGGTGTGGCGGCAGTGGTCGCTCCAGTAGGTGTCCAGCACACGGATTTCGGTCATCGTCGGGTCGCGATGCTCCTCGGCGGCGAAGTAGTGCTGGATATGCTTGAAATCGGCAAAGGTCATGGCCAAACCCAGCGAGGCATAGAGGCTGCGCAGCGGCTCTTCGTCCATGCTGGCAAATCCCTCAATCACCTTCACGTCGGCCGGCTCCTCATACTGCTCTGCCAGCGTCTGCGGCTTTGGGCCGTCGGCACGCCGACTGTCCACCGGATTGACGCAGTGCTGCACCACCGCCTGCTGCTGCTCTTCGCTGAGCGTTCCACTTATCACATACGTGGTGGCCGAGCGGATGATGGGTTCCTCGCTGTCGCAGAGCAGCTTGACGCACTGCTCCGCCGAGTCGGCCCGCTGGTCGAACTGCCCAGGCAGGTACTCCACCGTGAAGCAGAAATCCCCTTCGCGGTGGGGGAACTGTTCGTCGTAGACCTCGTCCACCGGCGGCTCACTGAAGACCATCTGCCGCGCCTGGGCATAGGTGGCATCACTCACATTCTCCACGTCATACCTCACCAGCACCCGCACCCCCTCGGCCTTGATTCCAAGGTATTCCGACATCTCGCCCAGCAGCTCGTGCGCCCGCACGGCAAACATGGGCTTTTTCTCTACGTAAAGTCTTCTAACCATATCAGTCTTTATTGCTCATTGTCAAGTTCTACAAACTGCTTTGGATGCCGCGCCATCTGCGCCTTGAAGCCGCGGCGCACCTCTCGCAAGTCGGCCTCGAAATCGCCCGTGGGGACGATGGCTCGCTCGAGCCAGATGCGCTTGTGTCCAAAGTCGATGCAGGCGGGCACTATCGGCACCCCTGCCTGCGAGGCTATCTCCCAAAAGCCACGCTTCCAGCGGCGCGTGGGCTTGCGAGTGCCTTCGGGCGTGATGGCCAAGCTGAACGTCCCTCCACGTGCAAATTCGCGCACCGCCTGCCCCACCATGTCGCCCTTGCGGTTGCCTCGGTCGATCGGTATCGCCCCCAGCCTCCGCAGCAGCCCCCCCAGCGGCCAGCGGAAGAACTCCTTCTTGATGAAGATATGCCCATTGACGTCGAGTGCCCACAAGTAGGCAGCACCCACCAAGAAGTCGCTCACCGAGGTGTGCGGTGCCACCGCAAAGACGCACCGCCGCAACTCCGGACGCTCCCCATCCTCGGGAAGCTCAAATTTCCAACCACATAGGCGCACTATGGCTATCCAAATCCTTTTCATTTCAACCTGCAAATATACGACTTTTTTCGCCACCCAGCCAAACTTTCCCACTCCCCTGCCGCATCTTTTTCCTCTGCCACACCCTTCTCCAATGCCACAACAGAGTGAATATCAACCATCCTAACCACTCCCCCACCCTGCGCTTCCTGCCCTCTTTATTCCCTCCCCGCAGCCCGATTTCCACTCTCCAAATCCCGCAAGCCCCCCCCGCCGTTTTTGCACCCTATCCAACCCGTATTTTTTCCACCCGGATACGGACTTGATACGGAGTGGATACGGAGCGGATACGGAGCGGATACGGAGCGGGTGGTAATTGAGAATTGAAAATTGAGAATTGAGAATTGAGAATTGAGAATTGAATAAATTGAGAATTGAAAGTTGAGAATGGAGAATTACGGGGCAAAAGGGCAGGGAATGGAAAAGCCGAGCAGCTGGTTGCTGCTCGGCTGGTACCGCATACGAGAGTCGAACTCGTGATCTTCTGCGTGAGAGGCAGATGTCCTGGACCACTAGACGAATGCGGCTTTGTGTTCCTGTTTCCCTTTTTCGCTTGGAAAACGGGTGCAAAGGTAGGTGTTTTTTGCGTTCTGGCCAAATATTTTTTTTGTTTTTTGCCTATTCGTCTGTTTTTCAGCGTGGTTTTATTTCCTTCGCCTTGGGGGCATAGGGTAGTTTTTGGCGGGTGAGGGGCGGCGCTTGGCGGTTTTTGACGGCTGTTGGTCGCCGAAGAGGAGGGGGATGTAGCGGTCGAGGTGGTGGGTGAGGAGCGAGGCTTCGATGGCAGGTCGCTGGTCGGGCTGGTAGAAGAAGAAGAGGCGGCGCTGGTCGGCCTTGTCGGCGGGGCTGGTGGCCACGTGGAGGGGCTTCATGGTCGTGGGGTCGATGCCAGTGTAGTACATCTCGGTGGCGAGGGTCATGGGCGTAGGAGTAAAATCCTGGATTTGCTCAAGGCGGTAGCCCATCTGCTTCATCGTCAGCGCCAGGTCGGCCATGTCCTCGAGGCGGCAGCCAGGATGGCTGCTGATGAAGTAGGGGATGAGCTGGTAGCGCAGACCAGCCTCGCGGCATATCTCGTCGAAGCGGCTCTTGGTGGTGCGGAAGAGGTCGAAGGAGGGCTTTCGCATCATCGATAGGACGTGGGGCGAGGTGTGCTCGGGTGCCACTTTCAGGCGTCCACTGGTGTGGCTGACAACCACTTGCCGGAAATATTGCCAGCCACCATTGTCCTCGGTGAAGAGGTCGCAACGGATGCCGCTACCGACATAGAGGTGTTTTACTTTGGGGTGGCTCGCCACCTTCCGCAGCAAGGCGATCATGGGACGGTGGTCGCTGTCGAGGTTGGGGCAAAGGCTGGGCATCGAGCAGCTGTAGCGTACGCACTTGCGGCACAGCTCGGGGTTCCGCCCCTTCATGCGCCACATGTTGGCCGAGGGGCCGCCGAGGTCGGTCAGCACGCCGTGGAAGTCGGGGTCGGCGGTGATGAGCTCCACCTCGCGGAGGATGCTCTCTTCGCTGCGCGAGGCTATTTGCTTGCCCTGATGGGCACTGATGGTGCAGAACGAGCAGCCGCCGAAGCAGCCGCGGTGGGTGCAGACGCTCCAGCGTATCATCTCGAAGGCCGGTATCGTGCCGCGTTTCTTGTACTTGGGGTGCGGCAGGCGCATATACGGCAGGTCGAAGCTCGCGTCGATTTCCTCTGTCGTCATGGGTGGCTCCGGCGGGTTCACCACCACATAGCGGTTGCCGTGCTGCTGGATGAGCGTTGCCGCCTCTATCTTGTTGCTCTCGCGCTCGATGATCTGATAGTTCTCCGCCTCGGCGCGTTTGCTCCGCTGGCACTCCTCATAGGAGTGGAGCTCGATTATCTGACTATTCAGAGTATTCAGAGTACTCCGATTACTCGGATTACTCCGATTACTCCGACAATACGCCACCTGCGGCAGCCCATAGAGGTCTTCAATCGGGTGTCCCGCGTCAAGCAGCCTGGCTATCTTCAGCGTCGTCCTCTCCCCCATCCCGTAGTTCAGCAGGTCGGCGGGGGTGTCAATCAGAATGCTGGGGAATAAGCGGTCGTCCCAGTAGTCGTAGTGCGCCAGGCGTCGCATGGAGGCCTCGATGCCCGCCATGATGACCGGCACATCGGGGTACAGTTGTTTCAGTATCCGCGTGTAGACGTAGGTCGCGCGGTCGGGACGGAATCCCGCCTGTCCGCCGGGGGTGTAGGCGTCGTCGTGCCGCAGGCGCCGCGCCGCGGTGTAGTGGTTCACCATGCTGTCCATTGCCCCGCTGGTGACTCCGAAGAAGAGCCTCGGCCGCCCGAACTTGCGGAAGTCGCGCAGGTCGTCCCTCCAGTTCGGCTGCGGGATGATGGCCACGCGGAATCCCGCCGCCTCTAATGTCCGCCCGATCACCGCCGTCCCGAACGACGGATGGTCGATATAAGCATCGCCCGTGACCAGCACCACGTCCACCTGCTCCCATCCCAGGCGTTTGACCTCATCGAGTGTTATCGGCAAAAAATGCGGCATCTTATTTGTTTAACACTCTTCCCAGAAACGTATCCGTGAACGCGTGCTGGTATCTCAATGTGAGCATCTGGTATTTTGGGAGACTTTCGAGGTATTCCAACTCGAAAACAAAGCGGGGCGCTTTCAGGTCTTTCTTGGTTTCGGTGTGTACCTCGGTTTTGTCTCCCAGCCGCAGTAGCTTTATTAAGTAGATGTCCCGAACCCCTTTCCCTTTGATGTAGGGCATAAAGTAATATAGTTTGTTGAGTGCGATAGTGGACGGGAACTTTCGAATCGAGTCCGTATAGTAGAGTTTGGTTGGTTCTTCTGTGAGAAAATATTTTTCATTGTCTTTCTTCACTATTCCCACAAGTAAACGTTTTGAGGGGTCTAGTTGGTATGTCTTCTTGGGTTTGTTGTAAACCAGCTCTTTTGTCTCAGTGTTGAACAAGTCCAATGTCAGTGCCGGACGCGGGTTACGTTGTTTATGGATAGGCTTGGTTGACACAGGTGCTTCGTCGTAGATAAACTGATAGAGACTACGTCCAATTTCTTGCACGATACCGCACACCAAAGCGTTACCCATTAGGAAAGCACGGCGCCCATCCGACACGTCAGGATGATACGTATGATTGTCGGGAAACATGTTCAGGCGTTCCATCTCGATAGGAATCAGGCGGCGATAGCGACCAGATGGAGTCTGCACCACATGCTTGAATCGCGACGGGGCCGAGCCTCCTTCACCTGTAATCATAGTGCGAGATGGCTTGTCAAGGTAGTCGGGGAATGCCATTCCACCCTCAGAGAATACATATTCGAAGCCTCCCTTTGAAATACGGTTTATCTTTTTTGCGCCTTTCTCGTATTGCCATTTGGGCAGTTCTTCTTCCGAGATGAAGAACTCTTCAGGAACAAAGTCCTCGTCGACAAGAATGTCGCCCAACATCTGGCGAGTGCCATCGTAGACAGGTATGGCTTCAACCGAATACACATGTCGGTCAATCATGATGCCAGCATTCTCGAAAGGACTGTCTTTTTGTCCTTTGTTGAAATTTGCCGACACTTCTTGTATAGAGCCTTTGATATCGAATTCCGATTGTGTTCCTTCATCGGCACTGAATGGGAAAGCTTCGGCCATGACCCCCTCGAACTTCACCCAGTTTTCCATCGTTTCAATTTTGTTAGCGACTTCAGAGCCCTTTTGGTATCCTACAATATACGTTCTGCGTCTGCGCTGTGGCATTCCGTAGTCGGCAGCGTTGATGATACGCCATTCGACAATATATCCGAGGTTGGACAGCGATGCCAAAATGATGGCGAAATCGCGTCCTCGCTGTGTAGCAGGGGAATTCAGCAGACGGTCTACATTTTCGAAAAAGATATATCGCGGGCGCTTATCCACCTTTTCCTCAAGAATGCGATATATTTGCCACCAAAGCACACCTTTCTTGCCCTCGATTCCTCCCGAACGGCTCAATGTTGCCGCCACCGAGTAATCCTGGCAAGGGAAGCCTCCAACAAGTAGGTCGTGGTCGGGAATTTCTTCTGTCTTGACAAGGTTGATGTCTTTGTTTACATGCCCCTTATATCCGAATCTAGCTTTATATACAAGGGATGCGTCTTGATGTAATGTCGAAGGCTCCCACTGATTATTCCAGATGGTCTCGTATGCATCCGATGCACCTTCCAATCCGATGCGAAATCCTCCTACACCGGCAAATAGCTCCACTACCTTTATATGATGCTTAGGCATTCAACTTCTCCTTTCTTCTATTTTCTACGATTTCTCGCACATACTCATTATTAAACCAGTAACAGAACTTTTTGGCATCTTTACCATCTGGAGTTGGTGCAAGGTCGGTTGCCTTCAGAGCTTTGGGGCGAACATGGAATTTCTTCCTATCAGTACCTTTCCACCAGTATTCCTCTGAAATATGACCGACAAGAACATTAGTTCTGATATGATCCCAATAAACTTCTGCCCAATCCAAGTCCTTTTGTGGCATTGTCCAGAAAAAAACATCATCCAGCAAATAATCCTCTTTTCCGGCTGTCTGCTCTCTGAATACGACAAACATAAAACGACTGGAATATAATTCATACAATCGAGAGTCAGTCCACTCATCGCATTCTGCCACCTCTATGTAGTCTATATTCTCGAATGACATCGCCTCCTTTATGATGCCACTGGCTTGCACGCGAATTGTTTTCATTGTAAGACCTGCTTTGAGAAATTCCTCAGAGCGGTTCACGTTGGCACACTTGGCAGAGGCTGCGATAGCATTGGCAATAAGTGCGAACTTGTTTTTTGGATTATTCTCGATATTGACATTCTTCCTCTTCGCAATCTTTTCAAAGGGCATGTTTAAGAACGGTTTAAACCGATTGAGCAGAATGTCGTCAAAAGAGTGATTCAGAAGAGCCTTGGTACTGACAAGCTCTGATTTAACTTCTGGTATGTTTGAGATTGCATTTTTACCACTCTTGACAACGTACTCCAACACAGTACGCATATACGCCATTTTGAGGCTGAATGCTCTACGTGGAGCGTTGATATCATTATTGGGCTGTTTCATCAGGCTTTCGCCTTTCTGTCCTTTTCGACATGCACCAAGATACATTGTATCGCCCTCGGATAACTCATGAGCCTTTCCCTGTTTTATCTTGTCAATGATGACTTCGTAATCATGCTTGATAATCAACAAATCCTTCTTTGGGAGTTTCCACAGGACGGAAAAGATGAACTCCAAATCGAGTTTATCGCAGTTATTTTTATGCAAGTAAAAGAGCAACAACATTAACTGGCACTTCAAATAGAAGTGCGAATGTTCGAAGTCTTCATCAACCACTTCGCAGTAATTAATCATGTTGCACACAAGACGTTCCTTAATAAGGTAGTTGTCCTGTTTGCTCTTCTTTAAAGGAGTACATTTCAGTTCCATTCCAGCCTCGGAGAAATCAGCACCGACATAATTGTTGGTTTCAAGCATAAAGAATATGTTCTCCACCATCTGTCCAAGGCTTCCTTTACCCTTCTTCGGCTCATATCCTTCCCTCACGAAGTCTCGTAGGGTTTTACCTAATATTTTTTTGCTGTATTCAAAGATACTTGTGGCATCTTTGATATTATAGGGCAATGAGGTTATTGTATTATGGTTAACTGCCATATTGTTCATTTATTCTACTACGCGGGTTGCCCCTCCGTTTATTTGTGTCTACGATATTTATATATCTTTTTCAAACTGTAAAGATACGCAATTATTCTGAATTATCTAAATTTATTTGCATTCAGGAGTTACTGGCCCGATAAATACCGATGGTGACACGCGGCGGTTGATGTTGCGGTGGCTTTTGTCGTTTTTTTTCTCGGCGGCAGCAATGCTGCCCTGCACCGCCGCGATGGCCTCATCCACCTTCGAGAGCAACGTAGCGATGGCGGTTTGAGCGGTTTTTGATTGAGGTATATTTATTTTGATGCGACTAACTTTCGGTGCGGTAAGTTGAGGAACGCCGGTACTTTCTTTTGGAAAATGGACTTGTGAATTAAGATAATAAGTAACATATCTACAATCAATGTCTATTTTAGGTTGAAGAACAAGTAACCTAACTATGGCGTCAAAATCTTCATCACGATATTCTGCGTGACCAACATCACCTCTTCCTGTTATCGTTACAGCGTTGCCTTTAAAACGAGGTTTGGATGTATAGCCATATAATCCCTTATTTTCTAAAGAATTCGCAAATATTGGATACTTAAACTCTTCAGTTTGCATTGAAGAAAAAAACAAACCCTGCAAGTCGCCACCCGCCTTGACATCAAAAAGAGTCCCAACTATTTCTGTTTTCCAGCCTTCCATCATTGTCTATTGTTCATTGTTCAGCCGATAGGTCCTGTTTTTGTTGGCACCACAGGCTATGATAAGGCCTGCTTTTGCCATAGAGTTGAGGTAAAAACGTGTCCTCGACAAACTAATTTTTAGTGTTTTTGACAACTGAGATGTGGTGACATCCGTATTTAATGACAGATATTCCATTATTATCGCTTGTTTGTCACCCAATTTGTCGCTTGTTTTGAGATTTATCGCCTGTTTATCGCCCAATTTGTCGCCTGTTTCCTCAGCGGTCGGCTCTTCGTGTTTCTCTACTTCCCAATGGCCGCCCTTGCCAGGACCTACCCGGCGGATGATGCCCTTTTTACGAAGATTTGCAATCTGTTTTGTTATTGCTCTTCGGCTCATTCCCAATGCTCCAGCTATCTCTTGTGTGGTAATTTGGGAGTTGGCCGACATTAGAGAAATGATTTTCTGGGAACTTTTCTGGGAACTTTTCTGGGAACTTTTCGATCCCTCTTCTGGCCACTTCTGTCTATCGGTATGTTGAACTTCCGACAAACTTCCGACATTTAACGTGTCATCTCCTGTTTTTCCCATAACATTCTCCGTTTTTACTCCATCGTCCTGCTCGCCTTCCTCTGGTATCCAGTTATATGGGACAATCATTCGGATGTAATTGTCGCCAAACTCGAAATTGTCTCGTCCATAAGTGCGCATAATACGATTCATCCCAGAGCCGAGAGCCTCCACCATCTCCACATCACGGAACACCCGCATCAGTTCCCTGTTACGAGGCATGCTCACCCCGTTGAAGAAATCATCCTTTGTCAGTCCCAATGGTATTTTACCAATGGAGGTTATCTCCAATCGGTCGGAAAACAGTTCTATTTTGGAAGGGACACCGTAATAGTAATCGTTATGCACAACAGCATTGATAACCGCCTCCCTCACGGCTATTTTGTCCCACTGAGGGGTGTCAATGCGCCGAGTAGAAGTAATCTTTGACGATACTTTGTTCTCCACATCGAGCTTGTCAAGCACTTTCTGTGTAGCAGTAATCAGACAGCAATATCCGTACTCATTGTTGGAAATCAGATCGTATCGGTCTGTTCCTGCATACCTGGCCAGTTTCATTGAATTGCCGTTTTCATCGGCAAGCAGATAGGCCACATAGTTGTATTTTCCGTCGTCGGTCATCAAATCAAGCGACCGAATGAAATTGTCATTGAGTTGAAACCCTTTTTCGGTGTAATAGATTTTCAGTTGCGCAAATGTCAAATCCTGTCGCGGCGATACCACATTCTTCAGCGAGTTGTGTACTCTGCGGGCGTAAAGGTCTTCGATTTGTGCACTCGTCATGGGCTCTGCCGCTGTTCCCACTCGTATAAAACAGCCCTTTTCGGACAATCCATAACGGGTTTTGTAATAAGGTTTCTCACTTCCGCTCGAAATGAAAACCTTGATGACAGGTATATTGTCGATTTGTTCGACTGTCACATCAAACAGCCCCATCGGCGATGGAGAAACACCTGTTCTGATGCGGTCTTTGATTTTCAGCATATCGCCATCTATGTCATTTACCCCCACAGCCTTTCCACTATCATCGATACCAATATAAATAATACCACCCTCACGGTAATTGAGGAAAGCCACCACTTCGCGTTCCAAATCGAGGTCGCGTGTCAGTTCGCGTTTGAATTCTATACGATTGGTCTCTTTCATCATTGCAAATTGTCAATTTTGTTCAGCCATTCACTCAACTCTTTCTCTGCCGCCGATTCCGCTTGCAATGCATTGCGGAAATCCGAAATGGCCTGCTTCAAATCGATTTGCTCCTCAGGCTCAAAGGTATCGACATAGCGTGGAATATTGAGGTTGAACTCGTTCTCCTCGATCTCGTCCATATCGGCGATGGAGAAATAGCGCTTGCGTAACTCCGGGTCGGCAAACATCTGGAGTAGTTCGTCCTCTACATTATCAATCGCCTGTGATTGTTTTGTCGCCTTGTCTTTGGCTGCGTTTATCTTGGCCGTTTTGTCTGCCAAGAGCTTGTCTAAAGCATTTTGAGCGGTCTCCAATGCCTTTAGTTCACTCTTGGTTGGAGCCTTCCCGTTCTTCTCTTTCTCCTGAATAACTTGTTTGGCCTTGTTCAGCTTTTCTGTCTTGATGGCGATATCTTCCGCCGTATCCTTCTCTATCTCGGATATTTCGTAATCATAGTCAAGAAGTATCTGGCTATTCAGCTGCACCTTCCTGTCTGCAATCCAGGCCTTGGCTTTGTCAATATTTCCCCAGCTCTCCAATATGGTGGAGATACGGAGCACGTCATGAGGTTCCAACACACTCATATTGGCATCCTCGCGATACCAGCCTTTCTTGGCGGCATAGACCATTAGCACCTTGTTCTTGCGCTCGGCCAGTTTGTTCTTGTCGAAGAAGATAATAGCACCAGGAATGGTGGTGCCATAGAAGAGGTTGCCTGGCAGCACGACAATGGCATCAATGATGTTGATGTGCTTAGAGAAATCGATGCCCTGCAAAAAGCCCCGACGAATGAGGTATTCCACATCGGCCTTGCGGTTCTGTCCGTCCTCTTCTTCTGTCTTCTCCGGCTGTCCTCGGAAAAGGACACCTTGCGGACATACCACTCCCGCTTTCCCCTTGTCGTCCAGAGAGGCAATGATGTGTTGCAAGAAAGCGAAGTCGCCATTGCTGTAGGGCGGAATGCCATAGACAAGACGGTTGTAAGGGTCTGAAAACTCCTTCTTGTATTCCAGTTGAGGCGCCCCATCCTTTTTTAGGACGGCCTTCCCCTTTTTGTCTTTCTTGGGTTCGCCATTCTGTGCCCAGTTCTCCATGGAGAATGGGAAATTGGCCATCACTTTGTCGAATGTCCTTAGCTCCAATGCATTCCCCTCTTCCTTGAACTTCGGGTCACGGATGGTGTCGCCTTGTTCAATGCGGGCATCCAGGCCATGGAGAATCATGTTGATGTTACTGATAGCCCATGTGTTCCATACCAGCTCCTGCCCGAACAAACGAATGCTTCTGGGGTCATTATATTGCATCCTCACATACTTCGCCGCATTGAGTAGGAAGCCACCCGAGCCGCATGTCGGGTCATAAACGGTTTCGCCTTCTGCCGGCTTCAGATAGCGGACAATGATATCAACAACTTCCTGCGGTGTATAGAACTGTCCCGCCATTGTGCCACCTTTGTTCTCGTCAGCAAAGCGTTTTATCAAGTATTCGTATGCATCGCCTAACACATCGACAGTCACGTTCTTGTTGCTGAGGTCGACAGCCCCCAAATAGCTGATCAGGTTGGAAAGCACCTCTGGGTCGAGTTTCTTACCACCAGAGCCATCAGGCGCAGGCTCGTTCCAACGGACGGTATTGATGATGCCTTTCAGAATATATTTACCGTTCTTATCAACATTTTGGTCTGCGATGGCACCCACCGCCTTGTCAAATGCCTCATTTTTCTTGTCAATAGGTGCTTTTCTTACATCATCCCAAAAACAGCCGTCGGGGATGACAAAATCGTGATTCTTCTTGTTGATTGTATCCTGCTCCTTTGCTGTTGGCTCACGACAATTATCACTTCTGAACTGCTCTATCCCATGCTCACTTTCCCACTTATAATTGTCCGATAGGCGTTTAAAAAACAAGAGAGAGAGGATGTAAGACTTATAATCCTCCACCTTGTCGCGGAGAATATCAGCCATCCCGAAAAGCAGGCTGCCTAATGCTTGTTTTGTTATCATTTGATTATTCTATGGATTTAATTGGTTCTATATGATCCATTCCATTATTATTACGAAAATTAGTGCCAACTTATGCAGAGGAAATCATTGTTCTCATTAAGTTCATTGCTATGCGCTTTCCTGGCAAGTCCGCATTGGATTTTGCCAAGATGTGCGTAATAAACATGGTCGCCGATTGTATCAGAAATTTCTATGACAGACTGCTTAACTTTGGCCATAATTTTAATTGATCAGCACCGATGGCATAACGGGGATATAGCGTAATTATTGCATTGCTACAGCAAGCGACACAATAGGGAAAACCTGCGAGAACAATAGGTGGGTAAAAAACAATAATCAACCTATTAAGGTTGGTGAACTGCATGATCCTCCAGCCCTAATAGGTTGAGTATTACCAATTCTACTCCTGGATGGCTTTGATGCCGGGGAGGGCTTTGCCTTCGAGGTATTCGAGCATGGCGCCACCGCCGGTGGAGACATAGCTCATCTGGTCGGCTATGCCCATCTGCTTGACGGCAGCCACACTGTCGCCACCGCCCACGGCGGCAAAGCAACCCTGCTTGCAGGCCTCGGCTACGCTACGGGCTATCTCATGGGTTCCTTTGGCAAAGGTGGGCAGTTCGAAGACACCGGCAGGGCCGTTCCAGAGGATGGTCTTGCTGCCCATAATGATGTCGCGGATAGCCTTGCAGCTCTCGGGGCCGCAGTCCATGCTCTCCCAGCCGTCGGGAACCTCGCCGCTGGGGACAATCTGCGTGTTGGCATCGTTGGCAAAGCGGTCGCCGATGACGCTGTCGACGGGCAGGTAGTAGCGAACACCTTTCTCGTCCATGCGGCGCATGAGCTCCTTGGCCAGGTCGAGCTTGTCGTCCTCGCAGATGGAATTGCCGATCTTGCCGCCGAGAGCCTTGGTGAAGGTGTAGCGCATGCCACCGATGATGACCATATTGTCGACCTTGTCGAGCAGGTTCTCGAGGATGCCAATCTTGCTGCTGACCTTTGAGCCGCCGATGATGGCGGTGAAGGGGCGCGGAGGATTCTGCATCAGCTTCTCGAGGTTGCGCACCTCATTCTCCATGAGGAAGCCGAAATACTTGTCGTTCGGGAAGAAGCGGGCAATGACTGCGGTGGAAGAATGTTCGCGGTGGGCGGCACCGAAGGCGTCGTTGATGTAGCAGTCGCCGAGGGCGGCCAGCTGGCGGGCCAGCTCTTCGCCGCCTTTGGTCTCTTCGGGGTAGAAGCGGATGTTCTCCAGCAGCATCACCTCGCCACCTTTCAGCTCCTTGGCCATTTGCTCGGGCACACCAGTTCCGAGGAGTTCCTGCGTGAACTTCACGGGACGACCGATGAGGGTCTCCAGATATTTGGCCACGGGCTCAAGGGTCAGCTCGGGCTCAAATCCGCCTTTCTTCGGACGGCCGAAGTGGGCCATGATGATAATAGCGGCATCGTCCTTCAAGAGCTTTTCAATGGTAGGCATCGACTCGCGCATGCGGGTGTCGTCGGTAATCTCCTTCTTATCGTTCATCGGGACGTTGAAGTCCACACGCAGCAGCACCTTGCGTCCTGCGAAACTGATATCTTTGATTGACTTCATAGGTATGGGTTATTTATAGGGTTTAGGCTTCGGCGTGATGCGGCTCGCTGACGGCCATACCGATGTAGAGGGCTGTCAGCATAGTGAAGACGAAGGCTTGGATGTAGGCTACCAAGCATTCAAGCAGGGAGATGAAGACGCTGAAGAGGACACTGACCACGCTCACCGCACCGCCCACAGCAACACCGAAGAGGTTGCTGAGGATGAAGATAATCACAATGAAGCCGAGGATAACAATATGGCCAGCCGTCATATTGGCAAAGAGACGAATCATCAGCACGATAGGCTTGGTAAAGACTCCCACCAGCTCAACCACGGGCATTAGGGGGAAAATCTTGAGCCACGCTGGAACACCAGGGGTATTGAAGATGTCTGTCCAATAATGCTTATTGCCACTGATATTGGTGATGAGGAAAGTGATGACCGCAAGGGTGGCGGTAACGGCCAAGTTGCCTGTAATGTTGGCTCCTGCGGGGAAGAATGGAATAAGGCCAAGGATATTACAGAAGAAGATGAAAAAGAAGAGGGTCAGCAGATAGGGCAGGTATTTTGTATACTTGGCTTCTCCAATCATAGGCCGAGCAATGCTATCGCGCACAAAGACCACCAGCATCTCCACCAAGCTTTGCAATCCTTTGGGAGCTTGATTGGGACGCTTCTTATAACCCGCACGGGCAATAAAGACGATGACCAGCAGCAGGATGGAAGCTATCATAATGGCTGCCGAGGTTTTGGTGATACTCAAATCAAGTGGCCTTTGCTCAAGCACCTCACCCGAAGCATCCACGCAAACAATTTCCTCCTTCTGTGCACCGCCACCTACAAGGCGATAGCCTCTATAGTCCGCATGTCCGTGATGAAACCTTGCCGAACTGAAAACATCCAAGTGGCCATTATTCCACAATATCACTGGCAAAGGAATGGCCACGGCATGCTCTGCACCGCTCTTGTCTTTGTAGTCAAACATGTGCCAAGAATGAGCATCGGTTACGTGTCCGATTATCATTGAGCCAGGGTCGAAAGCCTCACTTTCGTCCTCGGAGGCCCGCCCCACGGCGGGAAAACACAACACTGCCGCCAATATGGCAATAAAGAGTTTTTTCATACGTCGATTTTCTCTACTTTCTTTAGGTTGTTAAATATGTCAATCTGGACAATATCGAAGAGCCCAAGTTGGTTGGCTGCACAATTCTCCCTTTTGGGAAGGTGAGCAGCCGCCTCACGAAGTCCCTGCCTCGTCAATCGAGCCAACGCCACGGGGCGACTGACCTTGTAGGCATCAGCTATTGCCGTTAGGCGGCGAAGCTCGCACTCGGTGAGTAGCAGCGTGTACTTCTTCGTTTTATGTGCTTTCTTTTTGGCCATTGGCTATCTGTAGGATGATGGGGTGAACCCAGAAAGCACTTCGTCGGCCAGCTGGGCGAGGTCATTGTTTTGCAGCGTATGCTCCGCCCGTTCACCAAGCAAGGCCATTATCTGCAGGTCGTCTTGCAATTTTCCCCTCACGCTGACGGCTTTCTTTTTGGGGAAAGAAGCAAGGTAACGAATTTCCTCATCATAGTACTTAAACACCGATTTCCACAATTCTATAGCCTCTTCCTCGCCGTAGAGATTCTTGTAGAGGTCAATTACATCCACCCTCATGCTTCCTGTCATAACGTAGGCAGCATATACATCCAGTGGGAAGTTGGACGCAGGGAAATTCTCGCGTGCGAGGTCGAGGAGTTTGCGTGCTTTCGCCGCATTGCCCTTGACATACTCGTCGTAGGCTACCATTACCATTGACTGGCGCTGTACCGTTCCCATATTAAAGCTTATCGGGTCAACGTAAATATCGCTATTGAGGTTGCCCCACTTGAGTGGTTCTCCGTCTGCACCATCAATAAAGAAGTCTGCAGTCTGTTCCGTGTACCTCTCACCACGCGAAGGATAGGGCAGGAGCTTGAAATTCATACCATCCTGCACTGAATAGGCGTTCACCAAAGGGAAGACATCGCGGATATAACTCGGGTTCATAATATTGATGTCGCGCATAAACTTGTTGGTACCCAAGATGTCGAGTATCATCATCTCGTGCCGATAGAGTACTTGCTTTCCTATTTCCCAGCGTATCTCGGGGTTTATGCTATCCGCCATCTCTGCTGGGATTACGCCAGCCTGCACCAGTGCAGGAATGTCAAGCGTTATCTTAAATCGCTTGGTGGGCAGAATGATTGCGCTTTCACCACTGCGCACATCCCTTTGGGTGAACTGCTTGGGGTGATTCTTGATTAACTCAAGTACTTTCGATACCTCTAAATACTCCGCACTTCTGTCGGCCACCAGGAACGCATCCTGTCCAAGTCCATAGTACTCCTTCGGGAGGGTGAAAGGCAGCGGTTCGCTTTCGTAGAGCTTGTTGTAGAGCTGCTCCACGTACCAGTACATACCCGAAAGCGTGTAATTAAGGATTCTCACATCGGTGCGCGTACCTTCCACCTCCTGTGCATACCACAGAGGGAATGTATCGTTGTCGCCGAAAGTAATCAGCACTCCGTTCTGCCCGATGCTCTTGAGGTAGTTCTGGGCGAAATCGCGGGCGGCATATTTCTGCGAGCGGTCGTGGTCGTCCCAGTTTTCGGCAGCCAATAGGCAGGGGACACCAGCCATACAGGCCACAAACACTATGGGCATCACCACTTTATAGCTCTCTTCTCGGTGCTTTTTGAAGAGGCCACTTATCCACTCGGCCAAGCCCATCACGCCCATTCCTATCCAAATGGCGTAGAAGCTGAACGACCCCACGAAAGCGTAGTCGCGTTCACGCGGTTGGCGCGGCGGCATATTGAGGTAGATGGCAATGGCCAACCCCGTCATAAAGAACATAATGAAGACGATGAAAGCATCTTTGGGGTGCTTCTTGATATGGTAGAATATACCAATCAGCCCCAACAGCAGCGGCAGCATATAGTAGCGGTTGCGCGCCTTGTTGGACTGCATAGCTTCGGGCAGGTTGTCCTGTGGCCCGAGCCGTGCCTCATCGATAGGCTTGATGCCGCTTATCCAGTTGCCATGCAGGTAATCGCGAGTGCCATCCTCGTTGTAGTAGTGTCCCTGCTCATCGTTTTGCCTACCAGCAAAGTTCCACATGAAATAGCGCCAATACATCCAACCCAGCTGGTAGCGGTTGAGGAATGTCAGGTTTTGCCCTTCAGTGGGCTTTTTCCCTTTAGGTGCCTTGCCCGCCCAATATTCGTAGAACTTGGGGTGAAGCCGACTATTGTCGTTGCTCCACATACGGGGGAACACACCTGTATGCTCTTTTTTGTAGACGTATTTTTGGGCATGCGATGCCACTATGTAGCGATCTTTACCCTTGTCGTTTTTCCCTCGCACATACTTGGTATAGCCCGGCTTGACATCGATGGGGTTGCCTGCCGTATAGAATTGACCCGTAAGGAGCGGGGTGTCGCCATACTGCTCGCGCCCTAAATACGCCCTCATGGCCACGGCATCTTTCGGTGCGTTCTCGTTGAGCGGGGTGTTGGTATTTGCTCGGATAACAAGCACAAAGAAAGTGCTGTAGCCTATCACCAGCATAGCAAAAGCCAATATAGCCGCATTCCACACTGGCTGATGCCGACGGTGGGTATACCAAAGCCCCCACACTACGGCGGCAGCCAAGAGCGTGAAGAAAAATATGGTGCCGCTATTGAACGGAAGTCCCAAGATATTGACAAAGAAGACGTCAATGGCCGAATCCACATTCACTATCCCAGGTATCACGCCCCACAATATCAAGGCCAGCGCCACAAACGAGAGTACACCCGTTAGGATGAACCCCTTTACCGTCGTCTTTGGCCACTTCTTGAAGTAGACTACATAGAAGATGGCTGGCACGGTGAGCAGGTTGAGCAGGTGGACACCGATGGCCACGCCCACCAGCAAGGCTATCAGTATCAGCCACCGCAGCGAATGCGGGTCGTCGCTCTGCTCCTCCCATTTCAATATTGCCCAAAACACCAGCGCCGTGAAAAACGACGACATAGCGTAGACCTCACCCTCAACAGCCGAAAACCAAAAGGTGTCGCTAAACGTGTAGGCCAATGCACCCACCACGCCTGCGGCAAAGACTGCCCACGTGCGGGGATCCTTGAGCGAAGGGTTCTTCGGGTCGGGCAGCAGATGCTTGCCCAGCAGCGTAATGGCCCAAAAGAGGAACAAGATAGTCAACCCGCTGCACACCGCCGACATAATATTAACGGCGTGGGCAGCACTCTCGGGCGAGGAGAACATGGAGAAGAGCCGACCTATCAGCTGGAAAGTAGGTGCTCCCGGAGGATGCCCCACCTGCAACTTAAAGGCGGTGCTGATATATTCGCCGCAGTCCCACCACGAGGCGGTGGCTTCCGCCGTCATAATGTAGACCGCACAGGCTATCAATCCCACAATCCAGCCTATGATGTTGTTGGCCACATGGTATTGTCTCATCTGCTTACTTGTTTGTGTTCGTTTATCAGTTATTAGTTTCAACGCTCTCGCGCCAAATGGGCATCGTCATGCACCGAGCACCACCGCCTGCACGCGGCAATTCACTCGCTGGGAAGGCGACCGCAAACCGCGCATAATCCTCCATATTCACTCGCCCACCGACCACATCCTCTGCGTTCAGTATGGCAAAGCCAGCCTTGTCGAGCGCTTCGAGCGTGCGGGTATTGCGGCGGTAACCCACCACGCGGCAGTCGTCCAACGCGAAGAAGTTAGCTCCCGAATGCCATTGTTCCCTCAACTGCACCCACGGGTCGCTCCCTCCGCACACCACGGGTTCCATCTCCCATCCCAGCGCTTCCAGCCCTTTGATGATGTTGGGGAACTTATGGTAGCTCAAGCGTCCACCTTCGACGGTGATGAGCGTCGTGTCGCGACCAGCGAAGATGCCTGTCTTGCGGAGCATCGGTTCGAAGACCATGCACCGATGTCTGCCCAAGAAGGTGAACACCATGTCGAGGTGGATGAAGCTCTCTGGACTCTTGGGCAACTCCTGTACTAAGATATGAAAACTATCTCTCTCCTTGCCGAAAGTCTGTGCCAAGTACTTGATTCCTTTTGTGTTGGTGCGAATACCGCGACCGATGCAGAGCAGATTCTCGGCAGCCACCTGCACATCGCCCCCCTCGGTGTGGGCATCGCGATCCCACAGCATGGCATTGAGCGTCTGCACACTGAAGTAGTGCTTGAATATGGCCTCGTAGATCAGCGTCTCGCGCTCGCGCACCTCGAAGCTCATCGAGTTGATGAGCACCCTATCGAAGAGTGTACTCGACGCATCGCGTGTGAAGAAGAGGTTGTAGAGCGGCTTGAGGAGGTAGCGGCTACTATCGTCGCCTCTATCATCCGTGCCACCTTCGCCGCTCCACGAAGCATCTTCGTAGCCTTCCACCAGCACCTTGGCCAGCTGCTCTGGCTTCATGGACAGCAACTGCTCGACCACCTCGTCGCCACAATTGTCCATGTCGCAACTCTCTTCCACTATGTAGCGGCGCAACGCAGCATCTTTCAACAAGTCCGACAGGATATCCTCCACATAGTAGACCTTCGCCCACCGCTCCAACACCCCCGAGAAGAGGGCATACTCCGCTTCCGCTACTGGACGGCTGATGATGTCGCTATACAGTGCATGGCCAGCCCCGTTGGGTGTCATCCGCTCAATCTCCGCCCCTGGGCGGTGAAGCAGCACCGAACGCAGCCGACCCGTCTCCGAACCGACATGCAACTTGCCCGCTTTTGGCCTACCTTGTTCCATTACGCTTTATCCGTTATGCCACAACGCCTTGCCCCTTTTCGAGGGCTGCATTGCAGAGTTGCAAATATACACATTAATTTGCAATCTGCAAACCTATTCTTCACTTTTTCTATCCACACTGCCTATTATCAGCCACTTGCCCCAGTGCGATTTGTATCCTATGTTCTTTCCATCCAACTTTTTTTGCTACTCTGAAAGCAAGGGTTAGGGCATTCCGCAGCTCTGCTGCCAGTGCCAGCTGTCGCGCACCATATCCTCCAATCCAAGCTTCGCCTGCCATCCCAGCTCACGCCGTGCCTTGCTCGGGTCGCACCAGCATTCGGCCACATCCCCCGCCCGCCGCTCGCCTATACGGTAGGGCACTTTCACCCCGTTTACCCGCTCAAACGTTTGCACCATCTCCAACACACTGTATCCCTTGCCCGTACCGATGTTGTACACCTCCAGTCCGCACCTCCGCGCCACTGCCCCGAGAGCCGCTATGTGGCTCAACGCGAGGTCGCACACATGGATGTAGTCGCGCACCCCAGTGCCATCGGGCGTGGGATAGTCGCTGCCAAAGATGCAGAGCTCACGCCGCTGCCCAGCGGCCACCTGCGTGATGTAGGGCATCAAGTTGTTGGGCACCCCACGAGGGTTCTCACCGATAAGCCCGCTCGGATGCGCCCCCACTGGGTTGAAGTAGCGCAGCAGCACGATGTTCCACTCCGCATCGGCTCGCTGCACATCGGTCAGCACCTGCTCAATCATGCTCTTTGTCCAGCCATAGGGGTTGGTGCACTGCCCTTTGGGGCAATCCTCCACCAGCGGCATCGCGGCGGCCTCACCATAGACTGTAGCCGACGAGCTGAAAACCATATTCTTGCATCCATGCCGCTCCATGACCTTCAGGAGCGTCAGCGTCCCCCCGATATTGTTGCTGTAATACAGCCAAGGCTTCTCCACACTTTCGCCCACCGCTTTCAGGCCAGCGAAGTGGATGCAGGCATCCACCGAGTGCCTCTCCAGCATGCGCTCCAGCCCTTGCTCGTCGCAGATATCCACCTCGTAGAAAGGGATTTCGCCCTCGGCAAGCCCCAGCAGCCGTTCCACTCGCCCCAGCACCTGCTGGCTGCTGTTGCAGAGGTTGTCCACCACCACTGCACGGTGTCCCGCTTGGTAAAGCTCCACCAATGTGTGCGACCCAATAAACCCTGTGCCGCCCGTTACAAGTATGTTCATATCCAATCTCTAATTTTCGCAGACAATGTTTATTTCCACCCCTAACGCCCCTTACTCGCTTTTATTGCCCGCCACTATCAATACACACCCCGTTTTATCCACAAAAACCGTCACCGCAAAGGCGTTTCCTCCTATATATCTTGAAGGCACTTTCAATTCCCTGTTTGCCCCACCAGAACCCACCAGCCACCCACCCTGCACCCACCCCTTATCCGACCCGTACTTCAACCGCCCGGATACGGACTTGATACGGAGTGGATACGGAGCGGATACGGAGCGGATACGGAGCGGGTGGCTCTTTTGAATTGAGAATTGAAAATTGAGAATTGAGAATTAATCGAAAAGTTGAGAATTGAGAATCATACAGGCAGCGGGGGTCGGAAGGTAGTGGGTGGCAGGTGGTGCGGGAAGAAATTATTTGCGTTGATGACGGGCGATTGGATTATTTTTTGTATCTTTGCAGCAAGTTAATCAAAGAAAGCCCACAGGGAACATCCCTTGTAGTCTGCTGAAATCAAGCTGATTGGGTGTGCATACGCCCATTGTCGGAGGGGAGGAGCAAGGGGTGCGACTGGTGGGGAGAGAGGTAGGTTATGCTGAAGTTGATGAGGAAAAGCACGGTGGTGCAACTGCTGGTTCTTGTGGCGGCGATGGTGCTGCTGTGGGGGCGAGCGGTGGTGCATCCTGTGCCGATGGAGGAGGTGGAGGGGAGCGGATTGCTCTACGGCCTGTTGCAGAGTTGGTTGGGGGCACTGCCGAGGCTTTCGGTGGTGCTGGCCGCGCTGCTGGTGCTGGCGGAGGGAATGGGGTTCAACCTGCTGCTTTCGCGTGTGGGATTGGTGGGTAAAGATTCGCTGTTGCCAGCGTTGCTATTCATCGTGGTGTCGAGTGCGCCGGCGGCTGCGCTGTCGCCAGCGGTGCTGGTGAACGGGTTGCTGGTGCTCTACGTGCAGCAGGCGTTGCTTCGTGGCACACTGCTGACCATCCCCACGGGGAAAGTGTGTAGTGCCACGGCGTTGCTGGGTGTGGCCTCGCTCGTCTACCTGCCGGCGGCGGCCTTCCTGTTGAGTTACCTGCTGGTGGTAACGATATATCGGCTCTACAGCTGGCGCGACTGGGCGGCTCTGCTGCTGGGCTTGCTGGCACCGTATGTGCTGGTAGTGGCGGTGCTTTACCTGACGGGGGATGTGGCCACGTGGTGGGAGCGTACCCTCGGGGAGTTCTCGCAGCTTGGACTGCACTTCTCGGCAGCCGACCTTTGGCCTGCGGTGGGACGGGTGGTGCTGGTGGCACTGGCCGTGTATAGCTTGATAGTGGCCTCGAGGCGGATGAACGAGAACCCGATGGCATGGCAGAAGAATGCACAGGTAGTGATAGCCTGCTTCGTGGGGGCGGTGGCGCTGTGGGTGGGGACTGCGCTGTTTCCGCCCGATGCGCGCTACTTGGCCGTGGCCTTTACGCTGACGGGGACGCAGATGCTGACCGTCAAGCCCACCTACACTGCGGGGCGGAAGCGGAGGCAGTGGCTGCCCGAGGTGCTGATGCTCACCCTAATAATCGCTGCACTGCTATGCTGAAAACTCGGATGATAGCAGGGAGGCTCGAAGCGGGGTGCGACGAGGCTGGACGGGGGCCGCTGGCAGGACCCGTGGCGGCGGCGGCGGTGCTGCTGCCCGAAGGCTTTTCTCATCCTGACATCGACGACTCCAAGAAACTCGGCGAGCGACAGCGCGACCAGCTGCGGGCAGTCATTGAGGCCGAGGCGCTGGCTTGGGCGGTGGCTATGGTCGGCCCGAAGGAGATTGACCAGATGAACATCCTGCGGGCCTCGTCGCACGCCATGTGCTTGGCAGCAGGAGCGTTGCTGGGCGGGGAATCCGAAGTGGTGGCCAGCGGGGGAAAGGCACTGGGGGAGGTGCGACCCGAGGCACTGCTCATCGATGGCAACCGATTCTACAACGAGACTCCCCTCCCCTACCAATGCATCGTTAAAGGCGATGCCACCTACCTCGCCATAGCAGCGGCGAGCATCCTTGCCAAAACCTATCGCGACCAAGAGATGTCCCGCCTCCATCAGCAATACCCCCAGTATGGGTGGGATCGCAACAAAGGCTACCCCACTGCCGACCACTACCGTGCCATTGAGCGGCACGGCATCTGCCTCGAACACCGCAAATCTTTCACCCTATATAGACAACGTACACTATTTAATTAAGTTATGCTTGAACTGATAAAAGACATCCGTCGGCGACGCATTCTGCGCAACCTCAAAGAGACACCGCGCGAGAAGAAAATCGACAACATTGAGGAGATGAAGAGCATCGGCATCATCTGCCGACTGACCGACGACCAGCACTGGAACATCCTCAACCACTTTGCCAAGCGCATGGAGGCCGATGGGAAGACGGTGCACATCATGGCGTTGCAGCAGAAGGAGCAGGAGTTGAACTTCGTCATCACACACCAGCACACCTACAAATGCCGCCTCGGGGTCGACTTCAACTTCTGGGGCCTTCCCAACGCTGCTGTTATCCGCCCGTTCACCTCGCAGCAGTACGACCTGCTGATTGACACCATTGGCGAGGAGAACTTCTTTTCGCAATACGTAGCGCTGATGACCCCAGCCAAGCTCAAAGTGGTCTATGCCACGCCGTCGGAGGATCCCACCGAGGTCTACGACCTCATCATCCGAGGCGACCGTCGCGTGGAGCTCAAGGACTACTTCAACAACGTGATAGAATACCTCAGCATGATAAAGAAATGAAGCAGCAGTTATTTTCTGGCGTGGGAGTGGCACTGATCACCCCCTTTCGCCGCGGGCAGGAGACTATCGACTTCACCAAACTCGAGGGGCTGATAGAGAGCCTTGTGGCGGGTGGAGTGGATTATATCGTGGCACTGGGTACCACCAGCGAGGCTGCCACGCTGACGCAAAGCGAGCGGGCAGCGGTGCAGGAATTTATCGTCGAGACGGTGGACGGACGACTTCCTATCATGCTCGGCATCGGTGGCAACAACACGCGCAGCGTGGCCGAAAGCATAGCCGCCACCAGCTTTGACGGTATCAGTGGCATACTCTCGGTTACGCCCTACTACAACAAGCCCAACCAGCGGGGGCTGGTGGCACACTACCATTCGGTAGCCGAAGCCTCGCCAGTGCCAGTGGTGATGTACAACGTGCCTGGTCGCACGGGGGTGAACATGACTGCCGAGACGGCACTGACCATAGCCCACGAGTGTCCCAATATCATAGGTATCAAAGAGGCCAGTGGCAACCTTGGGCAGGTGATGGAACTGCTACGCAGCCGCCCTGCGGGTTTCCGCGTCATCAGTGGCGACGATGCACTGACGCTGCCGATGCTTGCTCTTGGTGCTGATGGGGTCATCTCGGTGGCCGCCAACGCACTGCCACAGGAGATGAGCCAGATGGTGCACTTCGCCCTCAAAGGCGACCTCAAGAAAGCCCTGCCACTGCACTATCGCATGCTGCCGCTGATGAATGCCATCTTCGAGGAGGGAAATCCCACGGGCATCAAAGCACTGCTCGAGGTGCAAGGAGCGATACACAACGTGCTGCGGCTGCCGCTGGTCAAAGCCTCCAAGCCGCTAACCAACAAGCTCACAACGCTGTATAATGAATATCGAGGATAGGCTGCAGGACGTCCACCGAGAGTTCCAAAGCCGACTGCTGGGTGGTGAGGGTCGGCTGCTGCACCATGTGGAGCAATACGTAGCCGCCACGCAGGGCAAGATGCTTCGCCCACGGATGCTGCTGCTCGCTGCTGCTACACGTGGCGAGGATGCACTTGCCGAGCGGCGCACCCTGCTGCTGGCTACCGCCGTGGAGATGCTCCACAACGCCTCGCTGCTGCACGACGACGTGATAGACTGTGCAGCTGATCGCCGCGGTCGCCCATCGGTCAATCACCGCTGGTCGAACCCTATCGCCGTGCTGATGGGCGACTACCTGCTGGCACTCACCATGCAACTGCTCCACGAGGCAGGCGATGCCGAGGCTACAGGGTACATCAACCACACTGTGGCCGCCATGGTTGAGGCTGAACTGCTGGCTCAAGAAGTAGCTGCCTCCACCGATGGGCACTCCAGCGTCTCCGATTGTGCTACCTACCTGCGCATCATCGATGGCAAGACAGCACTGCTCTTTGCAACCGCCTGTGCCCTCGGAAACCCTGCCTACGAAGAGTTTGGCCTCCACTATGGTCGCCTCTTCCAGTTGCGCGACGACATGGCCGACGGCGAGGCCACACCCCACACCGCATCCCTCATCGAGCAGGAAGAGCAGGCACTCGCCACGTTGCCCCCATTGCCTGGGCTTTCGGTCTGAAATCAACATACTCAACCATGCACCGCCGCATCTTGAGCTTGGCTCTGCCCAACATTGTTACCAACATCACTATCCCTCTGCTGGGCATGGTGGATATGGCCATCGTGGGACACCTCTCGCCTGCCCATATCGGCGGGGCCACCATCGGGGCAGCTATATTCAACCTTATCTACTGGAACTTCGGCTTCCTGCGTATGGGTACCAGCGGCTTCACTGCACAAGCCTACGGGGCGGGTAACTTCGGCGAAGCCTATGCCACCTTGGCAAGGGCACTGGCCGTGGCCTTAATCGTAGCTGCTGGTCTGATAGCCCTACAATGGCCGCTCTCGCTACTGATACCCGTCATGTTCAGTGGCAGCAACGAGGTGATGCGCTTGGCACTGACCTACTTCTTCATCCGCATCTGGGCCGCACCCGCCACCCTTGGCCTTTACGCCATCAAGGGGTGGTTTATCGGCATGCAGGATTCGCGCACGCCGATGTGGATTGCTCTCTTCCTCAACCTCGTCAATATCGGATGCTCGCTGCTCTTTGTGCTGGTGATGCGTTGGGACATGGAGGGTGTAGCACTGGGAACAGTCGCAGCACAATACTCTGGGTTGGCGTTGGGACTGATTCTACTCGTCCGCAAGGTGCGCAGTCTGCCACATTCTGCCCCATTGCCCTCGCTCCGAAATGCCCTCCGCTGGAGGGAAATGAAGCAATTCTTTGCCGTCAATGGCGACATCTTCCTGCGCACGGTGTGCCTCTCGGGCGTGTTCACCTTCATCACCGCAGCCAGTGGGCGTATGGGCGACCAGGTACTGGCCATCGACGCTCTGCTGCTGCAATTCTTCACCCTGTTCAGCTACGCGATGGACGGTTTTGCCTATGCAGGCGAAAGCCTCGTGGGGCGATACATAGGAGCACGCGACCCACGCAGCCTGCGCCAGTCGGTGCGGTGTCTTCTGCTTTGGGGATTGACCACCACGGCCTGCTTCACCACCCTCTACGCCCTCGGCGGCACCTCCTTGCTGCACCTCTTCACCTCCGACAGCAGCCTCATCGCTGCCACAATGGCCTACCTTCCCTGGGTGCTGGCCATTCCGATTTGCGGCTTCGCTGCATTCCTCTTCGACGGCATCTACGTCGGAGCCACCGCTGCACGCACCATGCGCAACAGCATGTTCGCTGCCACCGCTCTTTTCTTCCTGCTCTACTTTGGATTGAAATCCCTTGCCCTGCACGGCAATACCCTCACCACCGAGTGCTGGAACTCCATCCTGTGGTTCTCCTTCCTTGCCTACCTCTCCACCCGCGGCTTGCTGCTGGCTGCCCTAACCCGAACAAAGATATACCCCCTTGCCCAATGAAACGCATTGCATTCACCCTTGCCCTTCTTGCCATCATGCTTCCGCTCGTTGCCCAACCCCGCCCCACGGTGGCTGCTGGGCAACGCCCCACGGTGGCCGTAGTGCTTAGCGGCGGCGGTGCCAAAGGAGTGGCACACATCGCCGCCCTCCGCGCCATCGAAGAGGCTGGTATCCCCATCGACATCGTCTGCGGCACCAGTATGGGAAGCCTCATCGGTGCACTCTACTGCATCGGCTACTCCACCGACTTCCTCGACTCTCTCGTCCGTGCCCAGGACTGGGTCACCCTCCTCTCCGACCGCAGCCTTCCCACCGAACTCACACTCCACCAACGGCAGGAGCTGAACACCTACGTGGTCATCCGCAGCCTAAGCAACGAGCGCCCCGACCGTGGCGGCCTCATCCGCGGACGCAACCTCGACCGCCTCTTCCGCCAACTCTGCCACGCCTACCCCGACAGCATCTCCTTCGACAGCCTCCCCATACGCTACGCCTGTGTGGCCACCGACATTGTTACCAACAACGAAGTGGACTTCCACAGCGGCCACCTGACGACAGCCATGCGTGCCTCGATGGCCATCCCTGGGGTCTTCACCCCCGTGCGCCTCGGCGACAGCGTGCTGGTCGATGGTGGCCTGCGCAACAACTACCCCGCCGACATAGCCCGCAGCATGGGGGCAGACATCATCATCGGGGTAACGGTGCAGAACGAGATGCTCAAAGCCGACGAAATCCACACCGCAGCCGATGTCCTCAACCAAATCATCGACCACGACACTCACCACAAATACACCAGCAACCTGGCCATAAGCAACCTTGTGATGAAGGTGGATGTCAGCGGCTACGGTGCTGGCAGCTTCACCGCCTCTGCCATCGACACCCTCCTACGCCGCGGGGCCGAAGAAGCCGCACGCCACCGCGACGACCTGCTGGCCATCAGCGCCCAAATCCGAGGAGCCACCCACTCCATGCCCACCACCGACACCACCCCTACCCCTGCCCTCGCCTACCAGCCCTCCTCGGTCCTGCAGCCTGTCCACACCACTCCTGCACCTGCGAACTCCCCTGACCAACTCACCCCCACAGGCCGCATCGCCACAAAACCCATCGCCAGCGTAGGCTTCCGCTTCGACTCCGAAGACCTCGGCACCCTCCTGCTCAACCTCAAGACTCCCCTCCGCCTCCCCCTACCCGCTGGTGCAGAAGCAACCCTCCGCTTCGGCCAACGCCTCGAAATCGGCGGACAGCTCATCTTTCTGCCCCGCTCATTCACCAGTCCCACACTCGCCTACAACTACCGCCACCAAACCCTCGACATCTACACCCACGCCTCTCGCACCTACAACATCAAATACCACCAACACACCGCCGACTTCGCCCCCCTCAACTTCCGCTTCCGCAACTACACCATCGCTGCTGGCCTTCGCTGGGACTACTTCAACTACTCGGGCGGTCTGCTCGCCTCCGCACCGCTCGCCTACTCACTCGATGATGACCACTACTTCACCTACCACCTCCGGGCCGACCTCAACACCGAAGACCAATGGTACTTCCCCACCACAGGCACACGCATCCACATAGCCGCCGCCTACCACACCAACAACCTCGTTGCCCGCCGCGATGAGCCCGGCCTGCCCGACCTCGACTTCCACCTCCGACTCAACCTCTCGCCCCTACCACGGCTCACGCTCCAGCCAATGTTCTACGGGCGCTTGCTTCCCGCCGACCACATCCCCCTCGCCTACAGCAACACCGCTGGAGGCTACTGGTTCGGACACTTCACCGAGCACCAAATGCCCCTCGCTGGTGTAAGCAATCCCGAGCTGGTCGCATCCCGCTTCGCTGCCCTACAGCTCCAAGCACAAATCCGCATCCTCAACAACCACTACATCCTCCTCGCCGCCTCCACTGCCCTCCAAGCCGAACACATCACCCACCTACTCGACCACCAACCCCTCCTTGGCCTGCAACTCGGCTACAGCTACCTCACCCCCCTCGGTCCTATCGACCTCCGCCTCGGCAACAACACACTCACCTTCAGCCCCACCCTGTTTCTCAACCTCGGCCATCAGTTCTGACCCATGAGCATCAGCATACGCCACAGCCAAGCCGCCGACCTCGACCTCCTGCTCCAAATGTTCGACCACTCGCGCCAACTGATGCGTCAAAGTGGCAACCTCGTGCAATGGCAAGGCTACCCTTCGCCTGCCGACCTCCTTGCCGACATCAACGCCCACACCTCTCTCGTGCTCACCCAGAAAGGCCATCCCATCGCCACCCTCGCCCTCGTGCCAGGTGCTGACCCACACTATCAGCACATTGACAACGGCCAATGGCTTGACCCCGACACCCCTTACGCCACACTCCACCGCCTCGCCAAGCTCCCTCAAGCCGACGGCCTGCACCCCGCCCACCGCCTCATCGCCTTCGCCCAATCGCAATTCAGCCACCTTCGGCTCGACACACATCCCACCAACGCCGCACTGCAGCATATCGCCCTGCAGCACCACTTCGCACCCTGCGGCATAGTCCACATGGACGACCACACACCTCGCATAGCCTACGAATGGCACCGCTGGGAAGAAATCCCAACCACCCTCCACCACCACATCGACCGCCATATCCTCCCCCACTACGACCACTTCGACCCTGCCCACCGCCGCGACCACGCCCTGCGCGTCATCGCCCGCAGCATGCTCCTCCGCCGCCTGCTCGCCACCACCACCCCCGAGGCTCTCCTCGGCTCTCCCGCCTGCCTCTACATCGCTGCCGCCTGCCACGACATCGGCCTCCACCGCGGGCGCGACCTCCACCACACCGCCTCCGCACAATTCATCCTCCACCATGCACCATTTCGTCAGTGGCTCTCCTCCGACGAAATCATCCTCGCCGCCGAGGCTGCCGAAGACCACCGCGCCTCCGCCGCACAGCCTCCACGCTCGATCGTCGGACGCATCCTCGCCGAAGCCGACCGCGATATTCACCCCACACGCATCATCCGCCGCACCATCGCCTACAGCCTCCACCACTACCCCACACTCGACCGTCAAGGCCACTTCCTCCGCACCCTCCAGCACCTCCAAGAAAAATACTCCCCCTCGGGCTACCTACACCTCCTTCTCCCCCAATCGCCCAACGCACAACCCCTCGCCGACCTCCAAGCACTCATCGCCGACCCGCCCCGCCTCCAAAACCTCTTCGACCAGCTCTTCCTCCAACTCACCACATCATCCGCCCCTCTACCGAAATCACACCTCCAGGACACCTAACCTCACACTCTATAAGGCGGCAACTGATCCAACTGCCGAAGCCTTCGGCTTTCATAGTCAATCTCCACCACCACCTGCTGCACACCATTGGTCAGCAGCAGCAGTGGCACACGAAGCACAGTATTGTAGCGGCAAGCTTGGTCGCATACCTTCTGGGTAATAGCCACATCTGGCCGCTTACATTCCACAATAATATAGGGATGCCCCCGCCTATCACACACCACAATATCGCATCGGCGCGACATTCCGTTGAGGCTAATAGCCGCCTCCACCTGCATCAATTCGTAGGGATAACCCAGTGCATGGTGAAGCAGCAGAAGCGTCTGCTGCCGAACCCGCTCCTCGGGCGTCATCGCCACCCAGCGACGACGCACAGGGTCAAGCACCTCCGTGCCTCCATCAGCACACGCCCGCAATGTGAGGGAAGGGTGCATATCGGTATCACTATCCATACAGTCCAAACTAAACAATGCAAAGATAAGCAAAATCCTCAATATGGCAAGCGGAGATATTGCAAACAAATGTGCCACAAACCAATAGTGTCCACCATATTTCTCCTCAAAAAGCCCCTCTTTCGTCGAACAGCAAGCGAAAAAAGACGGCACAAGAGAGCGCCAAACGAAGGGTAGGGACTTACGCCGTGTTTCCACCGTGCATAGTCCGTGTTTGGTCCGTGTTTGGTCCGTATCGAGTCGGAGGTGACACGGAGATGACACGGAGATGACACGGAGATGACACGGAGATGACACGGAGATGACACGGACCAAGTCCTAATTGAGAATTGAAAATTGAGAATTGAAAATTCTACCGCCACAAGAAAGCACTCTTTCCCACAGCGAGATTTCTAATACAGCATTTTGGACTCAAAATCCACAAACAGCCAGTTCCCCGCCACGCAAGCCGTACCCCACACCTCGGGCCATCGGAAAAGAATAATTGCAGAAAAACAGAAATAAATTTGCGCATTCAAAAAAAGTTCGTAACTTTGCAATTCCCAAACAGATGCATCGGCACTTGATTTTTACCCGTTCAAAGTGCTGAACATCAGGTTAGTTAGGCACGTCTCCTCATATCCGTCTAAAGGGGAAAAAGGCTGGCTGACAGGGAGCAGAAAGAGAAAACGAAAGAAAAAACAGGTTAGTAAATTAAACAAATGAGCACGTTAAGTTACAAAACCGTATCGGCCAACAAGCAGACCGTTCAGAAAGAATGGGTACTGATTGATGCAGAAGGCCAGACCGTAGGTCGCTTGGCTACCCGCGTGGCCAACATCCTGCGCGGCAAGACCAAACCATGCTACACGCCCCATGTGGACTGTGGCGACAATGTCATCATCATCAATGCTGAAAAGGTAGTCTTCTCTGGTAAGAAAGAGACCGACAAGATCTATCAGCACTACACGGGCTACCCTGGAGGCCAGCGCGAGACCACGCCTGCCAAAGTGCGTGCCACCTTTCCCGAGCGCATCCTTGAGCATGCCATTCGCGGTATGCTCCCCAAGAACCGCCTCGGCGCCGCCCTCTACCGCAACCTGCACATCTATGCCGGAAGCGAGCACCCCCATCAGGGTCAGAACCCCAAAGTGATTAATATTAATGATGTAAGGTAACCATAAAAGTATGGCAGAAGTTATCAATACCATCGGAAGAAGGAAGACCGCCGTGGCTCGCATCTACATGACTGCTGGCAATGGCGAAATCAAAGTAAACGGACGCGACTACAAGGAGTATTTCCCCACCGGTCCGCTGCAGTACATCGTCGGACAGGCCTTTGCCGTGGCCAACGCCGAAGGCAAATGGGATGTCAAGGCCAACCTCGACGGTGGCGGAATCACTGGCCAAGCGCAAGCCCTGCGTATGGCCATCGCCCGCGCCTTGTGCGAGAACGACATTGAGGATCGTCCCGCTCTGAAAAAAGAGGGTTTCCTCACACGCGACCCCCGCATGGTGGAACGCAAGAAACCAGGCCGTCCCAAAGCACGCAAGCGCTTCCAGTTCAGCAAACGTTAAACGGGAAGACTGTTTAGTATCCAAACTGGCAGGCCGCGCCGCTGCGTTGCTACTCTGCGTCGCATAGAAAGGCCAGAAAACGCAGCCTCATGGGCAGCCCGCTGGTTGCAAAACAACATCGGCTTGTGGGCATAGCACCCGCAAAGCCAATCAAGGAAAGTAAACAAAACAACAACAAAACAATGAGCGAACTCAAATTTGAAGAGCTGCTTGAAGCTGGATGCCACTTTGGCCACCTCAAGCGCAAATGGAATCCCAAAATGGCTCCCTACATCTTTAAGGAGCACAACGGCGTACACGTCATCGACCTGCAGAAGACCATCGCCAAGGCCGAAGAAGCATCTGCAGCACTGAAGCAGATGGCTCGGTCGGGCAAGAAAATCCTCTTCGTAGCCACGAAAAAGCAGGCCAAGGAGGTCGTGGCCGAGATGGCCAAAAGCGTGGATATGCCTTTCGTTACCGAGCGCTGGCCGGGCGGTATGCTCACCAACTTCCAGACCATCCGCAAGGCTGTGAAAAAGATGAACAGCCTCGACCAACTTATGCACGACAAGGACTTCAACAACATCTCCAAGCGCGAGCGCCTGCAAGTGCAGCGCGAACGGGCCAAGTTGGACAAGAACCTCGGCTCCATCGCCGACCTCAACCGTCTGCCCAGTGCCCTCTTCGTGGTGGACATCAACAAGGAACACATTGCCGTGGCCGAAGCCCGCAGGCTCAACATCCCCACTTTCGCCTTGGTAGACACCAATACTAATCCCGAGCTTATCGACTTCCCCATCCCCGCCAACGACGATGCCTCGAAATCTATCGCAGCCATCCTCAAATACGTTGTGGAAGCTATCCGCGAAGGCTTGAATGAGCGCATGCTCGACAAGGACGCCCAAGCTGCCGAGGCCGAGGATAACGACCAAATGGCCGACGGCGAGGTCGCACCCGTGGAGAAGAAGACTCGCCCACGCCGCCAGCGCGTAGCCGCTCCGAAAGCCGAAGAGCCGAAGAGCGAACCCAAAGCCGAAGAAGCTCCCAAAGCTGAATAGGCAATAGCTGTGGTCGGCAAGCACGAGCGACAGGGCAAGCAGATGCCTACCTCGCCACTGGTTGCTGACCACTGCCAGTTAATAAACACATCCAACAAACCAAAGAAAGAAAGGAAATTGAAATATGGCAATTACCGCTGCACAAGTAAACGAACTCCGTAAGCTCACTGGCGTGGGCATGATGGACTGCAAGAAAGCCCTCGTCGAGACTGACGGCGACATGCAGAAAGCCATCGAACTGCTCCGCCAGAAAGGACAGAAAATGGCCGCCAAACGTGCCGACCGCGACGCTAACGAAGGCTGCGTGCTGGCCAAGACCATGGGCAACTACGGCGCAATGATTATGGTCAGCTGCGAGACCGACTTCGTGGCCACCAATGCTGGCTTCGTGGACTTCGCCACCAGCATCCTCGATACCGCCATGCAGAACCACATCACCACCAAAGAAGAGGTGCTCAACATGGATCTCAATGGTGCGAAAGTGAGCGATGCTATCACCGACCAAGTGGCCAAAATCGGCGAGAAGATTGAACTCGCCCACTTCGAGGCTATGGAAGCCGAGAAGGTCTACGCCTACGTGCACCCTGGCAACCGCATGGCATCCATCGTGGGTCTCAACAAAGCTGGTTTCGACCAGGTGGGACACGACATCGCCATGCAGGTAGTCGCCATGCGCCCCGTAGCCCTCGATGCTGAAAGCGTACCGCAAGAGGTGAAGGATGCCGAGCTGCGTGTGGCTGTGGAGAAAACCAAGGAGGAACTCATCGGTAAGGCCGTTGAAGCCGCCCTCAAGAAAGCTGGCATCAACCCCGCCCACGTGGACAGCGAGGAGCACATGGCATCCAATATGGGCAAAGGCTGGATCACCGAAGAGCAGGTCAACCAAGCTCGCGAGATTAAGGAGAAAGTGGCTGCCGACAAAGCCGCCACGCTCAACGAAGCCCAAATCAACCAAATCGCCAACGGTCGCCTCAACAAGTATTTCCAGGAGAACACCCTCATGGAGCAGGAATACATTATGGAAGCCAAAGTGAAGGTAAAGGACTTCATTGCCAAAGCCGACAAAGAGCTCCGCTGCACAGGCTTCCGCCGCCTTGAGCTCGGTGCTTAACGTGCATAGCAACCAATCCGAAACAAAAGCAGCCGCCACGGTGGCTGCTTTTATTTTGCACTAACAATACACATCAATAAAAAGAGAAAATAGCAACCCACCGCGACCAGTGGTCAAATTGTCTTCTTCTAATCACATCCTCACGCTCCCGTGTGCTATGCCACACGCTAATCCACCTACTCGACAATCACCTCCTCACGAGCCTGGGCACTATGCCACACGCTAATCCACCACCTCGGCCATGCTGATTGAGCCGCGATAAGCTGGGCAGGTCTGGTGCGCACAACTGGCGATGGCCACAGCCACAACTACCGCCGCTGCAATGATGAATGCTTTCTTTTTCATCGTTATTCTATCTTTTGTTTGTTGTTGACTTGCGTTGAGATGGCTTCCCCACCACTTAAATTCCAATCTTCCGATTCACTATATCCACAATCTCTGCTTCCTGATGCAGAGCCTCGGCCTCGATGGCAGCCGCTTTGCGCAGCACCTCCTCGCGGAAGGCCATGTCTTTCAGCGATGAGGCGTTGATCTTCACATTGAGGTGTGCTCCCATCACAGCTGCCCGTGCCGCCAATGCCCCCACGCCTCCGTCGGTAACACTCGACGGATTGCCCCACTCCACCATGTCGCGACACACCCCGAAGCACTCTGCTGCCAACTCCATCGTGTGCAACGGCACCTCGGTGGCATAGCGTGTAGCTTCCTGTATGGCTCGGCTGCGAGCCTCTTTCTCGGCCTCCGACGACTTGGGTAGAGCAAACGCAGCCATAATGGCATTGAACGCCTGCGTATCTTCATCCACCGCCCGCAGCAGAGCCTCTTTCAGGCGCTGTCCGCGCACGGCCACCTCGCTGTAGCGCTCCCACTGCTCGTCGTAGGCCGCCTTGCCAGCGGTGAGGTTTGCCACCATCGCTCCCAGCGAGGCCGCAAGTGCCCCCATGTAGGCACTTACTGACCCACCGCCAGGCGCTGGACTCTCGCTGGCCGTCGCCTCGCAAAAGCCACGGCAGCTCAAATCCACCAGCCGACCTCCGTCCTCATCCTCTATCATGTACTCTATCACCTTCTCTTTCGGATTGAACGGCTTGAGGTCGTCGAGCCCGAGGCTCTTCACCGCCACCTTCACCACCTCTGCCTCGCTCACCCCGAGCGACCTCCGCTGCTTACGCAGAAAATACTCACCCGCATCAATCAGCACGCTCTTGGGTATCAACCCCACTATCTCGCACCCCGTCACCCGCAGCCCACGCTCACCCGCACAGCGACACACCTCCTCGAAGCAGAGGTGCACTGGCGCGGTCTTGATGCTCGTGATGTTCATGCTCACCTGTGCAATGCCATAATCCTCGATATACCAGCCGATAGCCTTCGTTCCCTTCAGCGTCCCGGGCTGCATCAGCACATTGCCATCGGCATCCTTGAGCGGCTTGCCTGTCAGTTTGCCCCCCTCGCGCAGCGGACGCCCCTTCTCTCGCACATCAAACGCCACCGCATTGGCACGCCGCGTCGAGGTGGTGTTGAGGTTATAATTGATAGCCACCAAGAAATCGCGCGCACCCACCTGTGTGGCCCCAGTGCGTGCCACACGCTCATTCCACTCGTTGGGGCCATAGTCTGGTCGCCACTCTTCGCTCCCCAGCCGGTTGGCAAGGCTCTCATACTCACCCGTGCGGCAATAGGCCAAGTTGCGACGCTCCTCGCGGTAAGCAGCCTCCTCGTAGCAATAGACTGGGATTTGGAGCTCCTCGCCGATGCGCTGGCCCAGCCTTCGGGCATACTCCACTACCTCCTCCATCGTGATGCCCGAGACAGGCACCAGCGGACAGACATCCGTCGCTCCTTGACGAGGATGCGCCCCGTGATGTTGGCTCATATCAATCAGCTCCGCTGCACGTGCTACTACTCTAAAAGCCGCCTCCACCACCGCATCTGGCTCGCCCACAAAGGTAATCACCGTCCGATTGGTAGTGCGCCCCGGATCCACATCCAGCAGCCGAACACCCTCCACCTTCTCCACCTCGGCCACCACTTGGTCTATCACCTCCCGATTGCAGCCTTCGCTTATATTTGGTACACATTCAATAAGTTGCCTCATAACGCAGATTATATGTCACACTGCAAATATACACATTATTTTCCAAACCACATTCCAACAATTCAAAAAAAAACATTTCCCACCGCCCGCAGACGGCTGACAACAGACAATAGTCGATAAACATGAACCCGTCAACTGCAACCTGTCG
The DNA here is from genome assembly GCA_017455205.1 of Bacteroidales bacterium. Classification (GTDB taxonomy): domain Bacteria; phylum Bacteroidota; class Bacteroidia; order Bacteroidales; family P3; genus Colimorpha. Next base: position 45,408 of record JAFTBM010000021.1, read on the forward strand.
CAGGACGCAAAAGCAACAACCAAAATCAGCAAGTCACATCATTTCACAACCCTCGATTAAGCGAAATGTGAATGGTGAATTGTGATAAGAGAGGTGTCGGAGACCCAATTCCCAATTCTCAATTCTCAATTTTCCATTGCCACTTGGTCCGTGTCATCTCCGTGTCAACTCCGTGTCAGGTCCGTGTCACCTCCGAGTGGAGTCGGACTTAACACGAACCATGCACGGACCATGCACGGCTCAAACACGTGCCAAGTCCCAACTCTCCCGTCTGCACCAATCATACTGCTTCAGGAAGGGTAATCCTATGCCCTTAACCACGTCTTGCCAATTGGAATACCCACGCCCATACTCATGTGTATTGCGTGGGAATGCGTAGCATAACGGCAAGGATGAGAAGACTTAATTTTCGTATTCCATAATCTGATGAATACTAACAAAGTGGCGAAGATATAATCTTCGCCTCCTTGCCTATAACCTTATTTTGATGGATGATGGCTGGCCAGCCACTGGGAGGCGAAGTTTTTAACTTCGCCATAATGTCTTTATTCTTGTTTTGATGGATGATGGCTGGCCAGTTTATAATCGTAGTCATTCTCCTCGCTGGTTGCGGGTCTTTATCCTTGTTTTGATGGATGATGGCTGGCCAGTTTATAATCGTAGTCATTCTCCTCGCTGGTTGCGGGTCTTTATCCTTGTTTTGATGGATGATGGCTGGCCAGCTCGCCTGGGGCACTATCAAATAATCGCACTGAAGAAGTCTTTATCCTTGTTTTGATGGATGATGGCTGGCCAGCCCCTTGAGGGCGAATATAGCCTGACCGCAGAGATGTCTTTATCCTTGTTTTGATGGATGATGGCTGGCCAGTTTTTTTTAACTTTAATTTTATTTCACCATGGGTCTTTATCCTTGTTTTGATGGATGATGGCTGGCCAGTCCCTTATCCTAAAGGCTAAGCCCGAATTGGGTAAGTCTTTATCCTTGTTTTGATGGATGATGGCTGGCCAGAGAGTTCGGGCTCTCCACGGGGGACATCGAAGAGGTGTCTTTATCCTTGTTTTGATGGATGATGGCTGGCCAGAATCGCTCGCAGTGGTATAAGCAGAACGATGGGGTCTTTATCCTTGTTTTGATGGATGATGGCTGGCCAGCCAGTTCTTGGCCGAGAAGAATCTCACCCCGACAGGGGGTCTTTATCCTTGTTTTGATGGATGATGGCTGGCCAGTATTATGAACCTCGGCCAGTTCCTGTCCGAAAAGAGTCTTTATCCTTGTTTTGATGGATGATGGCTGGCCAGCGTTGTGCCTGGCAACAAAAACAACGGGACCTCTAGTCTTTATCCTTGTTTTGATGGATGATGGCTGGCCAGTCCAGTTATGTAGAGGATGGAGATCCGATGCTGCTGTCTTTATCCTTGTTTTGATGGATGATGGCTGGCCAGTAAAATTATCGCACTGAAGAAGTGCGATATGGGTCTTTATCCTTGTTTTGATGGATGATGGCTGGCCAGGCCTTCAAGGCGGTTTCTGAAGCGGGGCTTGTATGCGTCTTTATCCTTGTTTTGATGGATGATGGCTGGCCAGGGCAATTTTCGCATTTCCCACTTATTTAACCTCTTTGAGGTGGATTTATTGTATTTTGGAGCATTTTTTGTAAAAAAAATGTACCTAAAGGGGGATCTCAATATGTCAAAGAACGAGTGGTGCGGGGTCAGAAGAAGAGGGTGTTGTGGGTTTTGAGGATGAGGTCGAGGTTGATGTTTTTGCCTATTATTTTCATGCTGTTGAGGTAGTCGGTGGATATGGGGACGATGAGTATGCTGTCCTGGTTGTCGTAGGCAGCCTGGACTTCGGCGAGGTCGGTACGCATCTGGTTGTAGACGGCTGGTGGGAGGTCGGCTAAAAAGATGGATTTTTGCACCCGATGGCAGCCTTTTTTTTCGAGGTATTTGACGATGAGGCGTCGGACGCGGTTGTCTTCGATGTCGTACATGACGAAGAATATCATATCTGTGGTTTTTCGGCTGCGTTGGGTGGTGAGGTTGAGTATTTGGGCTATTCTTTCGTTGAGTGAGGGAATGGAGTCAAGGTTAGCTTGCGTAGAACGGCGGTCGATAAGGATGGTGGTTTCGCGCAGGCGTTGGAGGGATTGGGCAAGGTTGAAGGTTTTCTTTTTGCGGGGCATGGCGGGGGAAATGGGGGTTAGGTGTGGGTGGCAATGAAAGATTGGATGAGGTCGGCCATGAGTTGGTTAGCTTCGGGGTCGGTGCCTGCTTTGGGGGAGATGACTACGGAGAAGCCGCGTTTGCCGTAGAAGAGGTTGGTTTCGGCGTGCTTGCCGGCGAGGATGGTTTTGATCTTTTTGCCGTATTGTATGTTTGAGATTTCTTGGACGAGGGTGCCTGTGGCTTCGATGTAGGGTTTGAGTTGACCGATGATGTCGTTGAGTTGTTCGGGGACGTAGGCTTCTTTTTTTGCACGCTGTGCGGCTTGGGTGTTGAGAGCGAGGATTTGTTTGATACGGGAAAGGCTGTCGTCGGAGACGGGTGAGGTTGGTGGCGGTGGTATGGATGGGGTAGGTTGGGTAGGTTGTGAGAAGATGGAGAGGGTGTTTTCGGTGTCTATGAAGGCGGATATGTCGATGGGGATGGGGCGTGGGTTGTAGTGCGCTTGTGGGTCGCTGCTGAGGAAGCATGCGCGGGCGACGTCGCTGGTGTGAGTGTCGGCCACTTGCTCAAGTTGATAGGTAGCAGCGAATTGGGTGAGAAAGGCTTTGTAGAAGAGGCTGAAGAGGCCTTTATCGGAGCAGGGCGAGGCGAGGCGCATGAGGATTTTGAGGCCGTCGCCGCTTGGGGAGAGGAAGAGAAGTTCGACGCGGGGGTCAGCGGCGAGGCGTGTGCGAAGGTCGTCGAGGGGGATGTTTTTATCGGATAGGTGGTCGAGGTCGAGAATGAAGCGAGTGGTGGATGCGAAGTTTTCGCTGCGGCGGAAAGGTGGGTTGAAGTGAGCACAGACGATGAAGGGAAGTCGGCGTTTCAGCTGGGTGTATTGCTGAGGCGAGATTTGGCGCACGATGCGCAGCTGACGGATGAGGGCGTCGACTTCGGGACGGGGTGAGAGGAGGATGCGGTGGAAGTCTGCAACGGGTATTTTTTGCAGTCTTTCTTCTGCGGAGGTGATGTTTTGTCCGTAGGATAGCATGGCTGTTCAGAGGGTTTTGAAGAGGGATGCCAGTTTTTGTGCGTAGAGGGTGAGTTGGGTGGTGCGGGAGCGGCTGACGCCGTGCTGGTCAACGATTTCTTCCATATAGTCGTTGAGGGATTGGATGACCACACGCCGCCCGAGGGGTTCGAGCCAGCAGGAACCATCGCTGCGCAGGGAGTAGTATTCTTCGCTGACGGCGTTCTGCTGGAGGAGATTGAAGACTACGAAGTCTACCCAGATGCGATATTGCTCAATGACGTCGAAGACAAGGACTGGGCGATTGTAGTCATCGCGGTGCATAACGCCGATGTAGGGGTCAATGCCAGCTTTGATTAGCGAGCCTTCGATTTTGCCGTAGAGGATGCCGTAGCCATAGTTGAGCATGGCGTTGGCCACATCGGTGGCAGGGTGCTGGCTGCGGGTAGTAAAACGGTATTTTTCTGGGAGGGAGAGGTTGATTTGCTCGAAATAGATTTTGGAAGCCACACCCTCCCAACCGCGCAAGGTGGTGGTGACATCGGAGATGACTTCGCCGGTGGCGAGGGTGATTTTGTGTCGGTAGTCTTCAAGGCGGCGGAGCGCGGTTTGGAGGCGGTTTTGGGTGAAGGTGTCGTCGGCAGCGGTGGCGAGGAGGAGGGCTTGTTGGTTATCTATTTTGCGGACTAAGATGTCCTTTATCCATTCTACCGCTCGGTGTCCCATAGCGAAGTTGAGTTGTCCCTTGCGGATGGTGGAGATGGATCCATACTTGGGGCTCCATACACGCCCGAAGACTGTGCCGTCCTTGCCGACGAATAGGATTTCTATCTCTCGTTCGATGGCGAGCATCACAGCATCGCTGGTGATTTGTGCCCCGCGGCTCACTTGGATGCTTATGATGCCTTCGGCTGGGATTTTTTGCCGTCCCTCGCTGTTGCTGACCACGAAGCTTTCTTGGTCGCGGTGAAGTGATACGCCGTAGGAATTGAGCACCAGTTCCATCGTTCCTCTTTTGTTTATTCCAGATACAATCGGTCGTCGACCATGTGCAGCGTCTGTTTAGCCCGGGTGATGGCGGTGTAGAGCCACCGGTAGACCTGCTTGGTGGGGTTGAGTCCTATGTTGCGCATCACGTGCAGGTAGACCTCGTCCCACTCGCCTCCCTGTGCCTTGTGGCAGGTGATGGCATAGCCGTACATGCAGCGCAGCGCATTGAGGTAGGGATCCTTCTGCAGTGCCTCGTCGAACTGCGGGTTGCCGGGCTTGGGCTTGATACCTTGCTTGTTCATCCGACAGCAGAACTCTATGAACAGCTCCGACTGCTGGTTCATTGTAAGGTTGAGCACGTTGGCATTCAGAGTATCCAACAATAGCAGCGACGAGAACTCCCTGTCGCTCACACATTCTTTTACCTTGACCTTTACAAACGAGAGCATAGCTCGCTGCTTCACCAATGGCGACACTTCCATCACTTCCACCAAGTCGCCGTTCACCAATCCCGAGGGGCCATTATTTTGGATGACCATCATCAGGTCGCCCTTCATCGGCAAATTGCCTCCGAGCCCCAGCATTCGTCTCACTTTGGCCGAAAGCTCTGTAGCTTGCTTATTTGTCTGGCACACGAAAGTGCTTTTGTTGTAGCCGTTGGCTTTAATCTGCCGCACGTAGCAGCCTACCATATCTTCCAAATTGCTGTGCAGGGCGACGTTGGGCGACCGACGGAACGGCAGCTTCGTCCAGCATCGCATCCCGCCGTAGGCAGTCTCTGCGTCGGGTGCGTTGGCTATCTTCTTACGGATCTCTTTCGACAGTCGTATGATGTCATTGCTACCTCGCTGCCGCACAATCTCGGTTAGCTGCTCCGAGTGTGCTGCGGGTTTGAAGGACATCTCCTCCATGGCTGGCGATACGATATCGCCCACTGGTGGCAGCTGGCATGGGTCGCCCACGAAGATGAATTTGCTGCCTGGCAGCTGGTCGTATTGCATCAGCTCGTCGAGCAGTTTCCCCGACCCGAAGTAGGCCTGGTTGCTCGGCTGCCCTTGCGTGTTGCCTATCATCGAGGACTCGTCCACGATATACACTGTGGGGATGGCTCCTCTGGTGAGATCCAAGGGGTCGAATGAGAAATTTAGGCATAGTTGCCCCGAGGCGTGGGCGCTCTCCAGTTCTTCTTTCTTCAGTTCGCGGTTGAAACCGGCGTACCTGTATATTAGGCTGTGAATCGTGCGTCCGCCTTCGCCTTCAAAGCGGTTCTCCGCCGCCATGTCGCTCAACACCTTGGCTGCACGTCCAGTCGGAGCCAGCAATTTGTACTCTCGTTTCTGCTCCACCAGGTGCTTCACCAGGAAGTGCATCAACGTTGTCTTTCCTGTGCCGGCATAGCCTTTCAAGATAA
>JAFTBM010000022.1 GCA_017455205.1 Bacteroidales bacterium
CAATACACCTCACCCCCGACACCCTCACCCTCGACCTCCGCACCCTCCCCGCCGGCACCTACTACCTCCGCGCCCACACCCCGCAAGGCATAGCCATCCAAAAGCTAATCAAACGCTAACCCCCCAACTATTATCAGCAAGCGGCAGGGGCCAGAGCGTCCGCTCTGGCCCCTGCCGCTTACGCATCCTTCTCCACCCACCTCCCACCGTTCTCTATTTTTTTTTCGTAACTTTGCAGTCTGTTATGAAAACACACAAAGGCACTACACAGACTGCCAACCGATGGCTATGCCTAATCGCAGCCATAGTCCTCGCCCCCTGCTATGGATTGGCACAACGCCCCCACTGGAATAATCCCGCGATGTACCGCCTCAACAAGGTGCAACCCCACGACCGCATCCTTCCCATAGGCCCATGGCAAAAAAGCCTCCAAGGCGGCTGGCAAAAGATGCCTGCCACCAGCCACCGTGGGAAAAATGAGTTGCACTACCAGCGCACATTCCAACTGCCCACCGCTTGGAACGGACGCCGCACCATAGTTAAATTCCCCTACACCGCAGCGGGCATCTACCTCTACATCAACGACCGCCAAGTGGGCTACTCGCAGGACTCGCGCACCCCCGCCGAATGGGACATCACGCGCTACCTGCAGTCAGGCTCCAACCGCATAGCCTACCATCTGCTGCCCCACACCGATGCCGACAGCCTCGAATACCCCCTTTCCCTCCCACCCGCCCCCCTCGCTCCCGAGCTTCTCTCCCTACCCTCCACCTACATCTCCGACCTGAAAATCCTATCCGCCCCCGACACCGCCGACCCCACCATAGGCCACCTCGACCTAATGCTCGACTTCAACCGCGAGGTGCCGGGCGGCATCATCGTGGTGGAAATCGGTGGCCAAAAACAGAGCAAACGCCTCGAACCCCGCGACTGGTTTACCAGTCTGCAGGTCGAAGTGGAGGGCATCACGCCGTGGAGCAATGTTACCCCCGCGCTCTATCCACTGACCATCCGCCTGCTGGATGCCTCGGGGCGCGAAACCGAGTGCCTCGTCAAGCAGGTAGGCTTCCGCCGCATTGGCACAAGCAATGGCAGCCTGCACCTCAACGGCCAACCGCTACGCTTGGTGGGTCTCCGCCCGAGTGCAGAGGCATTCGACACCCTACTGCGTGGCACCGACTGGGTCATGGCAGCGGCTATCAAATCCTACCTCGCCGCAGGCATCAACGTCCTGCACCTGCCCTATCCTGCCTCCGAGCGGTGGTACGACCTCTGCGACTCGCTGGGTCTTATGCTCTTCGACCAAGCCAACGTGCAGACCGACAGCTTCCCCTCTATCGCACGCGAGACCACTTGGCTCAACCCCATCCTCGACCGCCTCTTCAACCTCTACAAGCGCGACCGCAACCATCCCTGCATCATCGCGTGGAGTCTTGCGGCAGGCCAAGCCAGTGGAAAATGCTTGGAAGAAGCCTACCGCTTCCTCAAAGGCAAGGACAATTCGAGGCTGGTGGTCTACACTGGAGCCTCACTTACCGCCCACAGCGACCTGACACTGCCTCCGTTGGCCGAGTCCCACCTCTCCACCCTCTACACCCACCAATTCCGCCGCCCCTACCTCCCCTACCTCGACTGCGAAACCCTCACCGCACTGCTGGGCGATATCCAGCAATCCCTCACCTCGCAAAGCTTCTTCCTTGCCGATTGCCTTCCCTCTCAATCCCCGCTTGCTGCCTCCGCACCCACCATGACTCCACAGAGTCCAAGTCCCCTCACCGAACCCCAAGAGGAACCTGCCACAACCGCCGCCCTCAACCTTATAGCCACCGCCGTCTGCCGACCCGCACCCTCCGTCCCGCACCTCTTCCCCTACCTGCTTACCGACAGCCGCTACGCCGACCCCAATCCCACCGCCGACGGCTGGACCGTATGGCACAACGCCGACACCATTGAGATAGTCCTCATGCTCCGCCAGCACACGAAACTGCACGAGGTAGCCGTCAGCCTGCTGCAAAGCCTGTCCGACAGCCTGCCGCCCCCCGCCGCCGTGCAAACGCGCTGGAGCACCAACGGGCACACCTGGAGCCGATGGCACACCATGCATCCCCCGCAGCTGTCTCATTCGGCAAACAACGAAAGAGCAAGCGTGCTCTACACCTACAAGCCGCAGTCGGTTCGCCGACCACGCTTTGTCGCCCTGCGCATCCTGCATTCCCCCTCGCATTCCGCAGCCGCCCCCCTATCCGCAAGCCGCCTGATGATAGACGAAGTGGAAATCAGCGGGCAGTAGCCGACCACCACAGCCGCATCAGATGCCTACTCCCTCGGCTTGCGGTCGCCCCTCGTGCAGCGATGCTTTCCGCCCGCGTGGGGACAATCCTTGCAGCCACAACCGCAGCCGCCACGTCCACGAGCCGTCCGCACCACCCACCTTGCGGCCAGCACCACCGTCGCCGTCACCACCGCCGCCACTATCCAAGTCTGTGCATCCATAACCTCTATATCAACCAACTGCCAATCTGGAAAAACAGGGTACTCACCACCCAAGCCAACCCTATGGTGTAGGCCACCGTGAAGAGTGCCCACCGCCAGCGTCCGCTTTCGTTCTTGATGGCCACCACGGTGCTCAAGCAGGGCATGTAGAGCAGAATGAAGAGCAGCATCGAGGCCGCCGAGAGGGGAGTCATATTGTGGCGCACCAGCTCGCTGATTCGGCTCTCACCCTCCTCGCTATCGAAGTCGGCCTCAAGCGCCTCGGCCTCGGTATCCGACGTGGCATAGACCACAGCCATCGTCGAGGCCACCACCTCTTTAGCACCCACGCCTGCCAGCAGCGAGACGCTCTGTCGCCAATCGAATCCGCAGGGGTGCATAGCAGGCTCGATAGCCTTGCCAATCTTGGCCATATACGAGTTTTCGGCCTGCACCCGTCGGTCTTCGTGGGTGGGGTAGTAGCTCAATGCCCAGACGATGATGCTGGCACCGAGAATGATGGTTCCCATCTTCTTGAGGTACTCCTTGCCCTTCTCCCAGGTGTGGCGAAGCACTGCCTTGGCTGTCGGCACCCGGTAGGGTGGAAGCTCCATGACGAAGGGCAGACTTTCCCCCTTGACGAAGAATCGACTGAACAGCTTAGCCATCAGCACCGCCATAATCATGCCCAGCAAGTAGAGCCCCATCAACACAAAAGCAGCCCACTGGCTGAAAAAGGCCGACACGAGGATGACATAGACTGGGATGCGGGCCGAGCAGCTCATCATCGGGATAACCAGCATGGTGAGCAGGCGACTGCGACGATCCTCGATGGTGCGTGTGGCCATGATGGCTGGCACGTTGCATCCAAAGCCCATAATCATGGGGATAAAACTCTTGCCATGCAGCCCCATGCGGTGCATCAGCTTGTCCATGATGAAGGCCGCCCGAGCCATGTAGCCGCTATCTTCCATAAAGGAAATGAAGAGGTAGAGAATAAGGATGTTGGGCAAAAAGACCAGCACCGACCCCACGCCAGCGATGATGCCGTCGCACACAAGGCTCTTGAGAGCCCCCTCGCCCATCCATCCGCCCACCACATCGCCCAACCAGCCGAACAGTGCTTCGAGCCAATCCATCGGGTACTGCCCCACGGCGAAGGTGCAGAAGAAGGTGATGAACATCACCACGAGGAATATTGGGTAGCCCCACCAGCGGTGGGTAACCACTGCGTCGATGCGGTCGGTGGCTCGATGCAGCGTACTGGCCTCGTTGCGCTGATAGCACTCGGCCAAGGCTCCACGCACGAAAGCGTACTTGGCATCGGTGATGGCACTCTCGATATCCTGATGCGGGTGAGCCTCGCCGGCGTGGACTTGCCTGACGTGGTCGGCATCGTCCACCGTGTGGCGGCTGCGGCTCTTGTAGATTTCGGCAATCTGGTTGCGCATCCGCATCACACTGCCGTCGGGGTCGCGGTCGGCGACATACTGCTCCAGCTGGCCATCATTCTCCAGCAGCTTGATGCTCAGGAAGCGGGTACTCAACTCGTCGCTGAACCCGTGCTCGTAGAGTTCGGTGCGTAGCCGCTGAATGTGCTGCTCCAGCTCGGGACCGTGGTTGACGTGGATGTGGCGGTAGAGCGGCTTCGGATTGCTCTGATTATTCTGAGTACTCTGATTACTCTGATTACTCTGACTATTCTGATTACTCTGACTATTCTGAAATACCTCAATAATAGTATCAAACAGCTTGCCAATGCCCTCGCCCGAGCGCCCAGTGGTGGGCACAATGGGCATACCCAGCAGGGTGGCGAGCTGGTCGATGTCGAGCTGGTCGCCGCTACGCTTCAACTCATCATACATGTTGAGGGCCATCACCATCGTGATGTCCATGTCTATGAGCTGCGTGGTGAGGTAGAGGTTGCGCTCGAGGTTGGTGCCGTCCACCACATTGAGGATGATATCGGGATCCTTTTCGAGGATGTGCTTGCGCACGTAGAGTTCCTCGGGTGAGTAGGCACTGAGCGAGTAGGTGCCTGGCAGATCGACCAAGTGGAACGTGTGGCCGCCATGCTCAAAGGTGCCCACCTTCTCGTCTACCGTCACGCCGCTGTAGTTGCCCACCCGCTCGTGGGCGTGAGCCGCGATGTTGAAGATGGAGGTCTTGCCGCAGTTGGGGTTGCCCACCAGTGCCACACGGATGGTGTGCGAATGGTCTTCCACGATGTGGTGCAGCTTTGTCTCGCCCGCCTCGAGGCCACGGTAGTCGGCATGGTTGGCAATCTCGCGCTCGGCCTCCGCCTCGGTAACGATCTCCACCTTGGCGGCATCGCTGCGACGGAGCGAGACCTCGAAATTCATGATGCGGTACTTCACTGGGTCGTTGAGCGGTGCGTTGAGGGTAGCCTCCACCGTAGTGCCCTTGATAAAACCCATCTCGATAATGCGCTTGCGAAAGGCACCATGACCCGCAACGCGCACCACTACGCCGCGTTCACCCGTCTGTAATTCAGAGAGAAGCATTATATATCCACTTATAAATCCTGCTGCAAATGTCGGCAAAATAAAGCACATTTGCAATCACCATAAATGGTGATTTCCACAGAACCCCCAGACAGCCTGCCTATATACGGCACTTGCCTTGTGTAAAAATTACACACCATTTGCTCATTTTTACATCTCTGGAAATCAGTACTTTGTTCAATCGTTCTTCAATAGTTCTTCAATAGATGTTCAATAGTTTATTGAAGAACGATTGAAGAACGATTGAAGAACGATTGGTGATCGATAGGCGAAAAGAGGCAGTTGAAGCGGTTGTAAAATGTCTGTTGGATACCTGCTTTTCGCCTATGAAACGCCCGTTGGCCGCTCTGCGAGCAAAGGAGGTGCGAAAGGCACTGATGGAACATCCTATGATTGTGCGAGGTAGAGGGAAAAGGGCTTTGTGGAGAAAAGTTTTTTGGTGGGAAGAAGAAAAAAAGGTATATTTGCAGTGCTCCAATTTTGTTATAAATTGGGGTAATGTTTTTTTAATCAACTAATTGCAATATGAGCAAAGAGATAAAATTTAGCCTTGTCTATCGCGACATGTGGCAGTCGAGCGGCAAATATCAGCCGCGCGTGGACCAGTTGGTGCGTATTGCACCGGTGATAGTGGAAATGGGATGCTTCGACCGAATTGAGACCAACGGCGGTGCATTCGAGCAGGTGAACCTCATGTATGGCGAGAATCCCAACAAAGCGGTGCGTGCTTGGACCAAGCCGTTCAACGAGGCTGGCATCCAGACCCACATGCTGGAGCGCGCCCTCAACGGGTTGCGGATGTATGGTGTGCCGAAAGATGTGCGGCGGCTGATGGCCAAGGTGAAGAAGGCGCAGGGGGTGGACATTATGCGCTCGTTCTGCGGGCTGAACGACCCGCGCAACCTTGAGCTGAGCGTCAAGTATGCCAAAGAGGCTGGGATGATTAGTCAAGCGGCATTGTCCATCACCTCGTCGCCAGTGCACACGGTGGAATACTACATGGGCATCGTAGACAAGCTGGTGGAGTTTGGAGCCGATGAGATAGCGCTGAAGGATATGGCTGGCGTGGGTCGTCCGGCCACACTGGGTCGCTTGGTGCATGAAATCAAGACCAAATATCCGCACATCGTAGTGCAGTACCACGGGCACACGGGGCCTGGCCTCTCGATGGCCAGCACACTGATGGTGGCGCAAGCGGGAGCCGACGTGATCGACTGCGCTATGGAGCCCCTCTCGTGGGGAATGGTACACCCCGACGTCATCTCGGTGCAGGCCATGCTCAAGGATGCTGGCTTCCTGGTGAAGGACATCAACATGGATGCCTACATGGAGGCACGCAAGCTGACGCAGGAGTTTATCGACGACTTCCTCGGCCTCTACATCAACCCCGCCAATCGCATCAGCAGTTCGCTGTTGGTGGGCTGCGGCCTACCGGGCGGCATGATGGGCAGCATGATGACCGACCTCAAGGGGGTGCATGGAGCCATCAACATGGCCTTGAAGAAGAGCGGTAAGCCCGAAGTAAGCTTCGAGGAGCTGACCGTACAGCTCTTCCAAGAGGTGGAGCACATCTGGCCGATGCTGGGCTATCCTCCACTGGTTACGCCGTTCAGCCAATACACCAAGAACATCGCCGTGATGAACCTCCTCGCTATGGCGCAGGGCAAGCCCCGCTTCAGCCAAATAGACAAAGACAGCTGGAGCATGATACTGGGACGTGCGGGGCAGTTGCCTGGCCAGTTGGCTCCTGAGATAGTGGAGTTGGCCAAGCAGAATGGCATGGAGTTCTACACTGGGGTGCCGCAGGATGCCTATCCTGATGCCCTGCCCGAATACATCAAAGAGATGGAGCAAAACGGCTGGGAGCGTGGCGAGGACGACGAGGAGCTCTTCGAGTTGGCGATGCACGACCGCCAGTATCGCGACTACAAGGCTGGCATAGCCAAGGAGCGCTTCAACAAAGAGGTGGCACAGCTGCGTGCCGAGCGCGAAGCCCCCAAGGCACCGGCCACTGCCGAGAGCATTGCCCTCAACTACATCACGCCCAAGCACCCCGGAGCCACGCCGATAGTGGCCACCGCCACAGGGCGGCTGCTGTGGGAGGTGCGGTTCGACGACCGCTCCACGCCTCCTGCCCCTGGCACCGAGATGAAAGAGGGCAGCGTGGTGGCCAACATTGAGGCCTCGTATGCCATCGTGCCCATAGTGGCACTCAAGGGAGGCAAGGTGGTGGACACCTGCCTGCCGCAGGGCAAGATGGTCAGCAAGGGCGACATAGTCGGCTGGATAGAATAGTTTTCATCTTGAACAGAGCAAGGCCCTGCCGACAGAAAGGCGGGGTCTTGTCATTTGGAGGGAGAATGCGGGGCTGGGGCTGGGGAAAAAAGCTGTTGGCCGATTGAAGGAAAAAGTGTAAATTTGCAGACAAAACAGACTGGATATGGGGTTGCTTGAGCGAATAGCATCGATTTGGAAACGAAAAGATTGCAGCATATCCGAAGAAGAGACGATGGGCAAATATCTGATAGTGGGATTGGGCAATGTGGGCACAGAATACGAAGGGACGCGCCACAATGCAGGCTTCATGGTGGTGGAGGCGATGGCACGCGAGGCAGGAGCCAAGTGGAGCTTGGAGCGGCACGCCTATCGGGCTGAAGTGCGCCACAAAGGCGAGGTGCTGGTACTCATCAAGCCAACCACCTATATGAACCTCAGCGGCAAGGCGGTGAAATACTGGTTGCAGGCCGAGCGGGTAGGTGTGGAGCAGCTGCTGGTGGTGGTGGACGACATTGCGCTGGAGCCTGGGGTGATACGCCTGCGGAAACAGGGTGGAGGCGGTGGCCACAACGGATTGGCCGACATAGAGTCCGCCCTCGGGACGCAATCCTACGCACGACTTCGCATGGGAGTGGGAAGCCACTTCAGCCGTGGGCGGCAGATAGACTACGTGCTTGGCCGCATCGAGGGCGAGGAACTGGCGAAAGTGGAGAGTGCAGTGGCAGAGGCGTGCGAGGCGGTGAAGTGCTTTGCCAAGCAGGGAATTGACCGCACGATGAACCTCTACAACCACAAAGGCAACAGTGGTGGCGACAAAAAGGGGGATGGGGAATGAACCTAACGTTTGACATAGGGAACAGCGCGGTGAAGTGGGCTGCCTTCGAGGGGGGGGAGATGGTGGAGTGCGGAGTGTGGAGTGCAGAGGGCAAGCTGCCACAAGCGGATGCCATGCTGGCCTGCGTCAGCGGTCGTGTGCCAGTGGAGCTGGAGGCTGTGCCGCAGCTGAGAGCCGATATGCCGCTGCCGATAAAGATAGGCTACCGAAGTCCAGACACATTGGGGCCTGACCGCATAGCGGCGGCTTGTGGAGCGTGGAAGATACACCCGCAGGAGGCGAGCCTAATCATTGATGCTGGGACCTGCATCACGGTGGACTTTTTGGACAGCGATGGAGTGTATCATGGAGGTGCCATCATGCCAGGGCTGGAGATGAAATTGCGAGCTTTGCATACTTTTACGGAGAAGTTGCCGTTAGTAGAGATAGCCGAGGGTAGGCGTGCACCCGTGTTTGGGACGACCACCGAGGAGAGCATCGTGGCTGGCACATTGGGAGCCACAATGATGGCGTTGGCGGGCTACGTGGCGGTGTATCGCGAAAAGTGCGGGCGGCTGCGGGTGCTGCTGACGGGTGGGGATGCAGAGCGCCTCGTCGCAGCAGGAGCTACAGGCTGGGAGCACTGCCCACAGCTGACGCATATAGGAATGAACGGGATATTAACGAGAAACCAGAGATATGGCGACAAATAGGAAGTGGGGATACAGGCGTGTGCGATGGGGAGGCATAGGGTTGATGTGGGTGCTGGTGCTGTGGGTGAGTGCGATGCAGGTCAAGGCACAAAACAACCTCAACCAACCCTACTCGCAATATGGCGTGGGGACGAGCGAGAGTCTGTTCAATATGCCTATGGCCATACGCCGAGGAGGAGCGATCCACACCTTGGGGGGGTACAACTTCATCAACCCGTTCAATCCTGCCTCGTATGGCAGCATAGAGCGGGAGAGTTTCGTGTTCGACATGGGGCTAACCCTTCAGATTGCCAACTTGAAAGATGCCACCAATAGTGCGCGCAACACCGATGGCAACCTTGGGCACTTGCTGCTCGGCTTCCCCCTAACGAAGTGGTGGAAGATGGCTGCGGGGGTGATGCCCTACAGCTCGGTAGACTACAAGACAGTGGTAAGAAACGGAGGTGCGACGACTACCTACGATGGCACGGGGGGAGTCAATGAGTTCTTCATCGGGTCGGCATTCAACGTGGTTTCGAGTCAAAAACAGCAGTTGCAGGTAGGGTTCAACATAGGCTACTTGGCTGGAACCATTCAGCGGGCCATCACCTACACCTTCACCGACACCTTGAGTCGTGCCTCGCGCAAGCAAAAGGACACTGAGGTGGGCAACGCGGTGCTTGACTTTGGGGTGCAATATCGGTATGCCCTCAACGAGCAGTACACCCTCGGGGTGGGGCTGACCTACAAGCCCAAGATGAGCCTCCACATAGACGAGCAGGCGATGGTCTACACCTTCACCACAGTGGGGGGGCAGGAGGTGCTGCTCGACACCATATTTCCCGCACAGGGAGCCACGACCGACATAGAGAGCCAGCTGGAGCAGCCACATAGCCTTGGAATAGGGGTGAGCATCGAACGAAACGGCTACTGGGAGGCGATGGTGGATGCCACCTTTGCGGGCAGCCAGGGATTGAGCTACGAAGAGGGTGGCACGCAGCGGGTGTTTGGCAATAGTGCAGTCGAAGAGGGGAGCTACAGTCGATGCGCAATTGGATTTGAGAAGAAAGTGCGGATGGACGCAGCGAGCTACTGGGGCAGGATTGGCTGGAGCGTGGGTGCATATAGCGACCGCGGCGTGATGCACCTTCAGATAGACGGACAGAGCCATCGCGTGGATGAATGGGGGATGGGGATAGGAGCCAGTTTCCCCATGCGCAAAGGCAAATCGCTGCTGACCATCAGCATGGGATACAACAGCCTCGGCAAAGAGGAGTTGCTGCAATGCAACACACTGACCTTCGGCTTGGCGGTGAGCAGCTGTGAGCGGTGGTTTATGAAGCGAAAATACAATTAAAGCGACAATAAAACCCACGCAAAGGGTACTAACACTAAAAAGAACAAAAGACCAATAACGATGAAAGCAATCAGAACAATGGTCGCTGGCCTGCTCTTGGCAGCAGCCGCGATGCCAGCCAGTGCACAGATGGAAAAATGGGGATGCAGCGAGGCAGCATTGAACGACCAGCAGACGATGATGGAGGCGGTGTCGCTCTACCAAGAAAACGTGAAGCAATACAAGGCCACGAAAGACGAGCGCTACCTGACCGAAGCCTATCCACAGTGGAAAACCATCATTGGCGGATGCCCTCGGCAAAGCAAGAACCTCTACATCAACGGGGCGAACATCCTAAAAGTGAAGATAGCCAAAGCTGCCGACAAAGCCGAGCGCGATGCACTGATAGCCGAGCTCTTGGCGATGTACGACACACGTATTGCCCAATATGGCGAGGCCGCCAAATACACAGCCAAGAAAGCCAACGAAGTGGAAGAGCTGCTGAAAGAAGAGGGGCTTCAACAATACTATGCACTTTATGCCGAGGCGGTGAAGATAGGTGGGGACGACCTCGAAGCTGCCTACTTGGTGAAATACATGGAGGCCACCATCAACTACGTCAGGGCAGGCTATGCCGAACCGACATTGGTGGTGGACAACTACGATGTGGCCAGCGACCTTTTGGAAGGAGAGCTTCAGAAAAACGCGGGGGACAGCACGAAAGCTGCCACCATCAGGGGGTATATTGCTGGAGTAGAGGCTGCTTTCTCGCCCTATGCCAGTTGCGACCAACTGGTGGAAATCTACGGCAAGAAGTTTGAGGCAGACCCCGAGAATGTGGAACTGCTGAAAAAGATCACGGGCATCATGATGCGCAAGCGTTGCACCGAGCAGCCGCTCTTCTTCTCGGCCACCGAGAACCTCTACCGACTGGAGCCCAGCCCTGCAACGGCTATGCGGATGGGACAGATGTGCCTCTCGAAAAAGCAATACTCCGAAGCTGTGAAATACTTGAGCGATGCGGTGAAAGGCGTAAGCGACAAAGACAAATACATCGCCTACCTCTACCTCGGCCATGCTTACAACGGCATGAAGAGCTATAGTGCGGCACGGACGGCCTACAACAATGCTGCAGCGGCGGATGTAACCAAGGGAGAGCCCTACCGCATGATAGCATCGCTCTACGCTGCGAGTGCGTCGAGTGCAACGGAGGACAACGTCAGCGGGCGGAGCGTCTACTGGGCGGCAGTGGATATGCTCACCCGTGCCAAGCAGGTTGACCCCTCGGAGGAGAACATAGAGGCATGCAACAAAGCTATCAGTGCCTACGCTGCCCACTTCCCCACGAAGACCGATGCATTCATGGCAGGATTGGAGAATGGCAAAAGCTTCACGGTGCCTGGCTGGATAGGGATGTCCACGACAGTTAGGACGCGATAAGACTGGGAACGGAATGACGTTGAGGGCTGGTAGTGCGAAGACAAGCGTGGCACTGAGCGTAGGCATAGTGATGATGGCTGTCGCTTGCCGTGGGAAAGATGCCGTTGTACCCGAAGACCGCACCGATTCGGCAGTGCAGGAGGTGCTGGATGCATGGGTGTGGCGCAGCGAGCGGGGAAAGTTGCAACTTGACCTTGATGCCCCCATCATACGCAAATACGACCATCCCCGTCCCAAGACAGTCTACCTTGGCAATGAGAGTCGGCGGGTGCTGATTAGATTCTACAACGAGGAACTGAAAGTGAGGTCGTCGATAGAGGCCGATAGTGCGTTCTCACTTGATGAGAGCAACATTATGGAGGCCCACGGCAATGTGGTGGTGATAGACTATTCGCAGAACGACACGATATACCTTGCCGACCTGATATGGAACTCGGCAGAAGACCGCATCTACTCCGAGCACCCAGTGCTGGCCAAAAATGGCAGTCGCATCACCGAAGGCGACGGCTTCGAGAGCGACCAGCACATGGAGCACATGCACGTGGTAAGACAACGGGGCACAATAGAAATTGAAGATTGAACGAATATGCAGTTTACAGCAAACGAACTGGCAAAGATAGTGAAGGGGAAAGTGGAGGGGAACGGTGAGGTGAAAGTGTGGAAACCATGCAAGATAGAGGAGGGTTGCGAAGGGGGAATTACCTTCTTGGGCAATCCTGTGTACACACACTACATCTACGAGCAGGAAGCCTCGGTGGTGATTGTACGCAAAGACTTTGTGGCCGAGCACCCCATAGGTTCCACCTTGATTAGGGTGGACAATCCCTACGTGGCAGTAGCGGTGTTGCTACACGCATTCAACGAGCGTAGCAAGCCGCCCAAAGGCCGCTCACTGCGCAGCAGCATCGGGAGGGGAAGCAAGGTGGGGAAGCACTGCTATATTGGGGCTTACGCAGTGGTGGGTCGCCACTGCACGATAGGGGACAACGTGAAGATATACCCCAACGCTTGCATCGGGGATAACTGCAAAATAGGCGATGGCACCATCATTTATGCTGGGGTGAAAATATATGAAGGCGTAGAGATAGGCCGCAACTGCATCATTCACGCTGGGGCGGTAATCGGTGCCGACGGATTCGGATTTGCACCAGCTGGCGATGGAACATGGAACAAGATAGACCAGATAGGCAATGTAGTGCTTGAGGACAATGTGGAAGTGGGGGCCAACACCTGCATTGACCGTGCCACCATGGGTTCCACCATCTTGCACGAAGGGGTAAAGGTGGATAATCTGTGCCAAGTGGCACACAACGTAGTAGTCGGTCGCAACACTGCGATGGCCTCGCAGGTAGGCATTGCCGGCAGCTGCAAAGTGGGAGAAGAATGCATCATAGCGGGGCAGGCTGGCATAGTAGGTCATATCACCGTAGGCGACCACGTTACCATTGGTGCACAGAGTGGTGTTACCCATAGTGTGAAGTCGGGAAGCACAGTCTTTGGAAGTCCCGCGATGGAGGCCAGCAAACGGCGCAAGGTGGAGGTACTGCTGCGAAACATTGAGCAACTGGTAGCACGCGTGGCGAAACTGGAGACCCGATGAGCAGCAGTAAAACACTCCGCTTTATTGCCATCGTGGTGGCCATACTGGCAGTGATAGGGCTACTTATGCCCGAAGAGGGCATCTCGCTCTTCGGCATACAGCTTCGCTTCCCTTCGCCGAGTGCCATAATGAAAAGCGATGAGCAGGAAGAGGTAGAAATCACCGCTGGAGAAGACCATCCCGAACTCAAAGCTTTGCAGGACACATTGAGTTACCTTCGCTGGCAGCGCGACAGTAGCGATGTCCGCTTTTGGCTACCCAATCCCCACTATTTGGACGACTTTTGGACAGCAGCCTCGACGGCACGCGAACAGAAGCAGACAGTGAGGATACTGCACTATGGCGACTCGCAGATTGAAATGGACCACATCTCCTCCAAAGTGAGAGCCAATATGCAGCACACCTTTGGAGGTGGAGGACCTGGGATGCTTCCCGTCAGGCAGATAACCCCTATTGTAACCGTCAAGCAGAGCACACGAGGCCAGCTTGTCCACCTCGCTTCCTTTGGCGACAGCCTCGCCGTGAAAAGTCGCGGCAATTATGGCCCTATGATGCAATGCTTTCGCTTGGAAGATGGCGACATCAACGTCAGCATCAAAGCTGCAAATAGCAGCAAAATTGACAATGCAGTAAAGCACTTTGAGAGGGTGAAACTGATAGCCAACAACCGGAGTGTCCTCAAGGCTGAATTCACCAACGTCACCCACAAAAAAAAGGCGCGAAGCCAGTCGGCACGAGGGCGAGGCGTGGTGGCTATCGACTGGGAAACAGATAGTTCGACCAAATCCTTCCAAGTGCGCATCAGCGGTAACGCCGACCTCTATGCCCTGCTTGTGGATGCCGACAGCGGTGGTGTGGCAGTAGACAACATACCCATGCGAGGCTGCTCGGGCGGACAGTTCACCCTTGTTGATGAGCAACTGCTGACCGATGCTTATAGTCAAATGAACATAGGGCTTATTATAATGCAGTTCGGTGGCAACTCTGTACCATACATAAAATCCACAAGCCAAATCTCCACCTACTGCAAGACCATCGGCAAACAGATTGACTACCTCCACCGATGCTGCCCCAAGGCAAAGATACTTTTCATTGGTCCATCGGACATGAGCCACCGCTCGGGAGGCGATGTGCAGACCTACGCTATGCTGCCTTCGCTCATAGATAGCCTCATCTCCACAACGACAGCCCACAACGCCGCCTATTGGAGTATCTACCATGCCATGGGAGGACACAACTCTATGAAAATGTGGGTAAAAAAGGGATTGGCTGGCAAAGACTACATCCACTTCTCGCAAAAAGGAGCCGACCTCATGGGCGAGCGATTAGCCACCGCACTTGCTGACAACTACGCACTCTACCGCTTGGAGAAACGCATGGCTGCCGAAAAAAAACAAGCTGCCCAACTGAAGAAGAACAGCAAAAAAGCCGATGGGGGGAAGAAAAATAAGACGGCATCAGGCAAGCGCAAGTCGAAAAAGAAAGGAGGCCACCGATGAAGCACACCCTTACTGTGCTGCTACTACTGACTCCCCTTATGTTGCATAGCCAGCCACGCTATGCCGCCATAGGTGAATACCCTTTCGTGCGCTATGCCTCCAACACACTGCAGATTGACACCCTCTCGCCCTCGATGCAACGATTCTTTACCAAATGGCAGACCATGGTAGGCCATGGCAGAGGCAACGTAAACATCGTCCACATCGGTGGTTCGCACGTACAAGCTGGGACACTTCCCAACACCATTCGCGTCAATCTGCTATCAGCCTATCCTTCGCTTATAGGCTCGCGCGGCATGATATTTCCCTACTCGGCAGCTGCACGATGCAACAATCCACCTGACTATCGAGTTCGCTGTCAGCAAAAGATGCAGCTTACTCGCAATGTACACAAAGAATACACTCAGCCTTTAGGGCTATGCGGCATAGCCGTAACAGCCGCCGACACCCACACTGAAATCAGCATCCAACTCAATGAGCCTCGTATCAACTATGCTACCCACTATGTCGTCCTGCTTGGTCGTTCATCATCTGGCGTTATCCCCCGGCTGCGCGTGGGATCGCATGAGAACTATCCCTCCTACATTGACAACCTCTCTGGTCGCTACATCTTCAATCTTTCCTCCACCACAGATTCCTTCACCCTCGTCCTACCCTGCCGCAGTGGCGAACAATTTACAGTCAATGGGATATACCTCGGCAACCGCCTCCCTGGCATAAGTTACCACTCCATCGGCGTCAATGGTGCCTCGGTATCCGACTATCTACGCTGCCACCACTTCACAGCCGACCTCCGCATGCTCCAGCCCGACCTCGTTGTCTTCGGCATAGGTATCAACGATGCTGTCCCCTCCAACTTCGACACCGCAGCCTTCCGACGCAACTACCTGATGCTTGTGGATTCCATCCGACGCGTCAATCCCGACTGCGCCTTTATCTTTATCACCAACAACGACAGCTTCCGCAAACTCAACCGCCGACACTATAGCGTCAATACCAACGGACTACTCGCCCGTGAAGCCTTTTATCGCATCGCCCGCAGTTGTGGTGGAGCAGTGTGGGATCAATTCGAGGTAATGGGAGGTCTCCGCTCTATGGACACTTGGCGAAAAGCAGGCTTGGCTCAATCCGACCGGATTCATTTCACCACCGCTGGCTACCAGTTCATCGGCAACCTTTTCTCCGATGCTCTCCTCAAGGCTATCGCCGACCACACCACAGCCTTCCCTACCCCAGCCCCCTAATCCACAACGACCGTGGACACATTGACGACATACCTCATCAGCTTACTGAACTTCGATAGTTCACACCCCCTGCTTTTCACCCAAATCCACTTCTGGCTATTCTTCCTCCTCATCTACATCGGCTTCGCTCTCATCGTCAGCTTCACCCGCCGTGGCCAACAGCACGGACGGCAAACCCTGCGCAACTGCTATCTCTTCCTCGCCAGTCTGCTTTTCTATTATAAAACATCTGGACTCTTCGTCCTCCTGCTCATCTTCTCCACCCTCCTCGGTTGGCTGCTCGGCATCCGTATGGATCATACACTCTCCGCCCCACGTCGCCGCCTGCAGATGGCCACTGGCGTGGTACTCAACCTCCTCGTTCTTTTCTACTTCAAATACGCCTACTTCTTCACCGACATCTACAATGCCACCATTGCCGACCTCTTCTCCACCAGCCACCTGCAAGTAATCAACCACCTCGCCCTATGGGGCAACGCCCTTGCCACAGCCAGCGGACTACACTCCTCCACCCAGCCCGTCTTCGATGCCTCCGTTATCCTGCTCCCAGTGGGCATTTCCTTCTTCACCTTCCAAAACATTAGCTACATTGTTGATGTCTACAAACGCAAAATACCCCATGTCGCCAACATCCTTGACTTTGGATTCTACACCTCTTTCTTTCCCCAACTCGTAGCAGGTCCCATCCTTCGTGCTGACCAGTTTATACCCCAAATCTACAAGCCCTACCACCTACCTCGACGCCAATTCGGACTGGCCATTTTCTGGATACTCAACGGCCTGGTGAAAAAGCTCGTCTTGAGCGACTACCTCGCCGTCAATTTCATTGACCGCATCTTCGACAACCCCTCCCTCTACACCCCCTTCGAGAACTTCGCATCCCTGATGCTTTACTCACTGCAAGTCTACGCCGACTTTTCGGGCTACACCGATATCGCTATCGGCGTGGCTATGCTGATGGGATTCTACCTTCCCCGCAACTTCAACTCGCCCTATAAAGCTCAAAACCCCACCGATTTTTGGCGTCGCTGGCACATCTCTCTCTCCCACTGGCTGCGCGACTACCTCTACATACCCCTCGGCGGCAACCGCTCGGCAGGCTTCCTCTCCTATTTCATCCTCGCCTTCATCCTCGCCATCGCCGCCTTCCGCCTTCATAGCACCATATTCGCCATCATTGCCACCGCCATTATGCTGGTTTTGCTACTTGCCCTCGTCTTTTTCCCCAGCCGCAGACGCTCCCTTGGCACCCACGTCAATAATATGGACACCATGCTCCTCGGCGGACTATGGCATGGTGCCTCCTTCAACTTTATCACTTGGGGTGGCCTCAACGGCCTCGGCATCCTCATTCACAAATGGTGGCATCGCCGAGGCTGGATATCCCACATTTTTATTCTCCTCACAACCACCCTCACACTTTACTTTCTAAAAATTCACTTTCCGTCCCCCCTATTGAACCTCCTCTTCTTCTGCACAGCCGTAGCCTTTGTGGGGTTCACCCTGCTCAACCTCCTTCCCCAAACCGCCCGCACCACCGCCCGTGCCTGGTCGGCTTGGAACATCTTTCTTACCTTCCTCTTTATCAGCTTCACCCGACTATTCTTCCGTTCAGGTTCCAACCTTGACCCCGCTGAAGCCAATGAGGTGGCTTGGACTACCGCCTCACTTATGATCGACCAAATCGGCTCACATTGGCATCTTGCACAAATCCCATCCATCATCGGCCACTATTGGCTACCCTTCCTTCTCTTCGCCCTCGGTATGGCCATCCACTGGCTTCCCACCCACTTCAAACGCCGCTACCGCCTATGGTTCGCCCAAATGCCACTATGGATGCTGACGCTCATCACCGTAGTCGCCATCTTTTTGGTCTACCAATTTGTTACGGCCGACCTGCAACCTTTCATCTACTTCCAATTCTGACCCACTCGATCAGTCAATCATTGTCCGCAATAAGTCCTGCCCTATATCGGGTCGCTGGTACTTACCCTCCCATTTCACCCGCTCGGCTCGATTATAGCTCCTGTGCAACGCCTCGGGCAACGTTCGAGCTAATGCCGTAGCACATATCACACGCCCCCCTGCCGTAACCAATCGTCCCTCGCCATCGGTCGCCGTGCCACAATGGAAAAGCTGCACCTCTTCCATATCCTCGCCCAGCGAGATAGGCTGCCCTTTCTTATACTTCTCGGGGTATCCCCCAGCCACCATCATCACACAGGCTGCCGTTCTTGGATCTACATCAAGACCGCACTGGTTGAGAGAGCCATCAGCAACGTGTTCCATCAACTCTACTACGTCGCTTTTGATACGTGGAAACACACTCTCGGTTTCGGGGTCACCCATACGGACATTATACTCAATCACGTAAGGATCTCCACCCACATTCATCAGTCCTACAAAGATAAATCCCTTATAGTCTATCTTCTCCTTGTGCAACCCCTGCACCGTCGGCTTCACTATCCGCGACTCCACCTTCTGCATAAAATCCGCGTCAGCAAACGGCACTGGGCTGACCGACCCCATCCCTCCCGTGTTGAGTCCAGTATCCCCCTCACCAATGCGTTTATAATCCTTTGCACTCGGTAGCATCAAGTAGTGCATTCCATCAGTCAGCACAAACACACTCAATTCTATTCCCTCCAAATACTCTTCCACCACCACGCTACTTGAAGCTTCGCCGAACTTACCATCCAGCATCTCGCGCAGACGAGCCTTTGCCGTAGCGAGGTCGGCTTCTATCAGCACCCCTTTACCCGCCGCCAATCCGTCGGCTTTTAGCACATAGGGCGACCTCAACGTCTCAAGGAAAGCCTCCCCCTCGGCCATTGTTGCGGCAGTGAAAGTGCGGTAGGCCGCTGTCGGTATACCATGACGCAACATGAAAGCTTTGGCAAAATCTTTGCTACCTTCCAGCTGCGCCCCTTGCTTGCGTGGGCCAATGACGATGATTTTGGCCAACATGGGTGTCTCGGCAAAGTAATCAGCTATGCCAGCCACCAGCGGTGCCTCTGGTCCCACCACCATCATCTCCACCCGATGCTCTATCGCGAAACGCCCCACCGCCTCAAAGTCCATAATGTCCAACGCCACATTCTCCCCCACCGCAGCCGTCCCTGCATTCCCAGGAGCTATGTAGAGCTTCTCGCATCTTTCGCTTTTCGCTATGTTGCAAGCCATAGCGTGCTCGCGCCCTCCCGAACCAAGTAGAAGTATGTTCATTGTCTTCTGTTTTTGTTTGCTTTCCTTGTTATTCCGCGGCATCCAAAACGCCCGCACTTTAGATTGCAAATTTACAAAAAAAAAGCACAACCAATAAGAGCAATGTGCCCATTGATACTATTTCGTCATCACGATTCTGGTCAAAGCCATAATCTTATTCGTCATCCACACCACGATAGCCACAAGAGTGGCGAAAAATTCTACAATGTATCGTGGACACTTCAAAGCCACCCACCCAGGCATCAGCATCCTCACCTCAACCATCCAACGCCAACCATTCGAAAGAGCGAGTGCAAAAAGATTTTACTCGCTTGGGCGAGTCGAAGAATGGAACACGAAGCGAACGTAGAAGTGTGCCGTTGTTGAGATATTTGGCTTGGTCGGCTGCGTCGGCCTTGTCCTCAATTATGATGATAAAGTCGCCCGATTGGGCAATGAATTCGGGGAAGCCATGCTTGCCTGTACCGTGTTTCGAAGAAGATGACAGGGCTATATCAATCTCCTTTATGCGGCTTTTCTGCTCGTCGAATGCTATGCCTGCCGATGTCAGCAGGTTAGCCACGAGGCGGTCTGTTGTTCTTTCGCTCATCTGCGTTGCGTGTTGTGGCACGTTTGGCTTATCGCTTACAGCCTACTACGGACAGATGGAGAGCAAAAAGAAACGTGGACTTCGACTATCCATGCTTCTGAGGCTCTGGTAACTGCCCGTATTTGTCAATAAGTCGTCATCCACGCAAGCGGACGTCCGCAGACTTATTCGCGACAAATACTTTCTTTGAATTTTCCAGATTCCAGAATCAATGCTGAATAAATAGCAAACGCTATGATTATGTATGTTATATATTGTCGTTTATATCATCTATGTGTGGTGGTTAGTAATTACTATCCTGTTGTTTTATACCATAATTTTTGTTTTCGTTTGTAATTTCAATAAGTTATCATGCACGATGGCAATATCTTGTCCACAATCACATATTCGCCGTCAATATGAAATATCACCGTCAGTTTGCGGTGGCAAACCGGAAGCGTTTTTGCTTTGGAGTGAAATAGCAGCGGCATCCTGTATTTGCATTTCGGCAACGAGTCTGCAAGGTAAGATAACTCGGCGACTTCGCTTCGGAGCATCTGCAAATACTCCATCGCGCCCTCTAAACTGCGGTTGGCGATAAGCCAATCACGAAGTTTCGAGAGGTCGGCTTCCGCCTCGACATCGTAGTCAACAAGATACTCCCGCATAATGCTTCTTCACGCTGTCTTCCAGTTTCTTCCATAATTCCTCAATTGGGCGATGCACTTTCCCTCGGTTGGGATTGAGTATATCGCGCTCGATGGAAGCCTCCCAATAGGCTCTTTCCTCGGAAGTCAGCTCATCCTGCATCTCCATGACAATGGTGTCATCCAATGTGCTGGCAAACGTATCGCTCATTTTTTAATGCGTTTAATTCGACTGCAAATTTACATAAAATTCCCGAATTACATGCAGACGCATAAAATTTAGCATAAATTCGCATTCTCCCAATGTATACGAAAAGCATTCGCTCTGCGTTACTTTCGCATACGTACCCACTCTCATTCCTCACTGTCGCCATGAAGCATTCGTCCCATTCTCCGTGCCAGCATCCAAGTCGCCGCCTTGCCATCGGCCACATTGCTTGCGCCGCCGCCTACATCATTTTTGGCATCAATGTGGTGGTCTGCCGCGATATTGCTACCGAGGGATTTATCCCACCTATCGTGCTTTTTACTATGCGAGCCTTTGTGGCAGGTGCATTGTTTTGGATAGTCTCGCTATTCACCCCGCATGAGCATGTACCCCCTCGCGACTTGCTGAAGCTCTCTGGCGCAGGTCTTATCGGTCTGTTTCTTCCTCAACTGACATTCCTGCATGCCATTGGGCACACCACCCCCGTCGACCTTTCAGTGATGAGTACCGTTACCCCTGTGCTTACCATGTTTGTGGCAGCCATCTTT
This sequence comes from Bacteroidales bacterium, assembly GCA_017455205.1. Lineage (GTDB taxonomy): Bacteria > Bacteroidota > Bacteroidia > Bacteroidales > P3 > Colimorpha. The sequence continues at coordinate 21,096 of JAFTBM010000022.1, forward strand.
CTCAAAGAACCCATCACGTGGAAGAAGGCACTCGGTGTAGCCTTGAGCTTTGGCGGCATCCTTTGGCTTATCCTTCAAAGCAGCACCGCGGCCACTGGTCCTGCACAGACCGAACCCATCGGCATCGCTTTCTGCTTCGCCAATTATATCGTCTTTGCACTCTACCTCGGCACCTGCCGCAACCTCATCGCACGCTACTCGGTGATAACCTCCATGAAGTGGATGTTTCTCACCTCTTTCCTCGTCTCGCTACCCTTCTCGCTCCCCAGCCTCCACGATGCCCACTTTGCAGCAGTCTCCACACAAGTGTGGTGGGAGATAGCCTACATGATTTTCTTTTCCACTTTTTTGGCCTACTACCTCATCCCCATTGGCCAGCAGCGCATCCGCCCCACCTTGGTGAGCATGTACGGCTACCTCCAGCCCATCATCGCCATCGCCGTGGCCATCTGGACTGGTATGGATCGCCTCACCTTCACCAAAGTGCTCTCCGCCCTACTGGTCTTTGTGGGAGTATGGGTGGTGAACCGCAGCCGTGCGGCATCGCCTACCAAGTAGGTCCGTTGCTATTCTTCGGCCTCCACCTGTGCTTCTGTCTTCCCGTAGCGTCGCTGCCGATGCTGATAGTCCACCACAGCCTCGTAGAAATGCTCCTGGCGGAAGTCGGGCCATAGTAGGTCGGTGAAGTAAAACTCTGTATAGGCCATCTGCCACAGCAGGAAGTTGCTCACCCTCAATTCTCCCCCCGTGCGGATAAGCAGGTCGGGGTCGGGGTAGTCGCGTGTGGCAAGATAACGGCGCAGACTCTCCTCGTTGATATCCTCAGCTTTCACCCCCTCGCTAACCATCTGCCTCACCGCCTCGGCTATTTCCCAACGCGAACTGTAGCTCAACGCCAGCACCAGCGTGGTACCCGTGTTGCCAGCCGTCTGCTCCACGCATCCCTCCAGCACCTTTCTCGACCGTTCTGGAAGCCTCCCCATGTTGCCAATGGCCTGCAGGCGAACCTTGTTTTTCATCAGCGTAGGGGTCTCGTCGTGTACCGCCTTGACCAGCAGTTCCATCAACCCCTCCACTTCCTCCTTGGGACGATTCCAGTTCTCTGTACTGAACGTGTAGAGCGTCAGGAAGCGCACTCCAAGGCGGGCAGCCGCCTCCACAGCCTCCCTCACCGCCGTGATGGCACTCCGATGGCCAAACAGCCGCTGGTGCTTGCGCTGCATGGCCCAGCGGCCATTGCCATCCATGATGATGGCCACATGCTGAGGTACCCTCTGCCTATCAATCTGCTCTTCAATATTCATAACCGACATTTATTTTGTTTTAACTCTCACTTCTTATCAATCGCATTTCTTCGAGCGTGTCCATCCCAGCAGGGTCTCAAGGCTTACGCCCACCGACAGGCGAAAGCAGGTGTACCAATCGTCGAGCGAGTCATCGCCCCTCTTGATGCCAGCCGCATTCTCGCTTCCTCCCTCTACCTCGCCACTGCGGTCGGCCAACCTCGCGGCCAGCACTCCGTTAGGCTCTCCCTCGGTGAGTGCCGCACTCCCCACATAGGTGGTACTCACATCGTCGAGGTAGTCCGTCCACGTCTTTCGAAAGCCGTATTCCGCCGTCAGCGAAAAGGTCTTATTCAACTTCACCCTCACCCCCACTCCAAACGGGAAGCACAACTGCATCAGTCGGTAAGGGCCTCGGTCGGGATAGGCTTCGAGGTATTGCCCCTCTGTGCCCAGCGGCTCCAGCTCCACCCATCGCCTTCCCTCGCCCTCTATCTCTATCTCCGCCTCAGGGCAGAAATGGAACGCACCCAACCCACCGTAAATATACGGTGTCCAGCGAGCCTCCGAACCTCCCATCCCGAACGGCCTAAAATTGAACTGCACCGTGAATGTAGCCTCCACGATGTCGCTCCGAAAGCTGAGATTGCGCCGGGCTATGTAATCCTTGTCGCACCCTATGCGCCCATAGCCTACCTCGCCCTGCAGCGCCCACCGGTTGTCAATCCTATACCGCACCCCGCCAGCCACCGACAGCCCAGGCACTTCAAACACACTCTGGTTGTTGAGGTCGCCCACGTAGCCCATTCCTCCTCCGCCCAGCACTATCTCGGTGCGCCCCATTGCCCACCTCGACTGTGCCGAGGCCGAGGCCACCAGTGCCATCAAGCCTACTATCAGCCACCCGCGCCTCACTCCTCCTCCCAATTGGCCGACCGGCAGATGCCATCCACCTGCATCAAGTAATCGCGCTTCTCAAACCGCGGACAATAGACGTATCCCACCAAATCCACCACCCACTCGCCATCGGGCGAAAGCAGCGTGTAGCATACGTATGGGCCTCCCATAAAGTCGCCAAAGAGCCGCCAAAGCCCACGGGTCTCCACGCAGTATTTCGTCCCCTCGAAGGCCACCACGCGGCTCACAGCCTCGACCCTCCGCTCGGTGCCCATATAGCTCCCTTCAGCAGGGCCTGCCACCTCGCGCCGCATCATCGTGTCCAGCCTGTCAAGCACCCGCTCCTGCCCAAACTGTTCCTCCTTCCGATACGGACTCTCGCTGACCAGCACCCCAAGTCCAAAATCTTTCGTCTCCTTCCGCAGCCACAGGAAATCGCCATCCTCCTTTGCCCACGCAAACTCTTGAGGCAGCGTCAGTCCGAAGCCCAGCTTCGCCCTCACCCGTGCCATTAGCTCCACATTCCTATCTTTGTAGAATGCACGTCTCATCCGCTCATACTCAGCCCGGTAAAGCTCTTCCAGTATGCTGCCGCTATACCTCTCAAGCAGCTCCGCCAACGCCGCCCCAGTGGCTGCCGACACCTCCACCACCACCTGCGGTTCAGCCCACTGGTTGCGACGGATGAAGCACTTGTCGGGATTGCCCTCCGCCACTTGGCAAATGATAATATTGCGGTGCATTCTGAACATCTGGGTCTTCTCCAGTGCCTCCACCGTGATATTCACCACATTGAACCTCGCCTCGGCCTGCGGCAATCCTTCCTGCGGAGCTTTCAGCACCGCCTCGGCCCAAGCCAACGCCTCGGCCTCGCCTGCGCCATGCACTGTCGCCAGCAGCACCTCGCACGTCTTTCCCGACGAGCTGCGCATCGTCAGGGCCTTATTCTCCCTGCTGCCGCACCCCACAAGCATTCCCACCAGCATCAGCATCCAACCAAACTTCTTCATATCTACTATTTTATATTGTTTTCTTCTCTCCACCGATGGAAACTCTCTATCGCATCCCCAATGGGCGTCTCGCCAAAGCCCAAGCAGCTGGCTCCCAGCCGTCCGTCATAGTGTTCACTCACCATCAGCTGCCGCACGTTCACCGTCGACAGTTCCGTCCGCACCCCGAGCCACCTCAACCCATCGCCCACACGGCCAGCCACCGACACCAGACAGCCAGGCAGCAGTCCCACCCGCTGCCGATAACCCATCCGCTGCGCCTGAAGCTGGTATAAATCTTTGATACTCATACAACCAGAAGCATTCGCCACTATATACCGCTTCCCATTCTCGCCCCGTTCCAACGCATTCACCACCGCCTCGGCCACATCCTCCACCGCCACAAACGCTTTCCCCCCACGCGGAGCCAGCATTACCCGCCGACGATAGGCCGCCAACAGCATCCGCCCCGACGAGGGCTTCACATCGTAAGCTCCCAGCATAAACCCCGGACACACCACCACTGCGTGCCAATCGGCATGTCGCCGTGCGGCCTCCACCACCACCCTCTCACCCTCTCGCTTGCTCTGTGCATACAGGCTGCTGCTGAAAGGCTCCTCCATCGGTGCTTCCTCGGCAGCTGGCCTCTCGGACGTGCCATAGCCGATAGTGTTCACCGTCGAGACATGCACCAGCCGCCGTATGCCCCTCTCTTCCATCACCCTCACTATCTGCTTCGGAAGTTCCACATTGGCCTCACTATACTCCTCTGCCCGCAGCAAATCCATCCGAGCCTCACCCGCACAATTGACCACCGCCTCGCACCCCTCTGACGCCTGAAGCAGCACCTGATAGTCGAGCGGCGACCCCACCACCTGCCGCCACCGCCCCGCAGGCAGGCGTATCCCACCCTCGCGGCGGCACGTAGCCACCACCTCCATCCCGCGCTCCTCCATCAGCCGAAGCACCTGATGACCCAGCAGACCCGTGGCACCTATAAGCAGCACTTTCATATCACTCATAACGTCTCTGCCCCTTTTTTATTATATTTGATCCCTTGACACCCCGACCCGAGGCCAGCCACATCCCCCCACTTCGATGCCCATTTTTCGTCAGCAGTCGGTAGGGATTTCCACCGTGTTTGGTTCGTACTTGGTACGTGTTTGACCCGTGTTAAGTCCGACTCCACTCGGACGTGACACGGAGATGACACGGAGATGACACGGAGATGACACGGACCAAGTGGCAATTGAGAATTGAGAATTGAGAACTGAAAATTGGGGGCATCCACTTGAGGTGGGAAGCCGCTCGCCACGCTCACACAGAGTGCGATTTGTCGCATCAGATGTCGTTGAAAGAGGCTGCACAAAAATAGTTCAGCAAAAAACATTTCCATCATATCACAGAAAATGCTTATTTTTGCAACAGATTTTTAAGAATAGACGGATGGACAACACACTGCAAGATACGGCCTATTTTCTTTCATTCTGTATTGAGCAGTACAAGAATGAGAAGCACCTAACGGGCAAGGAAGCGGCGGAGGTGCTGGGTAGGTATGGTGTGCTGGACTACCTCGCAGCACATTATGGGACGCTGCACACGCAGAGCCGCCAATGGCTGATGGAGGATATTGAAGAGTTTATTTCATCTCGCAGAAAGGAGGGTGCATGAAGTTATATCATGGGAGCCTGGATATAGTGCAGAAGCCCGAGATACGCAAAAGCGGACGGACGCTTGACTATGGCAGCGGGTTTTATTGCACCACTTCGTATGCCCAGGCCGAAGCATGGGTTTGCCGCCGACTGGAAGAGACAAGGCAAAAGATTGGCTATGTGAACATATACGAGTTCCCAGAGGAGATTCCTTCCAACCTAAAACGCCTTGTTTTTCGGACACCGACGGAGGAATGGGTAGACTTTGTTATGTGCAACCGCACGAAGAAGGGTTTTGTCCACGACTATGACATAGTCTATGGTCCTGTGGCTAACGACCGCGTGTATGCCGCCTTTGCCCTTTACGAAGGGGGAATGTTCGACAAAAAAGACCTTATTAAGGGGCTAAAAGCATACAAATTGGTCGACCAATACTTGTTCCACACGGTGGATTCTCTTCTGGCTCTTACTTTTATCGAGGCAAAGGAGGTCGTGCAATGAATCTTGACATCACGCAGAGCAACCTGCACTTGATACTGCCATCGAAAATCGGACGAATGGCAGAGATGTTGGCCACGGATAGCAATCGGAGCATCGTGGATGCCGTGAGGGATATTTATGCGTCCGACCTATACAGACGTTTGGAGCAGGAGCAGACAAAGCAGTGGCACCTTGGACCAGTCGCCCTATACCAAGAGTTGGGGTTACAATAAGCAAAATGAAGTCAAACGATATGCAAGTGAAGTTTGTTAATACCAGCCATCACCCGCTGCCGAGGTACGAGACCTCGCAATCGGCAGGGATGGACCTCAGGGCTTACCTGCCCGAAGGACCGATTACACTGCGACCGATGGAACGCAGGCTCGTCAAAACTGGACTCTTTATGGAGTTGCCTGCGGGATATGAGGCGCAGGTGCGTCCGCGCAGCGGGTTGGCACTGAAGAAGGGCATCACCGTACTCAACAGCCCTGGCACCATCGATGCCGACTACCGCGGCGAGATATGCGTCATCCTCATCAACCTCGGTGCGGAGGATTTCGTCATCGAAGACGGCGAGCGCATTGCCCAGATGGTGATAGCGAGGCACGAGCAGGCGGAAGTGGTACTGGTAGAGGAACTCACCGACACAGAGCGCGGTGCGGGAGGGTTCGGTCACACTGGGAAAAAGTGAAGGGACTGGCGCATACACTGGTTGCGTGGGTTGCGATTGTGTCGCAACTCGCCAGTGCTTGCTATGCCCAAAGTAGTGCAACGCCACAAAGTTCACCACTGCGGACGGGAGCCGAAGAGCTGCTTTCCCACGGAGATGCCAATTTCGCGTTGGCTCGAGTGGCAGTGGTGGGCAATCAGACCTCGATGGTCGGCCACACACACCTGGTAGATACCCTGCTGGCCAGTGGCATACACGTGGTCAAGATATTCTGCCCCGAGCATGGTTTCCGCGGCACAGCCGAGGCGGGTGCCCGTGTGGACGACGGCGTCGACCCTGCGACTGGCATCCCCATCGTCTCGCTCTACGGCAAGAACAAGAAGCCCACGGCGGAGCAGATGAGAGGGGTGGATAGGGTGCTGTTTGACCTGCAGGATGTCGGCTGCCGCTTCTACACCTACCTTTCCACACTGCACTACGTGATGGAGGCCTGCGCCGAGGCCGATGTGCCGCTGACGGTGCTTGACCGCCCCAACCCCAACGGACACTACGTAGACGGGCCGGTGCTCGACACTGGATGCTGCCGCTCATTTGTGGGGATGCACCCAGTGCCTGTGGTCTACGGCATGACCATCGGCGAGTATGCCCGAATGATTAACGGCGAAGGATGGCTTAAAGGCGGCATTCGGTGCCGACTCACTGTGGTTCCGATGCAGGGATATAGGCGCGACAGCACGGGTTACCAGTTGCCTATTGCGCCTTCGCCAAACCTGCGCAATGCACATGCTGTGGCACTCTACCCGAGCCTTTGCCTCTTCGAGGGGACACACTGTGGCGTGGGGCGCGGCACAGGGTTTCCTTTCGAGTGGGTTACCTATCAGGCCGACACGCTCGACCTTCGCGATGAGGTGCCGCCACAGTCGTTCAGCCTCAAATATCTGATAGAGATGCACCGCCGAGTGCCACAGGGACAGTTTTTCCTCGGCAACAGTTTTTTCGACCGCTTGGCTGGCACCACGGCCTTGCGCCTGCAACTTGAGCAGGGCGAAAGCGAGGAGACGATAAGAGCCTCGTGGCAGCCTGCACTCGAGGAGTTCAAAGCAATGAGAAAGAAATACTTAATCTACAAATAACATGAAGAAAACAACCATTCTGCTCGCAGTGGCAGCCCTGATGATGGGTGCCTGCTGCCACAAACAAGAGGCTTCGACAGGAAGCACAGCCGAGGCCGTGGTGAACAACATCATGCAGCGCAAGAGCGTGCGCCAGTATACGGGTGCTCCCATTGCGCAGGACACGCTGGCGACAATCCTCCGTGCAGCGATGGCCGCACCCAGTGCCCGCGATTGGCGTCCGTGGAGCTTCGTGGTGATCGACGACAAGAGCCAGCTGGAAAGCATCTTCGGCGACAACATGAACATGCGCATGTTCCGACAGGCGGGAGCCATCGTGGTGGTCTGTGCCGACACGGTGCACGTCAGTCCCACACGCGAAAATCCCGATGGGCCAGCCGTGCCACAGGTCAACAGCATGTGGCGCGACGATATGGGAGCTGTGTGCGAGAACCTGCTGCTTGCCGTTGAGGCCTACGGACTTGGGGCTTGCTGGACAGCCTGCTATCCCTTTGCCGACCGTATGGCACCCGTCAGGGAGGCTCTTGGACTCCCCCCGACGGTGGTGCCCTACGCGGTGGTGCCTATCGGCATCCCCACAGGCGATAGCCAGCCCAAGGACAAGTGGGATGAAACGCGTATCCACCACAACCGCTGGTAGGCTATGCTGCACACTGGAATAACCCACCGCATCGAGCAAGAGGTTCGGCCCGAGATGTCCGCTGCCCGCGTGGGCAGCGGACTGGCCGATGTGTTGGCCACACCAGCGATGATTGCCCTTGCAGAGCGGACATGCTATGAGAGTGTGGTTCCCTACTTGGAGGAGGGACTGGGCACTGTCGGCACACTGGTGAACATCAAGCACCTTTCGGCCACGCCGATTGGCATGAGCGTGTGGTGCGAGAGCGAACTGGTCGAGGTGGATAGGCGACGGCTACTGTTCGCGGTGAAAGTCTACGATAGGTGTGGCCTCATCGGTGAAGGATGGCACGAGCGCTTTGTGGTCGACACAGCGCAGTTTGAAGCCAAGACAGCCGCAAAGTTCAGCCAGTAGACGGCGGTGGACTATGCTGGGCGTATGCCTGTCCCCCACATAAGCTTCTCCCTGATGGCCGAGAAGAAATTCTGACCGCCGAGCCTAACCAACCGCAGCAGGGTGTGAGCTTTCGCCAATTGGAGGGTGGTGGGTGCGTTCAAGGGCAAGCGCTTGGAGTCTATGCCCAATGTAGCATTACCACTGGATGCTTCGAGGTGGATGGTCGCCGTGTCGGATATAATGATAGGACGCAGGGTGAGGGTATGGGGCGCGATGGGCGTGATGATAAAAGTGTGGGAGTCTGGGGTAAGGATAGGGCCACCGCAGCTGAGCGAATAGGCCGTGGAGCCTGTCGGAGTGGCTACAATGACGCCATCTCCCTCGTAGTCGGCCACATACTCGCCGTTCACATTCACCCTCACTTGCAACAGCGAGTGGGATTCGACCCGATGGAGAAACACCTCGTTGAGGGCATATTGCGGCATTGACTCGTGTGCGGTCGCTGCTTGGTTGATCATCTCCCAATGCAGGAGGGTGCGGTTCTCGATGGTATAGTCGCTCTTGACCAGATGCTCTACCATAGCCACTACTCCCTCCTTGGGTGCAGCGGTAAGGAAGCCCAGATGTCCAAAGTTGATACCCAACACGGGGGGAAGCACTGCACCGCCACGGGCGAACTGGAGTGTACTCAAGAGTGTGCCATCGCCCCCGATAGAAAGCAGCATATCGAAGTCGCTCACGCTGCCGCCTTCGGAGACTATGGTAGTGGATACATGCTGGTCGTGCAGAGCTTGCAGCAGAGTGTGGAGCAGCACCTCGTCGGGCGAGGCAATGTGGCGGTAGTAGAGTGCAATATTCATCGGTGGGACTATTTAATTAGGGTTATGGTGCCGTAGAGGGTCTGGATAGTGCCATCGGCAAAGGCTACGCGGAGGAGGTAGGTATAGGCTCCTTGCGGAGTAGTGTCCGAGGGATGCCATGCCTCGGCAGGGCTATCAGTATGGAAGACACAAAGCCCCTGCCGATTGTAGACAAACAGCTGGTATTCGCTTCCTATCACGCCCGCTATATATGGGCGGAACGTGCCGTTGGCATCATCGCCAAGGCGGAGGGCATTGGGCACTTGGATGTCGGGCTGTGGAGGGAGAGGTATGATGGTACATTGCTGGGGAGAGAAAGCATAGTCGCTGTTGCAGGCATCCTGCAGCGAGGTGCGGTAGCAGAGAAGGGTGTCGCGATAAGGATGAATGTCGCGGTCAGTATATTCTGTCGGCGACCCTTCGAGCATGGCAAGGCGCTGCCATTGTCCGCCGTTGGTGCTTCGCCACAGGGAACGGGGCATCTCGGACGAATCACTGCCGCTCAATAGAACTTTCACCTGGTAGGCGACACTATCCACAAGGAGACTATCAATCCGAAGCATGGCCGAAGTGTCGGCAGCCTCACGCTCGACACACACCACATTCGAAGTGGATTGTATCAGCGTATCCCTGCCTACGGCAAGAACCTTGAACCACACTTTCTGTGCATCAAGAGGTGGTACGTAATCAACATGCCGTGGAGCAGCACTATCAGAGGTGGCTATCAGCTCATAACCCTGTGCCGAGGGGTCGGATTTGGCATAAAGTCTATATTCCGCCACACCAGAGTACATACCCTCGCAGGCCGACCAGTCAATGCTCACCGCTGATTGGCAGGCAGCTGCATAGGCTTGCAACACTATGTTGCCAAACGAGGGAGAAAGAATGCTGGTGTTGCCCTCGGCATCGAAGACGTGCAGCCGGTAACGATGGGCTGTGGTCGGTGCGTGGTCGGTGCAGACGTAGGAGGTGTCCCATCGGCTGTGAAGAATAGCATATTGCCTGCAAGTATCGCCCGAGCAGATATGATAGCCCGTGGCCAGAGAGTCGGTCGTGGGACTCCAGCGGAGGATTATCTGCTGCGTGGATTCGTCCACTGTGGCCACCCAACGGCTGCAAGGAGCCACATAACGCTGTGCCCACGCTGCAGGAAGCCCCCACGCCGGCCACATCATGGCGACCGCCAAGAGTAGTGCTACCTTATGTGCCTTTGCTTCCACGGCTATATGCTCTGCAAAGCAATCATTTCGGCGTACCGCCCACCCTTATCCATAAGTTCCTTGTGCGTTCCCCACTCCACTATGCGTCCTCCATCCAGCACTGCAATAGCATCGGCTCCTTGGATAGTGGAGAGGCGGTGAGCAATCATTATAGCCGTATGACCTTTGATTACCTCGGTGAGGGTCTTTTGCAGACTACGCTCGCTCTCGGTATCCAAGGCCGAGGTTGCCTCGTCCAAGATGAACAAGTCGGGCTTACAGAGCAGTGCACGTGCAATGCTGATGCGCTGCCGCTGTCCACCGCTGAGTGCACTGCCACCATCGCCGATATTGGTCTCATATTGAGCAGGCAACGACTGGATAAACTCGTGCGCATTGGCTGCCATAGCAGCAGCCTCTATTTCTTCCCTACTGGCTTCGGGGTGTCCAAAGGCTATGTTTTCCGCCACCGAGGCATTGAAAAGCAAAGTCTCCTGTGCCACCACGCCTATCCTCTCCCTCAACTCTCCCAGCGTCATTGCCTTCACATCGGTGCCGTCAAGCAGTATTTTGCCCTCATAGTTGTCGTAGAAACGACAGATGAGGTCGGCGATAGTGGACTTGCCACTACCCGATGCCCCTACGATGGCGAGGGTCTTCCCCCTTTCTATCTTGAAGCTTACATCGTTCACCACAGGAGTACCCTCTACGTAGGCAAAGCTCACGTGCTGAAATTCCACTGCGATATTATCCTCGCTACCCTTCCTATCCGTGGTGGCCTGCGTCTTGCGTTCTTCGTAAGGCTCTTCCTCTTCTGCGAGGAAGTCGCTAATGCGGGTGGCACAAGCTTGTCCCTTCTTTATCTGCGATATGGCTGTGGTCAAATCCTTGGCAGGTGGTATCATGAGTACAAAGAGCATCACGTAGGAGATGAACATTTCTGCCGTCAGCCCATTGTCACCATTCATCACCAGCATGGCTCCAAAGAGCAGTATGCCCACCACAATCACGTTGCTTAAAAACTCACTTATCGGCGAGGCCGCACTGACGCGCATATACACCCCGTTGCGTAAGCGTGTGTAGCGACGATTGTAGGCCACAAAACGGCGATTGGAGAATTCAATGGCCGTGTAGGCTTTTATCACCTTCAATCCCCCCATGGTTTCATCGGTCAGCGAGATAAGGTGGGCATTCATCTCCTGCACCTTCTTGGAAGCCCGCTTCAGGTGGTGGGAAAGCCCCGACACCACCAACGCTACTATCGGCAGCATGCAAAGCACAAACAAGGTCAGCTTCACGTTAATGTATATCAGCATCGCAAGGTACAGCACAAGGCTTATCACCGAAGCCAGCAGCGACTGCACCGAACCCAGCACTCCCTCCTCGTACTCGGCCATATCGCAGCTCATCCTCGACAGCACGTCGCCTTTCTTGTGGCGGTCGTAGTAGCTAAGTGGCAACCGCATCGCCTTGGCGAACATATTGTCCCTAATATCCCTAACTACCCTTGTTTTGATGACCGACATCTGCACTATCGACAAGTAGCCGAAGACATTCTTCAGCCCATAAAGTACGAAGACGATTACCGAGAACAGCACCAAGGCTGTCCGCCTGCCGAAAGTCATCAGCCAAGCATATAGGCCGTCCAGCACTTGTGCCAGAAAGCCCACCGAGGGTACACCCTCCTCGGCCTCGCTGCCGAAAAGTATCTTCAAGAAGTCCGACACCGAGAGTGCCGTAGCCATAGTGGCTACCACACTCAACACCACCAGCACCACATACAGCACCCCTCGGGTGCTGTAGGGCTTAAGGTAGCACCACGTGAGGTTCATAGGCTGTAGCCAGTATAGTTTTGCGGCGTGATGGTCTTCAGCCGCTGCTTCACTTCGGGCGACACCTCCAGTGCATCCACAAACGAGGCAATCGTCTCTGCCGTGACCTTCTCGTTGGTGCGGGTCAGTTGCTTCAAGGTCTCGTAAGGATTGGGATAACCTTCGGCTCGCAGGATGGTCTGCAATGCCTCGGCCACCACCGCCCAGTTGTTCTCCAAATCCCTTTGCAATGCCTGCTCGTTGAGCAGCAGTTTCCCCAAACCTTTTTCGAGCGAGGCAAGGGCAATTATTGTGTGGGCAATCGGCACCCCGATGTTGCGGCTCACCGTCGAATCGGTCAGATCCCGCTGCATACGACTGATGGGCAGCTTGTGGCTCAAATGCTCAAACAGAGCCACTGCCAATCCGAGGTTGCCCTCGGCATTCTCGAAGTCTATGGGATTGACCTTATGGGGCATAGCCGACGACCCTACCTCGCCCGCCTTGATGCGCTGCTTGAAGTATTCCATCGAGACGTAGGTCCACACATCGCGGCAGAGGTCAATCAGCACCACCGCTATGCGCTTGCACCCGTCGAACCACGCCGCCATCATGTCGTAGTTCTCTATCTGCGTGGTCAGCTGCTGGCGTTCCAAGCCAAGCCTCTGATCCACAAATTCATTGCCAAACTCGCGCCAGTCAACCTCGGGGAAAGCCACCTTGTGGGCATTGAAATTGCCTGTGGCTCCTCCAAACTTGGCCGTGAACGGCAAGCGTTCCAACTCTTCAATTTGCCTTTTTAGCCTGTAGGCAAACACCCCCCATTCCTTGCCCAGTGTGGTGGGCGAGGCAGGCTGACCATGCGTATGAGCCAGCATGGGGATGGCTTTCCACTCCTCGGCACGCTCCTCTATCATCAACAGCACACGCCGATAGGCTGGCAGCAGCACCTCCCTCGCGCAATCACGCATTGAGAGCGGCACACTCGTATTGTTGATGTCCTGCGAGGTGAGTCCAAAGTGCACGTACTCTTTCACGCTGCCCAATCCCATAGCATCCAACTTCCCTTTCAAGAAGTACTCCACGGCTTTCACATCGTGGTTGGTGGTCTTCTCGGTCTCTTTGATGGCCTCTGCATCGCTTTGCGAGAACTGCTGGTAGATTGCCCTCAATTCTGCAGCCCGCGCCACCACATCGGCCAGCTGGGGCCTTGCCCCACACAGCCTTTCGGCCAAGGCTATAAGATACTCCACCTCCACCTGCACCCTATACTTCATCAGTGCTCCTTCCGAAAAATATCTTGCCAGCGGCTCACACTTGGCACGATAGCGACCATCGATAGGCGACACAGCATCAAGACTGTTCATATTCCTTTTCCTCAATTATGTTCACCCCTCATAACGCACCCTTGCCGTCTATATTGTATCCGCCTGCTCCTAATTTTCCATTTGCCACGTGCAATAATGCATCTGCCACCGCGTTATAAAGGCACATCATCCAACAAGGAGCCATTATGGAGCTGTCTGGTTATTTCGAACCTATCGACCCCCGCGTTGTAGACTATGAGCCACAACCTTTCCACGCCGCATTGGGGGAACAAATCAGCGTCTACGCACCTGGGCAGCCCTTCCCCAACCCCGAGGAAGCCTCAATAGTGCTGCTGGGCGTTGCCGAAGACCGTCGCAGCCTCTACAACCGCGGCTGCGCCATCGCCCCAGACCACATCCGCCACTATCTCTACCGCCTTGCCCCTCCCCACCCCGACACCCGCATCGCCGACCTCGGCAACCTCGCCCCCGGTGCCACTCCCGAGGATACCTATGCCGCCGTGGCCGAAGTGGCAGGCCACCTGCTCTCCCGGGGCTGCACCCTCCTCCTGCTCGGCGGCAGCGACGACCTCGTCTTCCCCCTCTACAAAGCCTACGCCTCCACCTCCAGCATCATCAATATCTGCTCCGTTGACTCTCGCTTCAACCTCGACGGCGGCGACACCATCAACAGCGAAAACTACCTCCAGCACATCATCCTCCAGCAACCCAACTACCTCTTCGACTATATGAACCTCGGCTACCAGTCCTACTTCGTCGGCCAAGAGATGACCCGCCTGATGGAAGAACTCAAGTTCACCACCCACCGCGTGGGCGAAATCCAACCCGACTTGGAACGCTCCGAGCCTATTGTCCGCTACGCCGACCTGGTGGCTGTCGACGTCAGTGCCCTGCGCCAAAGCGATGCCCCAGCCAACGCCAACCCCTCGCCCCACGGCTTCTATGGCGAACAACTCTGCCAAATCGCACGCTATGCCGGCATGAGCGACAAGACCTCCTGCTTCGGCCTCTTCGAACTCAACCCTGCCCACGACCGCAGCGGACAGACCGCCCACCTCTACGCCCACGCAGCTTGGTTCTTCATCGAAGGCTATCACTACCGCCTGGGCGACTTCCCCCGCCCCGACTCCCCGCAATACAAGCGCTTCACCGTACCCCTCGAAGGCCATGGTTTGGACATCATCTTCTACAAAAGCCTCCGCACCGACCGCTGGTGGATGGAAGTGCCCTGCCAAGCCCCTCCCTCCAACGCCCGCTACCAGCGCCACTCCCTCATCCCCTGCAACTATAGCGACTACCAGCAAGCCCTCGAAAACGATATTCCCGAACTCTGGTGGCACTACTACAACCGCTTCAACGGCTAACCCCTCCCCTCCGCATTCACAACAACCCTCTCAAATATGGACCTCGCATTCAAAGAAAAAATCGACAGCCTCATCGGCGAAGTATCGGCACTGACCGACCTTATGACCAAAATCTCCGTCCTCAACTACATCCAGCAAGAGGCTGGCTTCCTGCTTTGGCAGCTCGAAGACGAACAGCGCATCGACGAGGACTCGCGCGACTACTAATCCCCGCCGCTCTATGAAACGCCTGCTCCTCCTCTTGCCATGGGTGCTGCTCGGCGGCTGCTCCGGCGGCTACTCCTTCACCGGTGCCTCCATACCCGTAGGGGCAAAAACCATCTCCGTAGCCACCTTCCCCAACTATGCAGCCACCGTCAACCCACAGCTCAGCCAAAAACTGACCGACGAGCTCATGCGGATGTTCTCCTCGCAGACCCCACTCATCGTTACCACCAGCGAGGGCGACCTGCAGGTCGGCGGCGAAATCACCGCCTACGACACCCGTGCCTCCTCCCTCTCCAGCAGCGACGAAGTCTCCATGAACCGACTGACCATCACCATCAAAGTCAAGTTCGTCAATTCCCTCGACCCCGAAGCCGACTTCGAGCAGCAGTTCTCGCGCTACCGCGACTATGCCGCCTCGCAGGACTTCTCCACCGTCGAATCCTCCCTCATGGAAGAAATCGTTACCGAACTATGCGAGGACATCTTCAACAAGGCCGTCGTCAACTGGTAGCCCCACTGCTCTCGCTCTTCGCCACCACCCTCTACCTCCTCACCCTCGACCGCTCGGCCAGCTGGTGGGATTGTGGCGAATTCATCGCCGTCAGCCACCTCCTCCAAGTAGGCCACCCACCCGGTGCACCGCTCTACCAGCTCCTCGCCCACCTCTGCTCACTCCTCGCCTTTGGCAACCCCCTCCTCGTCGCCCCCCTATGCAACGCCCTCTCCGCCCTCTGCGGCGGCCTCACCGTCGGCCTACTCTACCTCACAGCCACCGAGCTCGGAGCCAGCCGCCGCGGTGCCCTCATCGGTGCCCTCTGCTACCTCTTCTGCGACACCGCCTGGTTCTCCGCCGTCGAAAGCGAAGTCTACGCCCTCGCCATGCTCTTCTGCTCCCTCGACCTATGGCTAACCCTTCGCTACCGCCGCACCCGCAACCCACGCCTGCTCCCCCTCCTCACGCTGCTCCTCGGCCTCGGCCTCTGCGTCCACCTAATGACCCTCCTTATCCTCCCAGCCATTCTCCTCATCCTCGGGCGCGAAGCCGCAAGCCACCACGCCACTCCCCGTCTGCTCCGCCTCGCACCGATGCTTGCCCTCTTCTTCCTCCTCGGCACCACCCCCTACCTCATCATCCCCATCCGCGCAGCCGCCCACCCGCCCATCAACGAAGGCAACCCCGCCACCGCCCACGACTTTGCTGCCTACCTCCACCGCGACCAATACACCAAAGCCCCGCTCTACCCCCGCCTCTGGCGCGAACGCGACAGCCTCAACACCCGCTACTGGACTGGCGGCCATAGTGGCCTCCTCGGCAATGCCCGCTACTTCATCACCTACCAAGCAGGCTACATGTATGCCCGCTACCTGATGTACAACTTCATCGGGCGCGAAAACCTGGCCTACAACCCTAACGCCAAACAAGTCCCAATTCTCAACTCCCAATTCTCAATCTTCATCCTCCCCTTCCTCCTCGGCCTCTACGGCCTACTGCTCCACCGACGCCACCGACGAGCCGACTACTGGGTCGTCATGCTGCTCTTCCTCTTCGGCGGCATCCTCCTCGGCATCTACCTCAACCACCCCTGCTACGAGCCCCGCGAACGCGACTACGCCTACATCCTCTCCTTCTACGCCTTCGCCCTCTGGATAGGCATCGGCGCCTCTCGCCTCATGGCCACCGCCCAACGCTGGCGTGCCACCCGTCGGCTCGCCTCCACCGCACTCTTCCTCCTCACCCTCGCCGCACCACTCACCCTCGCCGCAGGCAACTTCGGCGACCACAACCGCAGCCGATGCCACTCCGTCCACGACATCGCCCTCAACCACCTCCAATCCTGCGACCACGGCGCACTCCTCCTCACTCTCGGCGACAACGACACCTTCCCCCTCTGGTACCTTCAGCAAGTCGAACACCGACGCCCCGACATCACCATCCTCAACATCAACCTCGAAGGCTACCTCCCCACCCTTCAGGCCGCAAGCCTTGCCCTCGCCTCCCGCCCAGTCTACGTCAGCCACTACTTCCACGAGCGCTACCCCACCTTCCTTTCCCTCCCCCAGCGCTGCGAAGGCTACTGCTGGAGGCTGCTCCCCCCCGACGAAGACCCCACCTCCCTGCTCCCTCTCCAACGCCACGTGGCCGACTCCATCCGATGGCACATCACCCCAGGTGAATACCTCGACCCCGTCTCCCGCTCCTTCCTCCGCATCTGGGAAGAAAACACAACTCTTCCCCCCAAAGCCCTCTGACCATCCCAGCGCATAGTTTTACTCCATCCAGCGGTGCAGTCCACTCACCCACCGCTGCAGTCCGCCGCAGCCACGTCCGCTCTGTCCATATTGAAGAAAATACACTACAAATTCCTGACTAACAGAAGATTACATTACATTTTGCGGTTTTCTTTGCAACTTGCTGTATGTTAGCACTTTCATAGGCAGTTCTTCAATAGTTCTTCAATAGTTCTTCAATCGATGTTCAATAATTATTGAAGAACGATTGAAGAACGATTGAAGAACGATTGGTGAAAACACCTCGCGAAACTACACCTACACACCACTACTGGCAGTCTGCTTTCCACCGCAGCAATCTGAAGTGTTGTGAGGGCAGAAGCAGGCCACAATGGGGATTTTTTTGAAGATGCGACCCTCGGTTTTGGAAAAAAAGTGTAAATTTGCAACCTGCATTCAACGCTACGAATAACCAATAATAAAAGATAAAGCAATGAAAATACGCGCACTACTGGCAATGGTAGCACTATCGCTGCTGATGCCGACAATGGCTTGGGCCGACGAGGGCATGTGGTTGCTCTCGCTGGTGGGAAAGAACTACAACGACATGCAGCGGGCAGGCTTCAAGCTGATGCCCGAGGATGTGTATAGCATCAATCAGGGATGCCTGAAAGATGCCATCGTGGGGCTTGGCAATGCTGGGAGCCCGTTTTGGCACTTCTGCACAGGCGAAATCATCTCTACGCAAGGGCTGGTCAGCACCAACCACCACTGCGGCTACGGGCAGTTGCAGAAGCATTCGACCGTGGAGCACGACTACCTGCGCGATGGCTTTTGGGCCTACTCGAAAGACCAGGAACTTCCCAATCCGGGGCTGACGGCTTCGATCCTGGTGCGCATGGAGGATGTTACCGACCAAGTGAAGGCCACCCTCAACGACGACATGAGCGAGGCCGACCGCGAGGCGGCCATCAAGCAGGTGGGCGAAGAGATAGCCAGCAAGGCCGTGGAGGGAACGCAATATGATGCCAAGGTAATACCGATGTTCAACGGCAACCAGTTCTTCCTTTTTGTGCACATCATCTACAAGGATGTGCGCTTGGTGGGAGCGCCGCCCTCGTCGATGGGTAAATTCGGTGGCGACACCGACAACTGGTCGTGGCCTCGCCACACGTGCGACTTTTCCATGTTCCGCATCTACACTGCTCCCGATGGCAGTCCAGCCGAATACAGCGAGGACAACGTGCCGCTGGTGCCGAAGTACCACCTGCGCGTCAGTGCTGGCGAGCTGAACGACGGCGATTATGCCATGGTGATGGGGTTCCCCGGGTCGACCGACCGCTTCTTGACCAGCTACGGCTTGGAGGAAACTATCGACATCACCAATAAGCTTCGCCACGAGATACGGACTGTGAAAATCAACATCCTGCGTGAGCGGATGGCCGCCGACCAGGCCACGCGTATCAAGTACGCCTCCAAGTATGCCAGCTGCTCCAACTACTGGAAATACAGCGGCGAGCAAAACAAGGCTTTGGTGGCACTCAACACTATGGGCGTCAAGCAAGACATAGAGCGCGAATATACCGACTGGGCACGGGGACATGCACCGAAATACAGCCGTGCGCTGGAACTCATCAAGGAGGGTTATGCCGCTCGGCGCGAGAGCCAAAGCGCGATGATGTACGTGCTGGAAGGCCTACTGACAGGTCCCGAGGCGCTGCTCTTCTCCTGCCGACTGGGCAACAGCTTCCTGCGCACTATGGGCGATGCCAAGGATGACGACCTCTCGCGCTTCGAGGGCTACGCTGCCAACTACTTCAAGGACTACGACGCGGAGGTCGACCGTCAGCTGGCAGCGGCACTATTCGCCTACGTCTACGAGCATATCAACCCGATGCAATGCCCCGCATTCCTGCGCGAGGCTCACAAAAAGTATAAAGGCAACTGGGATAAATACGTGGCCGAGCTTTACGGCAAAAGCATATTTGCCAGCGAAGAGGCACTGACCAAATTCATGCAGAAGCCGAATCGAAAACAGGTGGAACGCGACCCCCTGTTCAAGGCGGGGAGCGCGGCCATGGAGGCTTATCAAGCACTCTATAAAGCCACCCCACAGGCCACGAGAGACAACCTCGAGCGCGGCATACGCGACTTCACCGACGGCATCCTGCAAATCAACGCAGGTCAGAAGTTCCTGGCTCCCGATGCCAACTCAACCATCCGCTTCACCTATGGCAACGTGAAGAGCTACGACCCGCGCGACGGCGTAACCTACAAGCACTACACCACAATGAAAGGTGTCATCGAAAAAGAAGACTCCACGAGCACAGAGTTCTACGTACCCGACCGCTTGAAGAGGCTCTACGCCGATGGACGTTTCGGCTCCTATGCCGACAAGAACGGCCAGCTGCCCACCTGCTTCATCACCAACAACGACATCACGGGTGGCAATAGTGGCTCGCCCGTCATCAACGCCAACGGCCACCTCATCGGCTTGGCATTCGACGGCAACGGCGAGGCCATGAGCGGCGACATCGACTTCGAGGAGAACCTGCAACGCTGCATCTGCCTCGACAGCCGCTACATGCTTTGGGTGATCGACGTCTATGCCGGTGCCCACAACCTAATCGAGGAAATCGACATTGTGAGGTAGGTGCGGTGAAGCAACTCCAGCGACAGCAACTGCAACAGAAACTCTCGCCTCAACAGATACAGTTGATGCGGCTGCTGCAGTTGCCCGTCACCGACCTCGAAATGGCCATCAAAGAAGAGGTGGAGCGCAATCCACTGCTTGAGGCCACGCCGCCCGAAGAGCAGCCCCTGCCGCAGGAGGAAATCGGGGGCGACGAGTGGGAAAGGGGCGACGAGGCAGCGGAGGAAGAGTACGACTACCGCGAGCGAAGCGAGCGCGACCCCAACGCGGTGAGGCGCGAATTTGTGGTGAGCGACACCCCTTCGGGTACGGAAAGGCTGCTGCAACAACTCTCACTACTGAAAATCAGCGAGAGGCAGCAGGCGATAGCCGTCGAAATAGTGGGCAGCCTCGATGATGCTGGCTACCTCACCCGCAGCCTCGACCTGATTGCCAACGACCTCGCTTTCCGCCGTGGAATTGAGGCCAGCGATGCCGAGATGGCAGAAGCACTGCACACAGTGCAAAGCCTTGACCCCGCAGGCGTAGGGGCGCGCAGCCTGCAAGAATGCCTCACCCTGCAGCTGGAACGCATCTCAAGCCACCGCGATGACCCAATC
Source organism: Bacteroidales bacterium (assembly GCA_017455205.1). Taxonomy (GTDB): domain Bacteria; phylum Bacteroidota; class Bacteroidia; order Bacteroidales; family P3; genus Colimorpha. Next base: position 41,465 of record JAFTBM010000022.1, read on the forward strand.
CTCACCATCGCCCGCACCATTGTGGCTCACCATTTCGACAACTTCGCCTGCCGCCGCTACACACCTATACTCACTGCCTTGAAAATCGACCAGCAGCAGCTCGAGCAGGCCATGCAACTCATCCGCAGCCTCAATCCCAAACCCGCTGGAAGCGAAAGTGAAAGTGAGGCCGCAGCTTATATCACCCCCGACATCGTGGTGGAGCAGCGGGAAGGAAAATTGCAGTTCTACCTCAACGATGGCCACCTACCCTCGCTCAGCCTCAACCCCTACTACACCGCAATGCTTCACGACCTGGAGCAACAGCATAGCGACAAGAAGACGCTGCAATTTCTCCGCACCAAGCAGGGCGAGGCGCAATCGTTTATCGACCTTCTGGGTCAGCGCGGCGAGACCATGCGGCGCGTGATGCGCTACATAGTGCAGCACCAGGAGCAATACCTCCTCACTGGCGACCCCGACCAGTTGCAGCCTATGCGCCAGCGCGAAGTGGCCGAAGCCACGGGGCTGGACATCAGCACCATATCGCGCATGGCAAATAGCAAATACCTTCAGACCGACTTCGGCACTATCCCCCTCAAAGAATGCTTTTCGAAAGGGATGGCCACCGAAGATGGCGAGGTTGCAGTGGAGGCCATCAAGCAGCGGCTGTCGGAGGCTGTGGAGAGCGAGGATAAACATTCACCGCTTTCCGACGATGCCCTGATGCGCATACTCAACGCACAGGGAATGCCACTGGCACGGCGCACGGTGGCCAAATACCGCGAGCAGCTGGGCATCCCCACAGCTCGTCTGCGGCGGATATTGCTGTTGGTGCTGCTTGTGATAGGAGCCAGTCAAAGTAGGGCACAGATGTCGTACTACGATAGCCTTATTGCCGTGCGATTGGAGGCTGCCTCTAAAAGCCAATCTGCCCCGAAAGTCAGTCCTTCTCCCGCCGCGAAGTCTGCGGTTTCCCCCAAGCCCTCTGCTCCGAAGCCGCATAAGGCCGCCGCAGTACACAGCAAGGCAGAGCCAAGCAGCACTGCCGAGGCTGCGCCCGACACTGGCATCTGCCGTATATGGTACGACGCATTCCCTCGCCATCGGGTCAATCCGCTCGGACGGACACAACTGGACATGATGCCCGATGAGATCAACCTAATGCTGGTACGCGACAGCTCGGAGTTTTGCTTCCCCGTGCGCAATGCCAAGACGAGCAATTATGGCTGGCGGTGGAACAGAGGGCACCACGGGGTAGACATACGCTTGCGCACGGGCGACTCGGTGCAGGCTGCATTCGGTGGCATAGTGCGCGTGGCATCTCGCATGGGCGGCTATGGCAACTGCGTGGTGATCAGACATCCCAATGGGTTGGAGACCCTCTACGGCCACCTGTCGAAAATCAACGTAAAGCATGGACAACGCGTGGCAGTGGGCGAGGTGATAGGTCTGGGTGGCAGCACGGGCAACTCCACTGGGCCACATCTCCACTTCGAATGCCGCTTTCTCTACCAAACCTTCGACCCTGAATGGATACTGGATTTCAACACGTATAGCCTTCGCACCCGCCGCCTGCACCTCGACAAAAGCTACTTCGGAATCAGGCGTCCGCGCACAAAGGATGCCACAGCCTACAAGGCCGATGAAAGCTATGTCCGCGAGAGCAAGAAACGGAGAAAAACGACCGCCACAACCATCAGTACCAAAGACTTTTGATATGAAAAAGACCAATCTTTCCGACTACGACCCAGCGGCTGTCCCCGATGGTGCCGACTATCGTATTGCCGTAGTGGCAGCCGAGTGGAATCCCGAAATCACCGATGCCATGCTGCAAGGTGCCGTGGAGACGCTTGCCGAGCATGGAGTGAAAGATATCATCGTCAAGCGTGTGCCAGGCACATTCGAGCTCACCTATGCAGCCAGCAAGTTGCTCTCCGTGCGGGAAGATATTGATGCCGTGATATGCATCGGCTGCGTCATCCAAGGCGAGACGCGCCACTTCGAGTTTATCTGCCAAGCAGTGTCGCAAGGCATCAGCAACGTGGCCATCAAATATGAAAAACCAGTGATATTTAGCGTCCTCACTTGCGACACCCTGCAGCAGGCCCTCGACCGTGCAGGTGGCAAGCATGGCAACAAAGGGGTGGAGGGAGCCATCACTGCATTGAAGATGTGTAAATTCACCAGCGAATGCGAGTAGTGTTTTTCGGCACGCCCGAGTTTGCCGTGGCGAGCCTTGAGGCTATTATGGACGGCGGCCACGAAGTGGCCGCCGTAGTAACCACCCCCGACCGCCCAGCAGGCCGTGGCCAAAAAGTACTGTTCAGTGCCGTCAAGCAATGTGCACTGCAACACCATATCCCCCTGCTGCAGCCCGAATGGCTCAAAGATGAGGCATTTCTCGAAAGCCTTCGCTCCTTGCGAGCCGAGGCATTCGTGGTGGTAGCCTTCCGCATGTTGCCCGAGGCCGTATGGGCCATGCCTCCACAAGGGACATTCAACCTCCACGCCTCACTTCTGCCTCGCTATCGGGGCGCTGCCCCTATCAACTGGGCTATCATCAACGGCGAAAGCGTAACAGGAGTAACCACCTTTATGCTCAACCATCATATTGATGAGGGTGCAATCCTGCTTCAACGAAGCGTTGAATTGGCTTCCAACGAGACCGCTGGTAGCCTCCACGACAAGCTTGCATCCGTCGGGCAACATCTGGTAGTGGAAACCCTTGATGGAATTGAAAAAGGCATCCTCACCCCTCGGCCACAGCAAGGCATCGCCTGCCCAGCCCCCAAAATATATAAAGAGACTTGCAAAATCAATTTTCAGGCCACCGCTCGTGAGGTGGAACGTTTTGTGCGTGGCCTTGCCCCCTATCCCGCAGCCACCCTCTCGCTATGCACCCCTGCAGGCGAAATCATCCCGTTCAAGATATTCCGCTGCAAGGTGTCCGACACTCAAAGCACTGCTTGCGGTGCAGTGGAATGCGATGGAAAAAGCACGTTGAAAATTGCTGCAAGCGACTATTTTGTAGAGATTTTAGAGCTGCAAATGGCTGGAAAAAGGAAAAATAGCGTGGAAGAATTTCTGCGAGGGAAAGATTTAACAGGCTGTAAATTAGTTTAATGCAAAAACATCCACGAAGGAGTAGTCAGAAAAACGAAAAAAAATTTGGTGCTAATTGAAAAATATACATATATTTGCACCAAGATTGCAACTGCAACAATCACTGACCGAAAGGCACATTAGGGCATGCTGCAAGCAGAATGGAAACGAGGCAAATTAATAACCCTTAAATAATCATATTATGAACAAAACAGAACTTGTTAACGCAATGGCCGAAAAGGCTGGCTTGACCAAGGCAGATGCCAAAAAGGCCATGAATGCTTGCTTCGCCTCCATTCAGGAAGAGCTGAACAAAGGCGAGAAAGTTACGTTGATTGGATTCGGCACATTCAGTGTTGTGGAGCGCAAAGCTCGCACCGCCAAGAACCCGCGCACGGGTGCCACGGTGAAAGTAGCCGCCAAGAAGGTTGCCAAGTTCAAAGCTGGTAGCAACTTGATCGTTGCCAAGAAAGCCGCCAAAAAGAAAAAATAAGTTTCTGCGCGACTAACCGCAAAGGAGGGGAAAGCAACAACGCTATCCCCTCTTTTGATTTAGAAGGTTTTTTCAGGAGCCACATTTGCCACCATCTATTGGCATTCTTTCCGTTTCCTATCAATCAACCACGCATATTCTGAATATTTAACAATAGTTTGTTATAAAGTGTGAAATACTATTCTTACCTTTGCAAAGGAAATCGTTGGGGAAAACCACTGGAAGTGGAAGACCAATGCAAAGAACTACAGAATGATAGGAGTTATTGGAGGTGGCAGCTGGGCCACCGCAATAGTCAAAATACTACTCGAGAACAACGCAACGCATATCAACTGGTGGGTAAGAAGCGAAGAGACTTGTAAAGAAATCCAACGCAGTGGCCACAATCCTCGGCACCTCACAAAGACTGCCCTTGATTCCAAGCGTATTCAAGTCTCAACCCACCTTGCAGATATTGTTGAGAAAAGCGATATGCTGTTTTTAGCCGTTCCTTCGGCCTATTTGCACAGCGTGTTGAGCCAAATCCAGCCAAGTCTGCTTCACGCAAAAAAGATAGTGTCCGCCATCAAAGGTTCGGTAACCGAATACTGCTTGAGCGTCTCTATGTACTTGGAGCAAATCTTGGGTGTGGCGAAGCACAATATCGGCCTTATCAGTGGCCCCAGCCATGCCGAAGAGGTGGGATGTGGATTGCACACATTCCTCACTATCGCCTCCACTAACGACGAACTATCGCACGAGGTGGAGCAGGCTCTGCACTGCCCATATATCCACACCTCTCTTTCAAGCGACATTGATGGCATTGAGCGCTGCGGACTGGGAAAGAATATCTATGCCATCGCCGCTGGCATCTGCCAAGGGCTCGGCTATGGCGACAACCTCAACGCCGTGCTGACACTTGCTGCTGCCCGCGAAATGCGACAGCTGATGGACACGTTCATCCCCTATCCCCAACGCGATTTTGATGTACCGTGCTACTTTGGCGACTTGATGGTAACATGCTGGTCGCCCCATAGTCGCAACCGACGCCTTGGCGAGATGATAGCCCGTGGTAAATCATTAGAGGAAGCCGCAGCCAGCATTGGGACGCTCCCCGAAGGCTACTACTCAGTCAATACCCTCCACAAACGAGCCGAGAGCCTTCGCTCCGAAGCCCCCATTCCAATAGTTGAGGCTATATACCGAATACTCTATGAGGAATCCGACCCTCGCAGTGAGATGGACTACCTGATTGAACACGTGTTCTGATGAACGACTTTGACGACATTCGACCTTACCACGACTCCGAGATAGCAGCGGCCATGACTCAAGTGGCCGAATGGGACATGTTCCCTCAAATCCTACGCTTCATCTACCCCAACATGAGCCTTGAGGAGGGCTTCCAGCGGTTGCGAACTATCTCCACTGTCCACCAGCTGCAGGCCTCTTTTATGGACGATACCATCCTCCGCATCATCCATGAGACCACCGATGGCTTCACCTACAGCGGTCTGCAGAACCTCCGGCGCGGCAAACCCAGCCTCTTTATTTCCAACCACCGCGACATCACCCTCGATGCTTTCCTTTTGCAGCACATCCTGCTCCACCATTGTGGCGACACCTCCCACATCGTCTTTGGCGAGAACCTGCTGGCCATGCCTATCATTGATATCCTGTTCCGCAGCAACAAGCTGATACGCATGAAGCGTGGCGACACGCCCCGTGCTTTCTACAACAGCCTCGCCTATCTATCTAAATATATCAACCACCTTATCCGCAACGAGCGCCAATCGGTTTGGATTGCACAAAAAAACGGACGCGCCAAGGATGGCCACGACCTCACCGCCCCAGCCATGCTCAAGATGCTCACCCTCGGGAGCGACCTTCCACCGCTGCAAGCCCTCGATTCCATGCACATCGTTCCCATAAGCGTCAGCTACGAGTGGGACCCCTGCGACTGTCTGAAAGCCGTCGAGCTGTCCAAAAGCCAGCATGGCCCTTATCAGAAGGAAAAGGGCGAAGACCTCAAAAGCGTCATCACAGGCATCATCGGGCAAAAAGGCCACGTGCACCTAACCATTTGCAAACCCTTAAGCCAACAAGAGCTGCAGCCAACCGAGGGAGAAGATCTTTTTGTGCACATAGCGGCAGTTATCGACCAGCGCATACACGAAGGCTACCGCCTCATGCCGTCCAACTACGCAGCCCAAAGCCTCCTTTCCCCATCGACAGCGACCAAGCGCTACACCCAGCACACCCTGGAGCAACTCAAGGCACGTGCAGCCACGCTCCCCACCTCCGAAATGCAAAGACTGCTGCTGGAAGCCTACGCAGCCCCCGTTGTAGCCCACTCCAAGTACTGACCTCCCGGCCGCAGACAACCTACTGCTTCTCAACCGCATCTTTGAAAAACCGCTCCTCGAAACCAAGCAGGTAGACCCGCGTTGTGGCACGTGTGAAAGCGGTGTAGAGCCATCGAAGATAGTCGCGGTCAAGCCTGAAATCGGGCGGCAGGAATCCCTGGTCGATGATGACCGTCCGCCACTGCCCACCCTGCGTCTTGTGGCAAGTGAGGGCATAGGAGAACTTAACCTGCAAGGCATTGTAGTAGGGGTTGGCTCGTAGCTCGCGCAGGCGGTCAGCCTTGTGGGGAAGGTCGGCATAATCCTCCATAACTGCTTCGTAGAGCCTTCCCTGTTCCTCCGCCGTCAGCGAAGGCGACTCACTGGTCAGCGTGGTCAGCAGCAGCTTGCAGTCATGTTCCGTCTCATCGGGATAATCCACAAACCGCAGCGAAGCATCGGCAAAGCGGAAGCCATACATCTCCTGCACATTCCTCACACTGAGCACCTCCGCTATGTCGCCGTTGGCAATAAAACCAATGGAGGACTCGCGATCAAGCCAGTAGTAATTGTTCTTCACCACCATAATGTAGTCGCCCGCATTGATTTCCTCCTCCCGATAGAGTACACGCCCACGGATTCCCTGATTGTAAAGGTTGGCACGCTTGTTCGACCGCGTAATCACCACCACCTCCTCCTGCCCGACATCCTCATATTCGCGATAGAGCGTCTCCACGAAATCCGCTCCCGCAAGGTTCACCACATCGGCTGCCTCCGAAAACATCGGCCACCGCGCTTCTTCGCTCGCCACGAGTTCGGCTATCTGCTGCCGCAACCCAGTGGCATTCATCAGCAGACCCGATGCCTCCTGCTGACGCACCACCTCCGTCAGCTCGCTCGTCAGCACATTAAGCCCGAAGGCGGCTGCCAGATACTGTGCATCAAGTGCAGGGCTCTCCGTCTGCCCTACGGGCGGCAACTGTGCACTATCGCCAATAAGCATCAGTCGGCAATGCGTGCCGTCATACACATAGTCAATCAAGTCTTCGAGGAGGCTCCGTTGCCCAACCGAGGCATCAAGACCGATCATTGACGCCTCATCGACGATGAAAAGCGTGTGGCTGTGGCGATTGATGCCCCTCATCGTCCGCACCTTGCCCTCGGCATCGGCCGCAGTCATGTAGATCTTCTTGTGGATAGTAAAGGCAGGGCTTCCGCTATAGGTGGCCAGCACTTTGGCCGCACGACCCGTGGGAGCCAGCAGCAGCGTGTTTACCTTCAACTCGGGCAGAGTTTTTATTAGTGCAGCCACCAGCGAGGTCTTACCAGTGCCAGCGTAGCCTTTGAGCAGGATGGCCGAGCGAGGGTCGCTATCGAACAGGAACTGTGCCATACGCAAACACGCCTCCCGCTGCCCCGAAGTGGGGGTGTATGGGAAACGTGAAAGTATACGGCCAGCAACCGCTTGCTCTACACCACGGTGTTCCACCACACTACTCCTCTGCGGCCATAGGCTCGGCCACAGGAGCCGCAGGCTGCACGGGCGTCAGGTCGCTCACCGACGTAACCTCGGTCTGCATCTCGTCCGCACCCGAAGTCCGCGTACCCGATATGCTGACTGTGGCAGCCATGCAGAGCACTACAAGTATTCCACCAAGCCACCAAGTCGCTTTCTCCAGAAAGTCGGCCGTCTGCCGAGCACCCAGCACCTGCGTGGGAGCTGAAAAATTGGCCGCCAATCCGCCACCCTTCGAGTTCTGCACCAGCACCACCATCGCAAGCAGCAGGCTGACTATGATGATCAAAACTACAATAAACGTGTACATTGCACTTCTTTATTTTAGTTACTATTTGCTATTCAACAATGCCTCCAAACGCTCAATTTGGGCTGCAAAGTTACTGCTTTTTTCGGGATTTCGCTCCAATAATTTGCGGTAAACGGCCAACGCTTTGTCGGCCTTCCCCTGTTTTTCAAGTATAACTGCCAGTGTCTCAGTGGCAACCATTCCGTCCGCTTCTCCATCTTTTTTCTCCTCGCCACCCGCATAACCCTCCTCCGCCCCCGACGGAAACACCTCGTTTCCCACCTCGCCCTGCAAAAATTCCGACAGAATCACGCTCTTGGGAGCCGTCTTGAACGAAACCTCTTGGAACGTGTTGATTTCATTGAGGATATCAAACGCCGAATCGTCAATCGTACTCACCGCGCTACCCATCATAGCCTCCAAATGGCTGCTGTCGCACATAGCCAAAGCCACCGCCCGCTGCTGCTCTGCGGAATCGAAATTGAAAGCGTGGTCGGCCAGCAGTGCCAGCAGCCCCACCACCGACGAGTGCGGATACTTCGCCTGCATCGCCTTCAGCCACCCCCGCTCCGCCGAACTGAACCGCTCGGCATGCGCTATCAACTCGTCGAATCGCTTCCTATCCATGCTTTTTTTCCATTCATTTTTACTCGCCACCCAACTTCCCCTCGCTGTGCAACTAAACTGCTATTTTAACATTTATTCACTCTATCCAAACGCTTTGCAAATGTACAAAAAATTTCTCAACCGCAAAAAATCATTTTCTTTTAATCGAATTACCACGCTAATTGACAGTATTTTGCAATCTAAACAAACAACTTTTCAACGTTTTTTTTCGCGCTGTTAGAAAAAAAATACTTACCTTTGCAAACTCATTTTGATGCGGATTATCGCCGCATCGAAGCAACAAAAGGGTATAACAAAAAACGAAGAGCAATATGAAAAGAACGTTCCAACCCTCGTGGAGAAAAAGAGCCAACAAGCATGGCTTCCGCAAAAGAATGTCGACCGCCAACGGTCGCAAAGTGCTGGCTGCTCGCCGTCGCAAAGGCAGAAAAAGACTGACCGTCTCCGACGAGCGTTAGTCCGCTCCAGCCCTTGCCCTCTATGTGCAAAAGGCCAAGCCAAAACAGACAAAGGAAGTGAACCGAAAGGGGGCTTCCTTTTTCTTTTAGCCATTTTGAAGCAACCCCAAAGCCAACCCCTCAAACCCCATCCAGTGAAAAAAAGCAAAGCCCCGCTTCCACTCCTACCCAGCGTAGAGATAGCCGATGCCGGTGCCGAAGGCATGGCAGTGGCCAAAGTCGATGGCCTCGTAGTGTTTGTCCCATTCGCCGTCCCGGGCGACATTGCCGACATTCAGCTCTGCCGCAAGAAGAAGAACTACGCCGAAGGGCGCATCGCCACGCTCCTCTCCCCATCCCCCCTCCGCGTCGCACCCCAGTGCCCACACTTCGGCACCTGCGGCGGATGCAAATGGCAGACCCTCGCCTACGAAGCACAACTCAAGGCCAAGCAGCAGCAGGTGAAGGACAGCCTCGAGCGCATCGGCAAAATCGACTGCTCTGGTATGCAGCCCATCTGTGGCTCGAAGGCCATCTACCACTACCGCAACAAGTTGGAATTCACCTTCTCCACCAAAGCCTGGCACTCGCTGCCCATCGCACCCGATGCCCCACCGCAACCCGAGTGGGGTGCCCTCGGCTTCCACGTGTCCCGATTGTTCGACAAAGTGCTTCCCATCACCCAATGTGCCCTGCAGGCCGAACCCTCCAACGCCATCCGCAACGCCGTCCGCGACTATGCAATCCAGCACCAGCTCCCATGCTACGACATCCGCAACCACACCGGCTACATGCGCAACCTCGTCGTCCGCTGCACCTCCACTGGGCAATGGATGGTGATAGTCATCGTGGCCGAAGACTCGCCCGACCGCCTCTTCCCACTGCTCGACATGCTCCACCATCGCTTCCCAGAAATCACCTCGCTCCAATACATCATCAACCCCAAGTGGAACGACTCCTACGCCGACCTCGCTGTCCACACCTACCACGGCTCCGACCATATCGAAGAGCAAATGGAAGCCTACCACGGTTCCACCCCCCTCACCTTCATCATCAACCCCAAGTCATTCTACCAGACCAACTCCGCTCAAGCCCAACGCCTCTACACCCACGTGGCTCAAATGGCCGACCTCCGCCCCACCGACACCCTCTACGACCTCTACACCGGCACTGGCACCATAGCCCTCTTCCTCGCCTCGCAGGTCAGCAAAGTGGTGGGCATTGAATATGTGGAAGAGGCCATAGCCGACGCCAAGTCCAACGCCCTGCGCAACGGCTATGCCAACACCACCTTCGTCGCAGGCGACATGGCACAGGTGCTCACCGCCGACTTCATCGCCCTTCACGGCCGCCCCGACGTCGTGGTAACCGACCCTCCCCGCGCAGGAATGCACGAAAAGGTCATCGCCCAACTGCTGGCCGCCCGCCCTCGCAAAATCATCTACGTCAGTTGCAACCCCGCCACCCAAGCCCGCGACCTCCAGTTGCTCGCCGAAGGCTACCGCGTGGGGCGCATCCAGCCCGTCGACATGTTCCCCCACACCCAGCACGTGGAAAACATCGCCGAGCTCCTCCTACGCACCGATTGACACCCCCAATTCTCAATTCTCCGTTCTCAATTTTCTATAACCTATAACCCATCACCTATCACCTTTCCCCCACCCACTTGGTCCGTGTCAACTCCGTGTCAACTCCGTGTCAGGTCCGTGTCACCTCCGACTCGATACGGACCTGACGCGGATCAAACACGAACCAAGCACGGGCGAAACACGGCGTAAGTCCCTCCGCAAGAGAGTCGGCATTTGGGAGGCTGAAAGGAGGCATCCCTGCACGGAAAGCATACACCCTTGACTCCAGCGAATGCTTGAAGCCTCGGAACCATTGCCGCAGAGAATAATTTGCACACCGGGCAATAATGCAGCTGCAATAGCGTTAGCAGGAGAGTGCTACATTGTGAGCCGTGCAAATCACAGGAGTCTCGTATGGAAGAATTGCCCGCAATATTTATGGATTTGGCCGTGATACTGGTCACGGCAGGTGTGATTACCGTGGTGTTCAAATGGCTCAAGCAGCCGCTGGTGCTGGGCTACATCTTGGCTGGTTTTTTTATCGGTCCTCACTTCCCCTGGTTTCCCGCCGTGACGGACACCGAGAGCGTACACGTGTGGAGCGACATCGGCATCGTGTTCCTAATGTTTGCCCTCGGCCTTGAGTTCAGCCTAAAGAAGTTGAAGAAAGTGGGCGGCACGGGAGCCATCACGGCCTTAACCGAACTGGCTATTATGTTCCTCATCGGCAACACGGTGGGGCATCTGCTGGGCTTCAGCGACATGTCGTGCATCTTCCTAGGATGCATGCTCTCCATTTCGTCGACGGCCATCATCGTCAAGAGCTTCGACGACCTCAAGCTCAAGCAGCAGAAATTCACTTCGACGGTGACTGGGGTGCTGGTGGTGGAGGACATTGTGGCGGTGCTGCTGCTGGTGGTGCTGGGGACGTTGAGCGTCAGCCGCAGCTTCAACGGGGGAGAGCTGGCGGGGAGCTTGGTGAGGCTGGTGTTTTTCCTGCTGGTGTGGTTTTTGTTCGGCATCTACTTCATCCCCACGTTCTTGCGCTGGATGCGGCGCTACATGACCGAGGAGACGCTGCTGCTGGTGGCTGTGGGGTTGTGCTTCGGCATGGTGGTGCTTGCCGCCAAGGCGGGTCTTTCCACCGCCCTGGGAGCCTTCGTCATGGGGGCTATACTGGCCGAGACCATTGAGGCCGACGTCATCCACCGACTCATCACGCCGCTCAAGAACCTCTTTGCGGCAGTCTTCTTCGTGTCGGTAGGTATGATGGTGCAGCCCGCTGTGCTGGGGCAGTTCTGGTGGAAGATACTCATCATCGCACTCTGCATCATCGTCTTCAAGAGCATGGCAGCCACCCTCGGGGTGCTGCTTTCGGGCAAGCCGCTGCGCACCGCCGTGCAGAGTGGGTTCTGCTTCTGCCAGATAGGCGAGTTCTCGTTTATCATCGCTGGGCTGGGTATGAGCTACGGCGTGATCGACGAAAACCTCTACCCGATTATCGTCTCGGTGTCGATACTGACCACCTTCGTAACCCCCTATATGATCAAGGGAGCCAACCCTGCCTACGAGTGGATTGAGCCCCGATTGCCCGAAAGCCTAAAAAAGCACCTCGAGGCTTACAGCAGCCACTCGGGGGGCGATGAAGGTAGCCGCGCCACGGTGGGCGGTTTCCTGCGCAAGCAGCTGGTCAATATCCTCATCTATGGAGCCATTTTGGCTGCCATATCGCTGCTCAGCATCAGCCTGCTTCGCCCCTTCCTCGATGGGTTGTTCCACGACCTTGAGGTGCCGCAGATATGGAGTCGCCTGATAGGGCTGGTGGGCACCTTGATACTGATGTCGCCGTTCCTGTGGGCGGTGGCCGTGAAAAACGTAAGCCGCAGCAAAATCAAAAAGATGTTCAGTGCCTTTCGCTTCTCGCAGGCGGTGGTCATCCCGCTGCTGCTGCTGCGCTACTTTGTGGCCATCTTCGCCGTGGGCATGGTGGTGGCTGGCTACGTGGACTTGGCCATAGGCTCGCTGCTGGTGATAGCGGTGGTGGTGGTGGCCGTGGTGCTCTTCTCGCGCCGTGCCGATGGGTTCTATGGCAGGATAGAGGAGAGCTTCAACAAGAACTTCAACTCGCGCTCGGCACAGGCCGCCTTCCGCATCCCCTCGGGTATGGAGAACGAGTTTGCCATGGAGCGGCTGCGGCTCTCGCCCGCCTCACCGCTGGCAGGCAAAACCCTCGCCCAAGCCGAAGTCAGAGAGCGCTACGGAGCCAACGTGGTAGCCATTGAGCGGGGCGACACAGTGGTCGACCTCCCAGGCAAAAGCGAGATACTGATGCCCACCGACGTGCTGACCGTCATCGGCACCGAGGACGAGGTGGGTGCCATCCGTGGCGACATTGAGAAAGAGGCCGACATGCTGGTCCACGACCATTCCGACCACGAGATGCACATGTATCGCTACCATGTAGAGGCTGGTGGCCCGCTGTGCGGCATGCAGATAGGCACCTCGCTGCTGGCCGTCAAGCACCACGTGATGGTGATAGCCATCGAAAGGGGTGGCCAAAAGATAGTCAATCCGCCCAAAGGCACAGTCTTCCTGCACGACGACCTGCTATGGTTCGTCAGCCCCGAAGAACTCACCATCGAAGGCTTCGAAAAGAAGATGGTGGAGATGTAGGCTGCACGGCAGATCCTGCCCCCTCACATTTTTCACCCCAAAAAGCAAATTATTTTGTAACTTTGCAACACCAATCAATAGCAACATAAAAAAGCAGATTATCAGAATAGAACCATCATTATTGAAATAGATATAGCGCGTTTGCTGTTTATTAGAAAACGTTCTGAAGCTTGGCCGCAAAAAGAACACATCCAATGATAACGCAAACGTCCACGGCAAGTGGGCGTTTATCTTTAGGATGTAGGTCAGGCCAAGCACCTCAGAACGTTGGATAAATTCCCACGTTTTTTAGTGCCTGGCCTGGCCTTCGGTTGATTTTCTTTTACTCGGCATCGACGCATACAACACAATCGCTTGTATGTGCAACGAGATTGACATCCGCGAGGACTATATTGCTCGGGAATATTCGCCCGAGGTGCTGAACTTGCTGTTGATTGACCATGGCCGTCGACGTGGGGATAGGACAGATGGCCACGACCATATCATTTGGGCTACCAACAGCTATCAGAGGCTTGGTGAGCGCTATGGCTTCCACCTGCCCATCACGGCCGACCTCATCACGGGGCAGGCGGGCCGCGTCATTATGCCGCGCGTGGCCAAAAGCTGCGATGTGCAGCAAGAGAGGGTGCGGGACAGGGCAGAGGTGTTTACCCCGGCGTGGGTGTGCAATGCACAGAACAATCTTGTCGACGAGGCTTGGTTTGGTCGCAAGAATGTGTTCAATACCCCCAGCGGCATAACTTGGGTTTCCACCGCCGACCCCATTGTCTTCCCCGAAGGGAGGACATGGAAAGACTATGTGGCAGACTTGCGACTGGAGATAAGTTGCGGCGAAGCCCCCTACCTCACGAGCCGCTACGATGCCGCCACAGGGCAGCCTTTGCCTGTAGGGGAACGAGTGGGGTTGTTTGACCGGAAACTGCGGGTGGTGAACGAGAATACCGCCACCACGGGGCAGTGGCTTGCAGCGGCGCAGTGGGCACTGAAAAGCACCTACGGCTTCGAGTGGCAAGGCGACAGCCTGCTGATTGCCCGCGAAAACCTGCTTTTCTCTTTTGTTGATGCCTATAAAGCCAAATTCGGCAGCAAGCCACAACTGCGGTCGGTGTGCTATGCCGCCTACATCATCTCGTGGAACCTGGTGCAAATGGACGGGTTGAAATTCGTGGTGCCGGAGAGTTGCCACGACGACCAGCAACTTGACCTTTTCGGCGTGGCGGCACAAGCCCCCTGTCCAGGTTGTGCAAAAGACTCGTCGCGTCTGCACAACGGGGTGCACACCATTGTGCGCGACTGGCATCGTCGACCGAAGGAGCGGCAAATCGTGGAATTCATGCAACTGCTCAAACAATAGGAATATCCCGATGGAATACGTATCAACATTCAGAAACAGACTGGTCTACATCTTCCGCATCAACGATGTGGAGCACCTCGGCTGCATAAAGATAGGCGAGGCAACAGCCCCCGACGGTTTCTATCAGCCCAACAGCCGCGAACTCAACAAGGCGGCGCGCCAGCGTATCGACCAATACACCCGCACGGCGGGCATCCGCTATGAACTGCTGCATACCGAGCAAACGGCCTATGTCGCAGACGGGGCTTTCCGCAGTTTCAACGACAAGCAGGTACACGACGTGCTGCTGCGGTCGGGAGTGGTACGCAAGGAGTTTGGCACCGGCAGCCGTGCCACCGAGTGGTTCTGCTGCGACCTTGAAACCGCTTTGGTCGCTATCGCCGCTGCCAAACGTGGTGAGAGCAGCCTTGAAACCTCACAGGTGAGCAAAGAGCGCTCGCCTGTGGTGTTCCGCCCCGAACAATTGCAGGCCATCGGGCAGACCAAGCGGGTTCTGAAAAAGAGCGGTCGCATGCTCTGGAACGCCAAGATGCGCATGGGCAAAACGCTCACCTCGCTGCAGGTGGTCAAGGAAATGCAACTGCATCGCACCATCATTGTTACACACAGGCCTGTGGTCGATGCCAGCTGGTATGACGATTTCCACAAGGTATTCTACGAGTCGGACACACCGTGGCTATACGGCTCGAGAGACAAGGGTGAAGGTGACCTGGAGAGGCTGGAACGCAGTGGCCGACACTACGTCTACTTCGCCTCGCTGCAAGACTTGCGTGGGTCGAACCGTGTGGGGGGCAATTTCAAGAAGCACGACGACCTGTTCGACACTCCGTGGGACCTCCTCATCATCGATGAGGCTCATGAGGGGACGCAGACTCCCTTGGGCAAAGCGGTGCAAGAAGCCTTGACCCACGAGGGAACCAAGGTACTCAGCCTCAGCGGTACGCCCTTCAACCTGATGGAGCAGTTTGACGAGCAGACCACTTTCACCTGGGACTATGTGATGGAGCAGCAGGCCAAGGCCGAATGGCAACGGCTGCATCCGCTGGAGCATAACCCCTACGAGGAACTGCCGAGAATGAACATCCTCACTTTCGACATCGGGGAATTGCACGAGCACTACGCCGACGGGGAACTGGTTTTCAACTTCAGCGAGTTTTTCCGTACGGGCGCAAATGGCAGCTTTGTCCACGAGGCTGATGTCAGCCGCTTTCTCGACATTATTTCCACAACAGGCACCACGCGCTACCCATTCAGCAGCGAAGCCTTGCGCGAGTTGTTCCACCACACGTTCTGGATTGTTCCGGGCGTGAAGGAGGGGGCTGCGCTGGCCACAATGTTGCGCGACCACCCCGTGTTTGGCAACTACAAGGTGGTCAATGTGGCTGGCGACGAAGACGAGGAAAGCGTCTACAGCAACGATGCACTGCGTGAGGTGCTGGATGCAATAGGCGACAAGCCGGAGGAAACCTACACTATCACCCTCAGTTGTGGCAAACTGACCACCGGCGTAACGGTGCGTCCGTGGACGGCTGTGCTTTACTTGGCAGGCAGCAAAAACACCTCGCCGCAGAGCTACATGCAGACCATCTTCCGGGTGCAAAGTCCGGCCATGATAGGCGGGCAGATGAAAACCGACTGCTATGTGTTCGACTTCGCGCCCGACCGCACGCTGAAAATGGTGGCCGAGGTGGCTCGGATAAGTACCCGCGCCGGCGAGGCCGAGGATGGCGACCGCGAGGCTTTGGGCGACTTCCTCAATTTCTGCCCCATCGTCAGCTGCAAGGGAACACAAATGCTGCCCTACGATGTGGACCAGATGATGCAGCAATTGAAGCGCGTCTATGTGGACAAGGTGGTGGGCAGCGGCTTCGACGACGGACATCTCTACAGCCGCCGGCTGCTCAACCTCAGCAGCGACGAGCTGGAAACCTTTGCCAACCTACGCGAGATTATAGGCAGCACCCGATCCAACGGCCGCACCCGCGAAGTAGTGATAAACAATCAGGGCTTCGACCAGGAGGAAATAGACAGGCAGAAGAAGGATGCGCACAAGAAGGAAAAGCGCGAACTGACCGACAAGGAGGCACGCGACCTGTTGGAGAAGAAACGCCGCCGCCAGCAGCGCGACACGGCGGTAAGCATCCTGCGCGGCATCAGCATACGTATGCCGCTACTCATCTACGGTGCGCAACTCGAGAGTGAAGAGGAGTCCCTGACACTGGACCGCTTTGTGCAGCTGGTCGACGACGAGTCGTGGCGGGAGTTCATGCCCGCAGGGGTGGACAAAGAGGTGTTTGCCGTCTACAAGAAGTACTACGACGAGGACATCTTTGCCGCTGCGGGGCATCAGATACGCCAGCTGGCGCGGGCGGCCGACCGCATGGGGGTTACCGACCGAGTGAAGCGCATCGCCGAGATATTCAACTCGTTCCGCAACCCCGACAAGGAGACGGTACTCACGCCCTGGCAGGTGGTGAACATGCACATGGCTGACACCGTGGGCGGCTACTGCTTCTACGACGAGAACTACGAGGCTCTCTTGCCCGAACCCCGCTTGGTCGACCAAGGTCTTGTAACCCAGCGGCTACTCGAAAACAGCTATGCCCGCGTGCTGGAGGTGAACAGCAAGAGCGGCCTCTACCCGCTCTATGTGGCCTACAGCCTCTTCCGCCACCGCATCAGGCAGCGGCAGCAAGTGGGAGTCACCTCTACGCCGAGGATAGACTTCGGCTGCGAGGCAAGCCCAAAAGTGGAGCAGGAGGTGTGGAGCGAGGTGGTGAGGGAAAACATCTTCATCATCTGCAAGACCGAAATGGCACGCAGCATCACCCAGCGCACGCTCTGCGGATTTACCAATGCCAAGCCCAACACCCACGTCTACGACGACCTGCTCAACCAGATCAGCAACCGCCGTACCGAATTCATCAGCCGTCTCCTTTCGGGCAGCATATTCAAACAAATCAAAAACAACATGAAATTCGATGCCATTGTGGGCAATCCGCCCTACCAGGTGATGGACGGCGGGGCGCAGGCCAGCGCCACACCGGTCTACAACCGCTTTGTCGAGGTGGCCAAAGCCCTCTCGCCGCGGTATATCAGCATGATTATGCCTTCGCGCTGGATGACCGGCGGCAAAGGGCTCGACGGCTTCCGCCACGAAATAATCCACGACCGCAGCATCCGTGTGCTACACGACTATGCCGACAGCAAGGAGCTCTTTTCCAACGTCGACATCAAGGGCGGGGTGAGCTACTTCCTGCGCGACAGCAGCTATGAGGGCAAGTGTACCTGCATACGCCATAGCGACAAAGGGGTGGAGCAGACGGTGCGCTACCTCGCCGAAGAGGGCGACGACATCTTCATCCGTGAGGGAATGCTCATCGGCATCAAGGAGAAGGTGTGGGCTGAACCAGCCGTCTCTGTCGAGAGCATGGTTTCGGCACGTAAGCCATACGGCTTAGTGGCCGAAACCATGCTCTCGACAGAGAAATACGGGTTGCCGCCCTTCAGCGCGGATCCAGTGGAAGGCGGCTACCGCATTCTCGGCCTCGTCGACGGGCGAAACCGCGGCTGGCGCTACATCGGTGCTGGTTACCCGCTTCCGCGGCGAAGCCCATGCCTCGGGAAGTGGAAAGTCTTTGTGCCCGAGGCCTACGGTTGCGGCGAAATCGGCGAAGTGCCAAGCACGCCAGTGCTTGGCACGCCAGTGCTTGGCACGCCAGTGGACATCTGCACCGAGACCTTCCTCGAGATAGGCCCCTTCTCCACCGAGGCCGAAGCCTCCAACTTCCTCTCCTACCTGCGTACACGGTTCTTCCGCGCCCTGGTGGGCATCAAGAAACAGACGCAGCACACCACCCACAAAGTCTACCGCTACGTGCCGATGCAGGACTTCAGCCACCCTTGGACTGACGCGATGCTGTACGCCAAATATGGACTAACGCCAGAAGAGCAGACCTATCTGGAAGGGACGGTGAAAGAGATGCCATAGAGGTCGCATACACAGGTAGGAGGTTTCCTGCCACCTCCAACCAGTGGCCAATCCTCCTCTCAATTCGGTAGGAAACCATTCCCTCTTACCTACCCACCCGCTCCGTATCCGCTCCGTATCCACTCCGTATCCGCTCCGTATCAAGTCCGTATCCGAACGGTGAAAATACGGGGACAAAGCGGAGGGGAATGGCTGGGGGTGGTAGGTGAATGATGAGAGGCACCGCAGCCTCTTGATTCTCCCCTACCCTCTCTCCCTTCTTTTTCTTCTCTTGATGCTTGCAGCAGACCCAAATGCCGAGAGGGAAGATTGCATATAAACAGTTAAAAGATGTTAATAATACACATTTAGGCTTGATGGTAATGAACAATTGGCTATATTTGCAGCGTCAAACAGACGAAAAGAAAACGCTGAATGAAGCTGAACGCCAATAATATGTGTTGCTGTCCCCATCCGAAAGCGGTTGGGTATTCGCGTTAATGCTGTTCAGCAAGGAGAAGATTCACAGAACATCGAACATGAATATAGCCAACCCACAGAAGGTTGGCTTTTTTTTATTGAAAAGGTACCTTAAACGATATTTTAACAACAATCAAACAATTATCAATCATGGTTTATCAAAATCTTACAGAACTGGTGGGGAACACCCCGATGCTTAAAGTCGCTGGCTTTGAAGGGCAGCAGGCCGAAGTGCTGCTGAAGCTGGAATATTTCAATCCTGGCGGGAGCGTGAAAGACCGCATTGCACTGGCGATGATTGAAGATGCCGAGCGCAGCGGCCAGCTGAAGGCGGGTGCCACCATCATTGAGCCCACTTCGGGCAACACTGGCGTAGGCTTGGCCTGGGTAGGCACGGCCAAAGGCTACCGCGTGATACTCACCATGCCCGAAACCATGAGCATCGAGCGGCGCAGTCTGCTCAAGGCCCTCGGTGCGCAGCTGGAGCTGACGCCTGGGGCTGACGGCATGAAAGGAGCCATTCGCCGAGCCGAAGAGCTGAAGGCCGAGATAGAGGGTTCGGTCATCTTAGGGCAGTTCGTCAATCCTGCCAATCCCGCTATGCACGAGCGTACCACGGGTCAGGAGATCTGGCGCGACACCGAAGGGAAGGTGGACATCTTTGTGGCTGGGGTAGGCACGGGTGGCACCGTCAGCGGTGTAGGTCGCGCCTTGAAGGCTCACAAGCCGCAGGTGAAGATAGTGGCCGTGGAGCCTGCCACCTCGGCTGTGCTCTCCACTGGCGTGGCTGGCAAGCACAAGATACAGGGCATCGGGGCAGGCTTTGTGCCACAGACCTACGATGCTTCCGCCGTGGACCAGATTACACCTGTGGCCGACGAGCAGGCAGTCCACGCCTCGCGGATGTTGGCCTCGCGCTACGGCCTGCTGGTGGGTATCTCGTCGGGGGCTGCCTTCCACGCTGCACTGGAAGAGGCTCGCAAACCAGAGAACGCTGGCAAGACCATCGTGGCACTGCTGCCCGATACTGGCGAGCGTTACCTATCCACTATCCTCTACAATTTTGAAGACTATCCTGCATGAACAGCACACTCAATCGGCAGATGCTCGGCGTGGCCGAGACGCTTTCTCACCCCAGCGAGGCGGAGGTTCGCATGAACCTCCGCCCAGCTGCTGCACTTCCCTCCACCGACGAGTTGGAGGAGCTGCTGCGGAGGGTGCGGAGTGCTTTCTTCCCCAGCTTCTTTAGCGAGGGAGGCTCCAATCCCGAAATGCAGCACTACCAAATTGGCGTCGATGTGAACCAGATAGGGTACATACTGCGTCGGCAGGTGGCTCGGGGGTTCGCCTTTTGCGGCTCCGACGAGTGCACCGAGGCAATGGTCAGTCGGATTGTGGAAGCCTTCTTGGGCGATATGCCCGAAATCAAGCGCGTCCTACTCACCGACATAGAGGCTATCGCCCTGCGCGACCCCGCCACCGCCAACCATAGCGAGATTGTGTTTGCCTACCCGGTGGTGCAGGTGATGCTCCACCACCGCGTGGCTCATAAGCTATGGCAGCTCGGCGTGCCTATCATCCCACGGATTATCGCCGAGATGGCACACTCACGCACTGGCATCGACATCCACCCAGCAGCCACCATTGGCGAGTACTTCGCCATCGACCACGGCACGGGCATAGTCATTGGCGAGACCACCATTATCGGGAACCACGTCATGCTCTACCAGGGTGTTACGCTGGGTGCAAAGAGCTTCAAGCTCGATGCCGATGGGCGTCCGCAGAATGTGCCACGCCACCCAGTGCTGGAGGACGGCGTTACGGTCTATTCCAACGCCTCAATCCTGGGGCGGGTTACCATCGGCCACGACTCGGTGATTGGGGGAAACGTGTGGATTACTACCGATGTGCCGCCCAACACACGTGTGTTGCAAGGGAAGCCACGCTCGGTAGACACCTTCGAGGCGGGTCTTGGCATCTGAAAAATAGTCAAGCGGCCATCTGACGATAGATTCCAGTTGGCCGCTTTTACTTCAGCGCTTGCTACTACTGGCGAGCAGCCATATACTGCTCGAGCAGCCGCTGGACGTACTTGCCAAAGACATCAAACTCGATGTTCACCACCGTGCCCGGCTGGAAGTTGTGGAAGTTGGTAACCTTGTAGGTGTAGGGGATGATAGCCACACTGAACATCGAGGGCTTCGAATCTACCACCGTCAGGCTCACCCCGTTGATGCTGATGCTACCTTTGGGCACGGTGATCGAGGGGGCTTTTGCTGGGTCGTATTCAAAGTAGAAGCGCCAGCTGCCGTTGTCGTCGACCACGCGGGTGCAAGTGGCCGTCAAGTCGACGTGGCCTTGCACGATGTGGCCATCGAAGCGTCCATCCATGCGCATGGAGCGTTCCACATTGACCTCGGTGCCTACCTGCCAGCGGGAGAGGTTGGTCTTGAGCATGGTCTCGTCCATGGCCGTTACGGTATATTGCTTCCTTTCGCGGTCTACTTTCACCACTGTCAGGCAGCAGCCGTCGTGAGCCATGCTCTGGTCGATAGCCAGCTCGCCGGCGAAAGGGACTTCAAGCGTGAAGTGGTAGTTGGAGTTTTCCTTCTCGATGGCAACCACACGTGCGGTGGTTTCTATAATGCCTGTAAACATAGTTTTACGCTGTTTAGGGTTGGGTTAATCTTCTTCGTAGATGAGGAGCTGCCCGTCGGCCCAGATGAAGAGCAGGGGGTCCTTGTCGTGCTTCTTGGAGATCCAGCAGCCGCCATTGTCCTCATCGATGACCATGTTGCAATACTTGCGGTGGATTTTTTGCTCGGCCAGCAGGTGGTCGTCCTTGTCGTAGACTTGCAGGTAGGTGGTTCGCCCGTCGCGCACGATGGCGTACATAATGTCGCCGCTGATGCCGTAGGTAACCATGTCCACCTTGTAGGTCTCTTTCACATACTCACGCACCACGACGACGTCGGTTACGTGGTAGTCGTACCAGTAGCTATTGCAGTAGCCCCAGAAGCCAGGCCAGTACCAAGCACGCGGGGGCATAGGCTCCCAGAAGACGGGGTGGCAGTGTACCATGTAATGATGCCACGGATGGTGGAAGTAGGGGGCTGGATGCACTGGGCGAGCCGCAGGGGGCATGGGGCCAGCTGGGCGTGAAGGTGTGGCGTAGTGCTTCGGTGCTGCAGGAGCAGCGGCACGGGCTGCAGGGGGTGTAGCACTGGCAGCAGGGGTCGCTGCACGCGAAGGTGTGTGGACTGATGAACCACGCGAGTGCGAGGCCGATGTAGTACCCGCACGGCGCACACCACTGGTGGCTGCCGCCCGGCTTGAAGAGGTGCTGCCTCCCACCGAAGCACCAGCACGGCGCGAGGTGGAGATTCCACTCCGCGTGGCTGCACGGCCGCTTCCGCTTGTGGCTGCGCTACGACTCGGTGTGCTTGCACTGCGGGTCGTTGTAGTGCTGCGGGTGGTTGCGGTGCTGCTACGGGTGGTAGTAGTCGCACTACGGCTACTACGCGAAGCACTGCTCACGCTGCGCGAAGAGGAACTCGGCGTACTGCTACTCCTCACCGAACTGCTGCTGCCCCGACTGCTACTCACCGAGCTACCACTGCCCCGACTGCTGCTCACCGCTCCGCCACTTCTGGACGAAGAGCCGGCACTGCGGCTCACACTTGCTCCGCCACCTCGGCTGCCACCGCCGTTGCGTTGTGCTGCCACAGGCACCGCAGCCATCAGCATCGCCGCCAACATCAGGGTCATAACTTTTGAGGTTTTCATAAGGTTACTCCTTTCTTGTTTGATGGTTTTCGTTTCTAGTGCAAAGTTACATCTTTTTTCGCAAGAATTTTCCCCCACCACAACATATTTTTCGGCCATCCGCTCGGCTTTTCCTCCCTACCTACTTCAAACTGACACACCTGCAAACCACCTAAACCACTCATATACACTACATCTGTGCCACGTCACTGCACGGCAGACACCTTCAAAACAAGGCATAGGCAGGGTCAATAGTGTCCACATTATTTTTCAGGCAGCACCTGTTTTGGTGAATAGCATGCGGAGGTGCTGTCGGTAGGGAGTTGGGGCGTGTTTCGTCCGTGCTTGATCCGTGGTTGATCCGTGTTTGGTCCGAGTCGAGTCGGAGGTGACACGGACCTGACACGGACCTGACACGGACCTGACACGGACCAAGTCCCTCCCGCCACATGGAAAAAAATGTGTAAATTTGCATCCAAATTGAGAGGTATGATAAAGACATTTGTGTTCAACCACTATGGTGTGAATTGCTACCTACTGGTGGATGGTGAGACAAAGAGGTGCGCGGTGGTGGACCCTGCAGCGGAGACCCCTTCGGAGGACGAGACCCTATTCCGCTATATTGAGGCCAACGGACTGAAAGTAGTGCTGATTTTGCTCACCCATGCTCATATAGACCATATAGCCGGTCTTATGCAATGTGCACGGCACTATGGTGCAGTGGTGGCGCTCCACGCCGACGGGAAAGAATGGCTTCGGAGGGCGACCGACTATGGAGCCATGATGGGTTTTGATGTAGACGAGATAAAAGGAATAGAGCTGAGGGAGATAGTCGATGGCGAATGGTTGGAGGTTGGGGCGATGAAGGTGGAGTGTCGCCTAGTGCCAGGGCATTGCCCAGGTTCGATGTGCTACGTGGTGCCGAGCGAAAAGGCTGTGCTCACGGGCGATGCACTTTTCCACATGAGCATTGGTCGCACCGACTTGCCTGGGGGCGACTACTCGCTGCTGGTTGAGACCTTGAAGGAGAAAGTACTCACGCTGCCCGACGACTTTCGCGTGCTACCTGGCCACGGCATGGCCAGCCAAGTGGGCAAAGAGAGGAAATACAATCCATTTCTGCGTTGAAACACGCTAATCACCCCGCTCATCTAACATAAGGAAGCTTCTATCAATAGGAGTGCTATCGGCAGAATGCCTTGCGGCAAGCAACCAACGGGGGAACAAAAGCATAGTCAGCGAGATGAAGGCTACAAGAACCGTCTGCCACGGACTGACCTCAATATTCTCCACCACAGCATAGGGCAACCTCTGCACCCAGGAGGTGAACCACGTGATGGCGGTGAGCATCGCATCGAGGACGGTGGAAATGGGAGCCACAGGCAGAAGCAGATAGAGCAGGGAGGTGGCGAGCAAGAGTGCCGCATAAGGGACAACCACCACGTTGGCCAAAAGGAAATAGATGGGGACGCGATGGAAGGCGGTGAGAATGATGGGGAGGGTGGCAAGGGTGGCCGAGACGGAGAGGGCAGCAGATGATAACACCTTGCTGCGAAAGACCCTAATGGCTGGCATAGCCAACAATATTCCACCGACGGCGGCAAAAGAGAGCTGCCATCCGAGGTCGAATATCAGCATCGGGCTAGCCACCAACATAGCAATAGCGGCTGTGGCAAGGAGGTTAAGCTTCTCGGTGCGGCGGGAGGATACGTTAGCCACAATGAAGAGGCTAAACATGAGGGCGGCACGAAGAGTGGAGGGAGCAAGGCCAGTGAGAAAAGTAAAGGTCCACACGGCCAATAGTTGTCCTACGCCCCGGATGATACGCCCACGCCGGGTGCGACTTACCCAAAAGAGGAGACAGCCAGCAATGGCCGCCACCAGCCCCACATGCAGCCCAGAGACAGCCAGCAGATGGGCGATTCCCGCATTGCGGAAGCTGCCTTGTGTAGCCTCGTCTATGTCGGCCTTCCATCCCAGCACAAGTGCCTCGGCCACACCGATGTGGGTCATCCCTCCACGTTGCATTCGGTGCAGCAAGTGCATCCGAAGCCGCTCACAATGTGCACGGAGCGAAGTGCTGTCGCGGGATAGCAAGGTGTAACGATTGGGGGTGGCATATACCCGATGCTGGATTGGGTCGGGAGCGGCATTCAACAGCAGAAGGTCGCCGTAGCGCAAGGGCGAGGCAAGGGAGTCGGGAATAAGGTAGGCGGTGATAATGCCCCACGATGGGCATCCCGCTACTGACAGCACTTCGGCTTTGGCTCGGAGTGTTTTGCCACGAGGCTCGGGCGATGAGGTAAGGCGTAGTGTGAGCGAGGTGAAGCCATTGGAAAGATGGGTATAGTGGGTAGGGTTCAAAGAAGGGTCAGAAGCAGCCCCCCGCCAAGCACCGAGAGTAAAAGCCAGCAGTACTAAGCAGATAGCTACAGTCTCCCGCCTCTTTACCACCAAGAAGCAAATCCCAATACACAATGCCACCACTCCCAATGCGGCAAGCCAAAACCACGGGCTGCAGCCCAACCCATGAGCCACCACCACGCCGACCATAAGGGCCACTGCAAAGGGAAGCAGGGGCTGCTTACTCATGGTTGAGAATCAAGTCTGCAAGCCGCACCTTGGGCACATAGTGCACACCATCCTTGCGGTAGTAGGCACGTGAAGCCGACTCATCCGTAGCCACCAGTTCAATCTTGTCTATGCCTTTGCCAATAGCCAACACAGCCAGTGGCTGGTAAGGCAAAGCGAAGGCCGACTGGATGGCCTTGCGGTTGATTGCACCCATGATCAGCCCATTAAGCCCCATCTCGGCTGCTTTGAGGAGCATGCTTTGCAGGGCGATGCCAAGGTCGATATTAACCAGGTTGTCCTCGGGGACGGTGGAGCAGGCGATGATGAAGGCCTCGGGTTCAGTGCCAGGAAGTGGCAGGTGCAATTCGGGCAAGGCTGCACCCATCTTGACCAGCGGAAGCAGACGGTCGGCACCGCTATCGCGAGTAACCAAGAAATAGCGCAGCACCTGGCGGTTGCATCCCGAGGGCAACTTGGTGCAGACCCCCACTATGCGCTCAAGCTCCGCCCTACTGACGACGTAGGCTTTATGATATGCCCGGTGGCTTCGACTCTTACGCAGCAGGTCGTCAAGCGTATGGCCAATGCGTTTCACCTTGGGGCGATTGCTTCCAAGGGTAGCTTCATAACGTTTCTCTAAATAATTGTCTGCCATGTTCAGTTGATTTTCTTCCAGTAGACAGTTTCGCTTATGCCGAGGAGCGAACCGGTGAGTGCCAAACGGCCATCATCGGCAAAGCGAGCCGTGAGCTTGGCACTAATTCCGCGCTGCGGGTCGTAGATCTTACACCCACGCCAGTTGGCATGGTGCACATCATAGTGCAGGCCGCGGAAAAGCACCACCTCACGGAGTGGCGTAGTGCGGAGCGTGCGGTCGGGATTTTTGGTGTCGAGCAGGAGATTTCCGTGGGCATCCTTGTCCCTATTGAGCCAGACGATGCGACCGAGGTATGTGCCATCAGCCTCTTTTTCGATTTTTGCTCGAAAAATCATCTTTCCTTGAGTGCCTTCATAGAGTCCCAACAGATTTTCAGCCTTGTCGTTGAGAGGATTTTGTGAAAAGAGGGGAACGTACAGCAAGAGTGTGATAACAAATGAGATAACCGACCGATTGCACATTATGAGAAAATGATTAAACGGTGCAAAGATAGCAAAAGTTGAAAAAATATTTGGCTCATTTTGAAAAAGTGTGTACCTTTGCACTCGCTTTGCCCCCATAAATGGGCAAGAAAGAGAGGATCTGTTAGCTCAGTTGGTTTAGAGCGCTTGCTTGACAGGCAAGAGGTCACAAGTTCAAATCTTGTACAGATCACCAATAAAAAAAGCCTCCTCATCGGGAGGCTTTCGTGTTTTCAGAAGTCAATCAGTAGTTTCGGCACAGACAGCCATCGAGGGCAGCAGTGATAGCCTCGCGGTCGAGATGTTGCCCGATGAAGACAATCTTCTGCATGCGATCGCCGTAGGTCTCGTCCCAGTCGCGCTGCAAATCGGGGTTATGTTGCATAAAGTTCAGCAACTCTTCGTCAGGCATAGTGGCATACCACTGGCCTGTATCGCGCAGCGACACTTGGCTGCCTGCCTGCTCAAAGAGGTAGCAAGTCTCTGGTTCGGTGCGAAACCAGCATATCCCTTTGGCACGAATAATCCCCTTCGGCCAGTGGCGAGCGATGAACTCATCAAACCTGCCAAGCTCCATCGGCTCCCTGCGGTAGTAGACGAAAGTGCCGATGCCATATTCTTCCACCTCGCCGTGGTCGTGGTCATGGTGGTGGTGATGGGAATGGTGGTCATGCTCATGCTCATCATGGTCGTCGTCCTCATCATCATCGTCATCGTGATGCCCTTCGATAGCGTCTATCCAAGCAGCCGAGGTGGCCACACGGTCGAAGTCGAACAAGCCCGTATTCAATATGCGATCGAAGTCAATATCGCAATAGTCGCACTCTATAGTCTCGGCCTGGGGTTGGATGGCACGGATTATTTCGCGTATGCGCCCCAGCTCCTCGCTGCTCACCTCGGCGGCCTTATTGAGAAGGATAATGTTGCAGAACTCAATCTGCTGGATGACGAGATTCTCTATATCCTCCTCGGCCAAACCTGGACGCAGCAGGTTCTTTCCACTGCCGAACTCGTCCTTCATCCGCAGGGCATCCACCACCGTTACAATGCTGTCCACCACAGGCACTCCATCCTTGACGTATTCAGCCCCCATGGTGGGAATAGAGCAGATAGTCTGCGCAATCGGAGCGGGCTCACAGATGCCACTGGCCTCAATGACTATATAGTCGAACCGCTGCTGCGAGGTGATATCACGCAACTGCTCCACGAGATCCATCTTCAACGTGCAGCATATACAGCCGTTTTGCAATGCCACCAAGCTTTCATCCTTCTTCCCCACAATGCCTCCCCGTTCAATGAGGCTGGCATCGATATTGACCTCGCCAATGTCATTGACTATGACTGCAAACTTAATGCCTTTTCGGTTGGAGAGAATACGGTTGAGCAAGGTGGTCTTTCCGCTACCGAGGTAGCCTGTCAGCAATAATACTGGTATCGTTTTCATCGTCTGTTTGTTTTTTACACTTGTTGTTTGGCACTATAACGCAGCTGCAACACGGTTATTGCCCCTTCACCAGTTCCCTTTGCCACAACTTTCCCCCGCCCATTTGGGATTTTTTGCGTACATTTGCATTCGGAAATGATGGAAAACGGACTGGTAACAAGAACCACTGGGAGCTGGTACAACGTGCTCACCCCTTCGGGCAAAGCTTTCAACTGCCGCCTTCGCGGGGGCTACCGCCTGCACGGCAACAAGCAGACCAATCCCATCGCCGTGGGCGACCTCGTGAGTTTTGCCCTGCAAACCGATGGCACAGGCGTAATCCACGAAGTGGCCGACCGCCGTAATTACATCGTCCGCCGTGCCACCAAGCTCTCCAAGCAGACTCACGTCATTGCAGCCAATATCGACCTGCTCTGCATCGTGGCCACCCTCGCATCCCCCCGCACCTCCACAGGCTTCATCGACCGTCTGCTGGCCACCGCCGAAGCCTACCACATCCCAGCCTGCCTCATTTTCAACAAAAGCGACCTCCTGACCCAAGCCGACCTTCGGGAAGCCCAAGCCAGCATGGCCGCCATCTACACCACTGCCTCCTACCCTGTGCTGCAAGTCTCGGCCCAGCAAGGCACAGGTTTGGAACAGTTATCACAAGCCATCGCAGGCCGCACCATCCTCTTCTGCGGACACTCTGGGGTAGGCAAATCGGCTCTGCTCAATGCCCTCGCACCAAGCCTACACCTGCGCGTGGGCGACATCTCGCATTGGAGCCTCAAAGGCACCCATACCACCACCTTCGCCGAGATTTTCCCTGTACCCCTACGTACCGCCGAATCCGAAGCCACCACCTACCTCATCGACACCCCTGGCATCAAGGAATTCGGCCTTGTGGACATCGCCCCGCAGGAATTGAGCCATTTCTTCCCCGAAATGCGCCCCCTGCTCCCCCAATGCCGCTTCGCCAACTGCACCCACACCCACGAGCCTGGCTGCGCCGTGAAAGAGGCCGTAGCCAACGGAAAAATCAGCAGCTGGCGCTACAAAAACTACCTAAACATGATTGACGACCTTACGGCTGGGGAGTGACCCTGCTGCGATTCGAACGCAGGACCTACTGCTTAGAAGGCAGTTGCTCTATCCAGCTGAGCTACGGGGCCTAATGTACAACCATCGTCGGGGCACCCAGATTCGAACTGGGGATCTCCTGCTCCCAAAGCAGGCGCGATAACCGGGCTTCGCTATGCCCCGTGCCGTAAAGAAAGGGGACACCCCTTCGTGCGGCATCCCTCTTTCTCTGTGCGGCGGAGAGGGGGGGATTCGAACCCCCGGTACCCTAATCGAGTACGACAGTTTAGCAAACTGTTGGTTTCAGCCACTCACCCACCTCTCCCAGTGTTCTGATTCGACTAAAAAGCACAGCTTTTCTTATCTCTCAAAAGCGGTGCAAAGGTACAAACATTTTTCCTATCTGCCAACTTTTTGCACATTTTTTTTCGCTCAAGACAAACGAATCTCACCACAAACAAATGATTACCAGTGCAAAAACACCATGAGGAATTTTTCTGTTCAGAGCAAAATCTCATACCCAACAAACCCCTCCAAATCTCCTATTTGGATGCTACTTCCACCTAATTTCTGCCCTCCCTCAACTATCCACTACACCCCAATTCGCCTGATCACAGCATTTAGCCTCGGCTCTATATGTGCATCGTATAGTTTCCAAAAAGGCCTCATCAGCAGCAACCTCCCCTTATCCGCCAGCAGCACCACCAGCATAAACACCACCGATATAGGCAACAGCAGCAACAATTGCACCGTGGGCGAACAGCCATCCAACGCGGCCGGCAACCACCGATAGCGGAATATCCCCTCCTGCACCAGATAGACAGCCAACGTGGAAACCGCCAACCAATTGACAACCTTACTGCGGATAGTAAACGATTGAGCAAACAGAAAGAACCCAACCGACGCCCCCATCACCAGCGGATTGTTGTAAGTGAAAGGCATCCAAAGCGGAATCCCTGGGCAGTAGGCTTCCCATATTGACAGCGCACCCCACAGCAGTGAGCAACCCACATAGACCCACAAGCAGTGCTGCCGATGCCTATGCAGCCATTCCCTTCCACAATAGCGACGCAAATAGCCCCCAATAAGATAGAGCCACACAAACTGCGCTGCAGTGAACCCATCGTCATTGATATTATCCATGGCACACCCGTAGCCGAACCAGATGTTTACCACCGTAGCCAAAACCAGCACCCACTCGTAACGCCTGCGGCTGAACGAGCCTATGGCACTATTGAGCAATGGCGAAAGCAACAACAGCACCACATAGCACGGAATATACCACATCGGCGTATGGCTGAACGGAAGAAGCACTGGCGAAATATATTCCCACCCAAACACATTCACTCCATCATGCAAATGATACACGGCCTTCTCCGCCCACCTCACCAAGGCATAGAACAAGCATATCGTCCACAGATTGACCACACTCCGAGCCTTCAAATGAATGCCATACCATCCCGAAAGCATCACAAAGCAATTCACCCCGATGAAAACAAAACACTGCAGCAGCAACGCCACCTGCTCCGTCCAAGGGCTACTGGTTATCGCAAGACTCTTCATGTCGGGATAAAGTGCATGCACGCAAAAGTGATGCACCACTATCATCAGCATCGCCACCAGCCTCAACAGCTCACCTGTCGAGCTACGCTGCCTGGGTGCAGAAGTCTCCAGACCTAACACTGGCCGACCAGCATCCGAAGTCAATGAATTGTCCATACGCTACAACTACTTCTGTTGTGGTTTACGCACATGGTGGGGCATCTCGAAAGGCACCTCCATCGAGTACTCCACCAAGCCACCCATCCGCCCGTCGGCCTCATACCACGGCGTCTGATAAATCAGCTTCTTCACCTTCGATCCATCGGCCAGCGTCTTCTCTATGGTGTAGACATTCTGCTCCCCCCTCTCGAGCATCCGCACCAGCTTGCTGCGAGCTGGTTCGGGGTGGCAATCCATTAGGTTGCGACCCGCTATCTTCTGCCCACGACTATTGACATCGGCCGAGTGCTGATTCATATCAAGAATATTGCCATCAGCGTCGCAGACGGTGATGGCAATATTCCGAAGTCCTTCAAACCATTGCTCCATGGACTACTTGCATTGAAGTGCCGCCAGGGCAATGCTGTAGAGCTTGGTCTTGGCACTATCGCCACGGCTGGTCAGCACGCAAGGCACGCGCGCACCCATCACCATGCAAGCCAACTCGGCGTGAGCAAACTTGGTGCAAGCCTTATAGAAGATGTTGCCCGCCTCAATGTTGGGGAAGAGCAAGCAGTCGGCATCGCCAGCCACCTCCGAGGAGAGCTTCTTGGTCTGAGCGCTCTCTTTATCGATAGCGCAATCGAGGCTCAACGGACCATCCACAATGGCACCAGGAATCTGGCCACGCTGACTCATCATGCCCAGCCAAGCGCCCTCTGCACAAGCCACCATGCCAGTGGAGACCTGCTCGGTAGCAGCAAGGACAGCCACCTTGGGTTTGGGGTTCTCAAGGCTCTTGGCCACACTGATAAGGAAGTTCATAATAGCCTGCTTCTGCTTGAAATCGGGAGCAGGAATAACGGCCATGTCCGAGCAGACCAGCAGCTTGTGGTAGGCAGGCACCTCCATCACAGCCATGTGCGTCAGCATATCGTTCTTCTTGCCAGGCATCAAGCCCTTCTCCTTGTTGAGGATGGCACGCATATACTTATCCGTGGAAAGCAACCCCTTCATCAGGAAATCGCCCTCGCCAGCATTGATAAGCTCCACAGCCTTGGCACCAGCCTTCACATCATTGGCCTCCTGCACAAGTTTGAACTTCTCGGGATTAATTCCCTCCTCGGCACAGACCTTCTTAATCGTCTCAATGTCGCCCACCAGCGTGGCCTCCACAATGCCGCGGTCGATGGCAGCACTCACCGCACCGATAGTGTGGCTATCATTGGCATAAGCAGCCACCAGACGCTTTTTCCCTTTCGATTTGACCAGCTCAAGCAGGTCGTCAAGTTTTGTAACCATTTGTGTTTAATATTTTTAATTTGACAATATCCAAATCTTACAAGTCGCAAATATACCACTTTTCTGTTAATCCACCAAATGATATTGAATTTTCTCCATCGCCCCAATCCGCCCCCACCTCGTCCCAAGCCACCCTCCCTACTTCCAACCCGCATGCACGTCGTACATTGTCCGCCCGGACTCGGACTTGATACGGAGCGGATACGGAGTGGATACGGAGCGGATACGGAGCAGATGCCTACCAGCAACCAGCCATTGAGCACCTCCGTTGCCCACCTTGCGCAACGCTCCTCAATCCGCCACCTAAAGAGGATAAAAAGTGAGCCGATACAATTATTTTTTGCACATTCTGAAAAAATATCTTACCTTTGCATATTGCCTTTGTGGGGAATATTCCTTTTGGAAAAGGCGCAATGATTTGACACAAAGCATTGTAGGAAAAAGAAAACAATAAAGAAACATACACCTACCAACGATGAAAAAGGTATTTTTAGGCTTGCTGCTGGCTGTTTTCGGTGCATCCACATTTGCACAATTCAACGCTGGGCATGAAATCAAACACATCGAAAAGACGGTCTGTATGCCCTACCATTGGGACTTGACGGACACGACCTACACCAGCGACACCACCGTGATGAAGCTGGCTGGCGACACCATATTCATCCTCGACCTCACGTTCAGCACCTCGGTAACGATAGACTCCAACATTGCAGCCAACTGCGTATACGTGTGGCGCGACAGCTTGGTGTGGAAAACTGCGGGACTGCACACCGCCACAGTCAGCGACCCCTCGGGCTGCGACAGCATCTATCGCTTCAACCTAACGCTCAAAGGCATCGACTCCACCAAAGTGATAACCAAAGCCTGCGATAAGTACCGCTCGGCTTGGGGCGAAGTCTTCACTGCCGACACCACCATCGACACCTCCTACACCACCGCCGAGGGCTGCCAGCGCAACGACACGCTTCATCTCAAAGTCTACCCCTCCTACCGCATGCCGATGGTTACTGTCGACACCACCTGCAACTACCGCTGGCGCAACAAAGTGCGCGACAGCAGCAACGTGTACTACGACACGGTGAAAACCCGCGTGGGCCGATGCGACAGTATTTTCCAATTGAGGCTCACATTGACCAATCACATCATAGTGAACATTGACACTGTGGTGTGCGACCGCTACGTCAGTCCGTGGCGTCAAGCCTACACCAGCACTGCCCCGCTGACCCACAACGACACCGTCAGAAAATGCATTACCACCACCAACGTCAACCTCACCGTCAATCATAGCTACACCGACACCGCTGCTGCACGCACCAACGCCCGCGACATCACCGCTGGATGCTTCGTCGTCTGGGGCGACAGCACGCTGACCGACACCACACGAGCCATCCACCTCGCCACCCTCAAGAGCATCGACCGATGCGACAGCATTGCTGCCATCCGCATAGTGGCCTACACCCACAATGACTACGACACCAACCGTGTGGCCGCCTGCGGCGATGCCAACTACCGCTATCGCTGGCACGGGGAGCGCTACAACGCTGGACAATACGACACCACTGCCTATGTAGACTCCATCAAGTGCACCCACCACTACCACCTCGAACTGACCATCAGCGAAGAGAAAGACACCCTGGCAAAGCCAGTGCGGAATTGTGCCTCGGTCAGCTTCAGCCCAGAATACGGACGAGTATCCACCCAGATTGCTGGTCCGACCTACCTCTTCACCCCCGCTGACACCGCCAGGGCCACCACCTTTGCTCACCGCATCGACGGCAATGCCCACACCTACGACATCACCACCCGCGTAGCCCCCAACGGCGACACTATTTTCGACATCAACCCCATCTCCAAGTGCAAACGCTACTACACCGTGCAGCTCACCGTCAAAGACCCACAGAGCCTCTACCGTGCCAAAGACGACACCATCGCCGCCTGCGACCGCTACACTTTTGTGATGAACTATTCGCGCAAGTTCAACTTCACCCACAGCACCGACACCATTATCAGAATCCCGTCAGGCCAGCGCAGCTTCGCCATCTGCCAAGACTCGATTGCCCACCTCGTGCTAACCCTCAACCAAAGCAGCTATGAGGACACCACCGTTGTGGCCTGCGACTCCTACCACTGGCCCTTCAACGACACCACCTACACCCGCAGCATCGTTGTGGCACGCGTGAAAAAAGACACCGCTGGCCACAATATCCTCAACGATGTAGACTGCCCCATCAATGGTCGTCTCAACCTCACCATCAACAAGACCCCCACTGCAACCATCAGCGGCAACTGGCTGCTGAACCCTGGCGAGACCACCGAGCTGCGAGCCAACTGCGCCACCGAAGGCGTAACCTACGCCTGGTATCGTAGCGACATCTCCACGGTTGACACCACCGAGACCATCACCATCACCGCCCCCACCAATGGCGACAACATCGACGTACACCTTGTAACCACCAGCCCCGTGGCGCCAAGCTACTGCGCTACCCACAACTGGATTACCATCGCCTCGACCAACCTCGGCATCGGCGAGGTTGAAGCCGCCAGCGTCAGCATCTACCCCAACCCCACCAGCCGCATCGTCAACCTCAAAAGCGATGAAATCATCAGTCGCGTCATCATCTACAACACCATCGGCCAACGCATCATCGACCTTGCCAGCGATAGTCAGCAGTTGCAACTCGACCTCACCGACCTCGCCAGTGGCCACTACACTATGAGCCTCACCACCGCCAGCGGTGCCCAAATCAGTCGCAAACTCGTCGTCAGCAAATAAAAATGAACGGCAGACAGCACGCAAGCGTTCGATACACCCGTGTCGGACGCTTTTTCTTTTTCCTGCTGCTATGCACCGCTGTGCAAAGTGCATGCCATAGGGAATACCAACTCCACCGCATCTCAGGCCAAGCACAAGGCTCCTACTACAGCGTGCAATACTACGCCCCCGCGCAGTGCGACCTCCGTCCCACTATTGACTCCTTCCTGACGGCATTCGACAGCGAAGCCTCACTTTGGGTCGACAACTCGCTCCTGCGACGACTCAACGCCAACCAAACCGACAGCCTCTCCCCCATCCTATCCGATATGCTGCAAAAAGCACTCTACGCCCACGACCTGACCAATGGCGCATTCGACTGCCGCATAGGCTGCATCGTGCAAGCCTGGGGATTCAGCTTCAAGCAGCGCTGCGAACCCGACAGCACCGCCATCGACAGCCTGCTACACTATGCCCACGGGCAAGTACAAGTCAGCAATGGCCACCTCCTCAAACAATATCCACAGACCGAACTCGACCTCAACGCCATCGCCCAAGGCTATGCCGCTGACCTTTTAGCATCGCTACTATCCAAGCGCGGTATCACCGACTACCTCATCAATATCGGTGGAGAAATCATCGCCCACGGCCACAAAGCAGGCCGCCAACCTTGGTGCATCGGCATTGAACAGCCATCCGCCGACAGCCTCAGCCTCCCCGAAATCCACACCAGCATTACACTCTGCGACCAAGCACTCGTTACCTCAGGCAATTACCGCAAATACTATGTCAAGGACGGACAACGCTATTCCCACACCATCAACCCCACCACAGGCTATCCCGCACAGCACTCGCTACTCAGTGCCACCGTGGTGGAAAAAGACTGCTGGTTGGCCGATGCCATGGCCACGGCCTACATGGTTATGGGACTCGACAGCACCCGTTCCTTCATCGAACACCACCCTGACCTCCCTGGCACCAAAGCCGTGATGCTCATCTACGACCACCACGGCCAACTGCAAACCTACACCACCCCTACATTTGAAACACTTATAACACATATTGCACCATGAAATCAATGACAGGCTACGCTAAATGCCAAGCCACTATCGGCCAAAAACGCTACACCATCGAAATCAAGACCCTCAACCGCAAGCAGCTCGACCTCAACGTGAAGCTCCCTTCCTCCCTCCGCTCGCACGAACTTGAAGTGCGCACTATGCTCACGCAGTTGGAACGTGGCAAAGTGGACTTCATGCTCACCGACGAGAACGCTGCCACGGCAGCCGACCTCAACGAGGCACTGCTGCTGTCGCGCTACAACGCCCTTTGCCGCCTCGCCGCACAAGTGAAGGCCGACAGCAGCCAGTTGCTCAATAGCCTTGCTGCCAGTAGCGACCTTTGGAACGGAGGCTCACAGCAAGAAATCCCCGAGGAAGAATGGGAAACTATAAAGGCATCCATCAGTCAAGCCATAGCCCAGACCGACCAATTCCGCACCGAAGAGGGAGCCGTGCTGCAACGCGACTTCATCTCCCACATCGACCTGATTGAGCAACTTCTCGGCCAGATTCCCGCCTACGAAACCGAACGCATAGCCACCGCCAAAGAGCGAATCTACCGCTACATGGCCGATGCCGACATCCACAACGTTGATGCCAACCGCTTCGAGCAGGAACTCATCTACTACCTCGAGAAGTTCGACATCACCGAGGAGAAAGTGCGTCTCAAAAAGCACCTCGACTACTTCCGCCAAACCCTCGCCACCGAGCCCACGTGTGGCAAAAAGCTCGGATTCGTGGCACAAGAGATGGGGCGCGAGATCAACACCACAGGCTCAAAGGCCAACCACGTGGAGATACAGCGCATTGTGGTTGCCATGAAAGACGAACTGGAGAAAATCAAAGAGCAGTTGGGCAACGTGCTTTAAGGTGATACCCAAAATGAGTGCAAGGTGAACGGATGAGGCACCAGAGCAGATGGTAGAGACGCGGCGTGCCGCGTTTCTACTGCTATGCTGAAAGACCCAGGTCACGAGCAATGCACCCTAATGGACGGTAGAGACGCGGCGTGCCGCGTCTCTACTGCTATGCTGAAAGGTGAGGAAAGATAAAACAGATTCTACAATGGGTAAAAAAAGGTGGCGGCTTCCAACGGAAGCCGCCACCAAAGTTTCAGTTCTGCCTGCTATGGTTAGCGGACAATGAGTTTCTCAACCTTGCTGAAGTTGTCGTTGGTAACGCGCACAAAGTAGGCACCAGCGGCGATATTGTCAAGATTGATTGTGTGCTGCTGTTCGGCATTGAGGTTGCGGCTGTAGACCACGCGACCACTCATGTCGATGATGCTGCAGTTCACCGTGCCGGTAACGCCCTTGATGTTGAGGCTGACCTGCGAGGTGGCGGGGTTCGGCTTGAGGCCAAGAGCCACACTGGGAGCTTCGGCTTCGATACCCACCTTGATGTCGCCTTCATGACCCTTGGCGCAAACCATGTAGCCATCCTTCTGGACATTGGTGATGGTTACCACATAGTATGTACGGGTGAAGATGACGGTCGAGTCCTCATCGTACATGTTCTCGTTGCGCTCGGTGATGACTACGCCTTCGGGAACACGGCTGGCATCGTTGATGTCGCTAACGAGTACGCTGGTGCCATCGAGGATAATCTCATCGACTACGCCAGGTTTCGTACCCACTTCGTAGGTGCCTTTACCAAAGATGTAGAAGGTGGGGTCGGAGCCTTTCGGAACTTTGGTCAGCTGACCCGTGAAGTCTACAAATTGGTTGCCCGACCTCATGGTCACCATAGTGTAGTTGTCGTCAGTGCAGACACTGCCGACACGCACCGAGTCAATCTGTGCACGCGGACCAACAATGGCACGAATCATCGGGAAAACGTTATCGTGACGGCCAGCGAAGAGGTTGCTGGTGGAGTTGGCGGGGTCGAAGACCCAAGTGTCGTAGACATTAGGAGTGAACTGGGAAGCCCAAGGAGCGAGGGTGGATTCGCCACGGTAACTTGCGTAGGCACCGCTCGAAGTCCTGTAGCTGTAGAGGTTGCGAGCAGCTGCAAACTTGCTGGCGCTGGCAATCACATAACCCAGGTAGTAGGAGGTGTTGGGCTCAATCTCGGGCATATTGAAGAAGCGGATGTTGACGGCTTTGTATTCCGCATCGTTGGGGCGATAACCATTCGTGAAGCCTTCGATGAGTTCATCGCGGGTGACCGAGTGGGGAACTACAGTGCTGGCACCAGTGGCGATGGAGGTCTGGGTGTAGAAGTTGCTCGAGTCGGGAGTGGTGTTGACCTTGTAGTCAATACGGTTCAGGACAGGGAAAATCTCTGCACCAACCATATCATCGGCAGCCACATCGACGCCTTCCATCGTTTGGGCAACGATTTCCAGGCCGAGGAAGACCCAAGGATCGCCATTAATGTCGGTGGGGATGACATCGGGCGTGGTGTAGCGCAGGTAGACGCGATAGCCAGCATCGCCATAGTGGCCGCTGTCGGTAACGAAGTGGCTACCATCGGCCTGTGCGGCGGTGTAACCAGTGGCGTAGCGCGAACCAGCGGGGATGATGCCGTTGTCGTGGCTCCAGCGATAACCTGCCACAGAGAGCAACGAGTCGCCACCGATGGAGGTGGTTACCTTATAGGCGATAGTGTCGAACTGGGCAGGAGCCACACCAGAGTTGTCGTTGGTAACGGTGGTGGTTACATAGTTGCGACCGAGGTTTTCGGTGGGGAGGGCACGCTTTTGATAGTTGCCCGTGATGGTGTTGGAGTTGTAGTTGTTCTTGGCATCAGTGCCACGGCCAAACCAGCCCGCGTAGCCAATACTATCCTTCACAGGCATAAAGCCGCGCTCGTTGATGACAGCGTATTGCTCAATGGTGGGGTTGCTGTAGATGGTGTCGAGCGAAACTTGGAGCAGCTGGGCAGCATTCTCCTTGTTGGCGTCGAAGGTGTAGGTGGTGGCGACGGCACCGCCTTGATCGTTGGCACCGTTGTTGATGATCGTACCATACCACGACAGGGGGATATGGAAGCCTTGCGGGATTTGGCCGTAAGCGCCATCGGTATAGTTCTCGTTGTTGGCTTTCCAGCGGTTAGCACCCTCGCTCTGGGTGGCACCGACCACAACGGCGAAGTTGTCGATTGCCCAAGCATAGCCGTAGCTGTTGCCGCGGTCGGCACTACGATAGCGGACGCGGAGAATGTACTGATCCTGTTGAGCCAAGCGTACGGGCATGGTGTAGGTGGGAAGCACCGGCGCAAAGCTATTCACTTCCACATCGATGTTCTCCACGTTGATTTCGCGTGCATACCAAGCATCGCCAATCTTGTAGTCGATGTAGCAGCGGTCGTAGTATTTGCGGTACATCTGGGTGAATTTGATGTCGATCAAAGCTGCATCGGGGTTCTTGGGAACAGTGGGAAGCTCAAACCAAGCATGGATGTTGCCCGAACCGTGGGCAGCAAGCATTGTCATGAGCATGAAGCCATTGTCATCGCCCGTAAAGCGGCGGTTCATGTAGGAGAGGATGTAGGAGCGGAGGTAGGCTTGCTGACCGAAGGAGGTGTAGCGGTCGTCAAGAATAAAATCAGCCGAATCCTTCACACGCTCCCAGTGCAGCATAGCGAGGGTTTGGCTGTGCGTTACAAGGGTGTCGAGCTTATAGGTGTTGTTGGAAGACACATAGGAATAAACCGTCTGATTGCCTTTCACCTCACCATTGCTCCCGTAAGTGATGTTCGCCATCTCGTCCTCCGTGAAACGGAAGATCTGGATGGTGTCGCCTGCGGCCTTGGTAAAGATGGATGCCTTGTAGTTGGTGGCTTCCGCAGCGGCAGCACCATTAAAGTCCATCTTCACATCTTGGATTCCACCGAGGCGGATACTCTCGGTTTGTGCAAATGCCAGCGAAGCACCCATGCACAACCCGACAACCAATAATGCTTTTTTCATTTTTGTTGGATTTTGATGATTAATATTTTTCTTGTCCAATTTCAATTCAACTTACTATCTTTCAGCACACAAAACGTGTTCCATCACGTTTTTCTGCACACTTTATCAACTGCAAATATAATCAATCTTTTCTTTTCGCACAACTTTTTTTCATTTTTTATGAAATCTTTTCAGCCACTTCTGCCGCTACCGCTTGCATCCTGTGCTTCCAATTTAGTGTCTTCTACCTCGCAAAACTTGCAATTCGCACCGATTTTTCGGCAATCGTTCTTCAATCGTTCTTCAATCGTTCTTCAATAAACTATTGAACATCTATTGAAGAACTATTGAAGAACTATTGAAGAACTGGCACAGAAAACACTATGGAACAGGAGCTTGCAGGGATGGAGATTTGGCAGGCACTGCCGCCATCATTTCGCGACGTACCTCGTGGGCAGATATTAGCGGCCCTGCAAGGGCGAAAGAATTGCCCTCGCTGCACAATAAACACGGCACGCGCGTGTTATACCACTACCGAGCCGTGCATGGGAGAGCGAATGTGTCGGTGCAAAAGAACCCCAACGGCATCGGGAGAGAAAGACCAAGCAAGAGCATGAAGCACAAAAACAATCAACAGAAGCCATACATGCGGACACTACACACAGCGGCAGCTGCACTTGTGATGGGCACGATGATGCTGATGGCATGGGGTTGCGGCGGAAGCCGGAAAGGCCAGCCGCCAGAGAGCCGCTATAGGCGCGAGCCCATCAAGGAGGTGAGCGAGAGTCAGCTGGCCATCGACAGCAAGCTTATCGATGCACTTTCGCTGCAAGAGAGCGGACGCACCGAGGAGGCTTTGCAGGCCTATGCCGACTTGGTTCAGGCCGAGCCTGCGTGCGGAGCAGCGTGGTACGGCATGGCTCGGCTACTGCTACAGCGCGGCTGGACTGACAGTGCACGAGCCTGCATCGCCCAGGCAGTGAAGGCTGATGGGGAAAACCTATGGTACCTGCGGGAGCAGGCCGAGGTGCAGGAGCGGCAGGGCGACCACAAGGGGAAGGTGGCAACGTGGCAACGCATCGTGGCGCTGGAGCCAGGGGTGGTGGCTCACTGCTATGAACTTTCCAACGCCTGCATTGATGCTGGCGATGTGGAGGGTGCGGTGGAGGCACTGAACCGAGTGGAGCGGATGATAGGCGTCAGCGAGCCTATCTCGCTGCAGAAGCAGCGGCTATGGTTGGCGGTGGGCAATACGGCGAAAGCCGAGCGCGAGATTGTGGCTCTTGCCGATGCTATGCCCCACGAGAAACGCTACAGCGCTATGCTGGCCGAAATGAACATGGAGCGCAAGCGATACAGCAAGGCCAAAGCGTACTACGACCGCGTGCTGGCTGCCGACCCAGACGACGAGTATATCCACGTGCAGCTGGCCGAATACTACAAGCGGATAGGGCAGACCGAGAAGGCCGACGACGAGCTGCAGTTGGCCTTCGCTAATCCGAGGCTCGACTGCCGCACGAAGATGCAACTGCTGGGCTCGTTCTACACCAGCGAGGAGTTCTACGGAAGCCATAGTGCGGCTGCGTTTGCACTGGTGGAGCAGGCGGTGAAGGATTGCGACGACGCTTCGGAGTACGCCTTGCTCTACGCCGATGTGCTGATGCGGCAGGAGCGGTATGCCGAGGCGGAGCAGCAGCTGAAGCTGGCCTTGAGCGAGGACAGCAGCCGCTACGAGGTGTGGGAAGCGTTGCTGATATGCCTCGGCTCTTCGCCCGAGAGCGAGAAAGAGATGCTGACCTACGCTCGGCGAGCTGGCGAGCTATTTCCTCTCCACACACTGCCTCGCTACCTGCAGGCACTGGCCTGCATGAGGGAGGAGGACTACGCTGGGGCACTCCCCCACCTGGAGCAGGCCGAGCGGTGGGGGTTCAACAAGCAATACCTCGAGGCGGAGACTTATATGCTAATGGCCGAAGCCTACTACCGCACTGGGAAATACGATAAAGCTTGGCGTGCGTTCGACCGCTACCTGGAGCTCCACCCCGACGATTGGACGACGATGAACAACTACGCCTACTACCTCGCCGAACAGGGTATCCGCTTGGAAGAGGCACTGGAAATGAGTCGGCGCACCATTGAGGCTGAGCCCGACGAGGCCAATAGCCTCGACACCTACGCCTGGCTGCTTCACCTGCTGGGTCGCGACCGCGAGGCTCTGCCCTATATGGAGAAGGCAGCACGGCTCGACCCCGAGAGCGATACCCTGCGGCACCACTTGGAGGTCATCAAAACAGCCCTGCAATGAAGACCGTCAGAAGCATAGCACTGGTGCTGGCCGTAGTGAGCCTATCCGCCTGCCACACCACACATTCGGTCTCCACCTCCACCCAGCCCCAATCGCCCGAAGAGGCGGAATCGTGGCGCTACCTGGTGGCCAACTTCCGCGCCATGGTGGAGGGCGTTCAGGCCAACGGACAGGTGCGCGTGGCACGAGATAGTGCCCTATGGATTGCCGCCTACAAGATGGTGGAGCTGGGGCGGATGCTGGCCACGACCGACTCGGTGTGGATAAACTTGCCGCTGATGGGAAGGCAGGTGGCAGGCACCTATGCAGAGCTCGAGAGCAGGACTGGAGCCAAGTGGAGCTACGGGAAGCTACAGGCAGCAGTGCTGTCCGACGAGGCCAGTCAGCGTATAGCCGCCTTGCTCGCCGAGCTGGGATTTGATGCCAAAGTGGAGATGGGAGAGAAAAAGATAGTGGAACACACCGATTTCCCCATAGCGAAGCCATGACCGACGAGCAATACATGCAGCAGGCATTGCGCGAAGCACAGCTGGCCGAGGCCGAAGGGGAAGTGCCAATAGGGGCAGTGGTGGTGTGTGGCGACCGCATCATAGCCCGTGCCCACAACCAGACAGAGCGACTGCACGACCCTACGGCTCACGCCGAGATGATTGCCCTCACCTCGGCCTGCGACTACCTCGGTGGAAAGTACCTCGACGAATGCACACTCTACGTAACGGTGGAGCCCTGCCCGATGTGTGCTGGTGCCATAGGGTGGACACAGGTGGGACGCCTCGTCTACGGCACTGCCGACCCCAAGCGGGGCTACAGCCTGCTGCAAGGGCAAATACTGCACCCCAAGACGGAGGTTGCCCACGGCGTGCTGGAGACAGAGTGCAGCACGGTGGTGAGCCAATTTTTCAAGCGGAAGCGACACTAATCACCCCAAAGCTATACCTTCTGAAGTTCGGCAAGAAGGCATTCGAGTCGCTCGGACAAAGGCAGCGTGCCGTCAATCCAATGGATTTCCACCCCGTTGCGCTCCATGCGGCGAAACCAGGTCATCTGCCGCTTGGAGAAACGGCGAATGTCGGTAAAGAGGTTGTCGAACATCTGCTGTTCGGAACAAAGGCCAAAGAGGAATCGGGTGACGTGGCGATATTCAAGGCCGAAGCGCATTAGGCGGTTGGCATCAATTCCCTCGTCGAGTAGGTGCTGCACCTCGGTGGTCATTCCCTCGGCCAGCCGCTGCCGCAAACGGGCTTCGATGCGAGCAATAAGCACCTCGCGGGGCATTCTGATTCCGAAGACGAGGTGGCGCATCGGGGGAAGCTTGATGTAGGCATCGGGGTTGGATTGGGCAAATTCCTGTATCTCCAAGGCACGCACCAGGCGGTCGCGCGTCTCGGTATCGGTGTGGTTATGGAGGGGAACGAGCGAGGCAAGGCGCTCGGTAAGCTCGGCATCGGAGCTGGTATTGAGCGAGCGGCGATAGGCTGGGTCAATCGGGGCATCAGCGAGGTGGTAGGCACGGATAACGGCATCAAGGTAAAGACCCGTTCCGCCGCAGAGTATCGGCTGGCGGCCACGGCTAACGATGTCGACAAAGGCCGCCTTGAAGTCGCCCATGAAGCGGTAGGCATTGTATTCCTCCGAGGGATGGCAGATGTCAATAAGATGATAGGGGATGGATTTCTCTTGCACGCAGTAGTCGGCC
Organism: Bacteroidales bacterium; assembly: GCA_017455205.1. Taxonomy (GTDB): domain Bacteria; phylum Bacteroidota; class Bacteroidia; order Bacteroidales; family P3; genus Colimorpha. The sequence goes on from JAFTBM010000022.1 coordinate 84,950, forward strand.
AAATCCTTGCCTGTGCCAATGTCCATGCCTCGAAACACCTGCCTTGAGTCGGCACTTATCACTTCGCCCTGCAACCGTGCTGCCAAGGCGGCGGCCAAGGCGGTCTTGCCCGATGCCGTCGGGCCCAAGATGGTGATTAGCAGTGGAGGCACTACTCGTCGAAGAATGAGAGTTTGCCGTGCTGCTTGTCGAACTCGTAGTTGCCAAATTGCCGCAGACCGTTGCGGTTGATGATGAACTTATAGTCCACATTCTTCACCACCACAACCTCTACGTTCTGCTGCCGCTGTTCGCCGATTTGCATCTCTTTGAAGATGACGATTTCCTTTTCGATGATGTTGCCCTCGGCATCAAACGAGAGGTCGCGGCGCGGGAAGTCGTCCTTGGTGATGCGACCTTGGTAGAGGAAGTTCATGGCCTCCTCCCAAGCGATGGCGATGGGTTCCACAAAGCGCTCGTCGATGAGCATAGGGAGCTGCGAACCATTGACGATGCAGTTGATTTCGCCACGGGTGGAATTGACCATCGTTACTGGGATGACGCTTTCATCGTGGACGATGGCTGCCGTGGTGGCCACCGAGTCGTCGTCGAGCGGACGATTGACGAGGTCGATCACCTTGCCATCCTCGCCCACTTTGGCCACAGGCTTTTCCGAGGCTATGTTCTCCACCAAGCGGCGCGAGACGTAGTCGGTGCGCAGCACGAGGAATTCCAAGCGGCGGTTGAGCGAGTGGGCAGCCTGCTGGCGGTCGCCTTGCAAGGTGGCTATGTAGTCGCACTCCATCACCGTACCAGCCGAGAAGGGGTACTGCTGCCCGTTGTAGGTAACCACCACATCCTCGTCCAGCACCCGCGGTATACGGTCAGCATAGCCTTTGGCCACAAGGCGCTCGCGCTCTATGCCACGGCTGACGAGATAATCCACCACCGTCTGCGCACGGCGTTGCGAGAGGGTGTCATTGGTAAGGCCAATATAGGGTTGGCAGTCGGTATGGGAACGGATTTCCACCACGATGTTGGGGTTGTTCTCCATCACCACATAAAGATCCATCAGCGAGTCCATATACTCGCTCTTGAGGTCGGTCTTGGCTAAATCAAAGCGTATCTCGGGCAGGATGACTGGGCGATGCGGCACTGGCTCCATACGGAAGTCGTGCACTATCGTCTTGCCCACGTTATAGCCCCGCGTGCTTTCCGACCCCTCAATGCTGAAGTAGTCCTTCTTGGAGAGGTACATCTTGTAGACCACGTTGCGATGCACCTGCGTGCTGTCGAATTTGTAGTGTCCTCGGCGGTCGGTATTGGTCTCAAACTGTGAGCCATCCGACCCCACCATCTTGATTCTCACATCGGGCAGGAGCTGCATCGACTTCTCGCTGCGTACCGTACCCTCGATGGCGTAGTTGAGCTCGTCCAGCACAAAGGAATAGATGTTGTTGTTGATTGGAGGAGCCTCTTTTTTCGTTTTTTTGGATTGGTTGGCCAGTTGCCGATTGAGTGGGTCTACAAACGGACGGTTTGAGGAGAAGTAGCCACGCTCCACGATGTTGTAGGGTAGCGACTCGTCGGGGTAGAAGATGATGGACATCTCATCATAGGAGGAGTTGATCGGAACTCCAAGGTTTTCGGGCGTGCTCCACTTGCCGTTGGCCTGCAGCGACGACTTGAAGAGGTCGTATCCACCAACACCTGGTAAGCCGTCTGACGAGAAATAGAGCAGCGAATCATTGCGCAGTATCGGCATTACCTCCGCACCGCGGGTATTGACCACCGAGGTGAGGTTAACTGGGCGTCCAAATCCCTCGGCCTGCGACTTGCGCGTGGCTTTCCAAAGGTCGTAGCCCCCGAACCCGCCTGGCATATCCGACGAGAAGTAGAGCGTCAGTCCATCACTACTGATGGCTGGATAGAGGTAGTTGAATGCCGTGTCGCCCAAGTAGACCACCACCGCCTCTCCCCATTCTCCTGGGGCAGGCTCCGACTCCGAAGCCGACGATTTCGACGATGCCTTCTTGCCGCCTTTATCCTTGTCCTCCTTGCTGCTGTCTGTCTTGCTCTTCTTAGCTCCTTTGGCAGGCACCGCCGTCGATTTCTTTTTCTTGGCTTTTTTATCAGTCTGCTCTGGCACACGAGAAGCCATATAGATGCGGCAACCCGACACCTCGTTGGCCCTCACCTCGCAGCGCGAGAAATAGACCGTGTTGCCATCGGGCGAGAATGATGACTCGCCCTCATTGACTGCAGTATTGATGCGCCCCGTCTTGTCCCACGGTTCGGGCGAGGACGACCAGTTGCCATTGCGATCTTGAAACACAGTGTAGAGGTCGGAGAAAGCTTGGTGCGTCCACGGGTCGTTGTCGCCCTCCTCACCTTCGGCAAAACGCGAACTGGTGAAGACCAGCACTGTGGTATCACGACCTTGGAAGCGCGGTGCCCAGTCATTGTAGTCCGTACACCAACCCTCCATCTTCACCACCTCGTGCCGTGTGCGGTTGTTCGACAACTGGTTGGCATACACCAGCGACTGCTTTCGGCTGGCGGCATAACTATCGTTGGGTTCCAAGGATAGATACTTCTCATAGTAGTCGTCGGCCTCGGCAAATTTCTCCTCGAAGCGGCACATCTCGGCAAGGTTGAACAGGAGCTTATGCTCCGTGTTCTGATAACCAGCGGTTACCAAGCGTTTGTAGATTCGCTCGGCATGAGGATAGTCGCACATCAGCCTGTAGCACTCGGCAAGCTGAAAATAAACCCGGTTCTGCTCGGCCTTATTGTTCTTAATCTTCTCATACGCTTTCTCATACTCCTGTGCAGCATCGTAGAACCGATACTGGTCGAAGAGGTCATCGGCCTTCTTGGCTATGCTCTTTTGGGCATATACGCCCGCCGCCATAAGCATCGCCGCCCCGAGCAACAGCAGACCTTTTTCGAGTGTTTTCATATATACACTATATTTACCTTCTTTTAGCTATCTACATTATTTCCAATGCGTTGGCTGCACACTTGACGTGTCTCCAACGCAGGAAATCCGAGTGCTAAATTACACATTTTTTTTGAAACCGCAAAAAATTCTGTACCCTCTACTCACCAATCATCCCATTTTCCCCGCAGCCGCTCCTCTTACTGCACCTGGCAATTCCATAACCCTCCGCCATTCCCCACCGACATACACCATCACTATCGCCCAAATTTGCCATACCCACCCTCCTCACACCTACCCCGTTTCCACCTCGTATTTTTACCGCCCAGATACGGACTTGATACGGAGCGGATACGGAGTGGATACGGAGCGGATACGGAGCGGGTGGGGAGTGAGAACTGAGAAGAATTGTTTGTTGGATAGCGGAGACAAAAAATGCCCTCCCGACGGGATGGGAGGGCATAGCGGAGCAATATTAGCCGCTACGGGCGAGGGTTCAACCCTCAATCTCCTTGCGGACTTTCTTGAAGGCTTCAATGCACTTGTCGAGGTGCTCGTGCTCGTGGGCGGCGCTGATCTGCACGCGGATACGGGCCTGGCCCTTCGGCACGACGGGATAGTAGAAGCCAGTGACGAAGATGCCTTCCTCCTGCATCTTGGCGGCATACTGCTGGCTCTTGGCGGCGTCGTAGATCATGACGGCGCAGATGGCACTCTCCGAGGGCTTGCAATCAAAGCCTTCCTCTTTCATGCGGTGCAGGAAGTAGTCGGTGTTCTCGTGCAGCTTGTCTTGCAGGGCGTTGGTCTCGCTCATGAGCTCGAACATACGAATGCCGGCGGCCACGAGGCCAGGGGCCATCGAGTTGCTGAACAGGTAGGGACGGCTGCGCTGACGCAGCATGTCGATGATTTCCTTCTTGCCAGTGGTGAAGCCACCCATCGCACCGCCGAAGGCTTTTCCTAAAGTGCCAGTGAGTATCTCGATTTTGCCGCGCAGGTTGTAGCGCTCGGTGACGCCGCGGCCAGTCTTGCCGACCACGCCAGCGCTGTGGCTCTCGTCGACCATCACCATGGCGTCGTACTTGTTGGCGAGCTCGTAAATCTTGTCGAGCGGGCAGACGTTGCCGTCCATCGAGAAGACACCGTCGGTGACGATGATGCGGAAGCGGTTCTTCTGTGCAGCCTTGAGCTGCTCTTCGAGGTCAGCCATGTCGGCGTTGGCGTAGCGGTAACGCTGGGCCTTGCAGAGGCGCACGCCATCGATAATGGAGGCGTGGTTGAGGGCGTCGCTGATGATAGCATCCTCTTCGGTCAGCAGGGGCTCAAAGACACCGCCGTTGGCATCGAAGCAGGCGGCATAGAGGATGGTGTCCTCGGTGCCGAAGAACTCAGCGATCTTCTTCTCCAGCTGCTTGTGGAGATCCTGACAACCGCAGATGAAGCGGACGGAGGCCATGCCGAAGCCACGGGCATCCATACCTTTCTTGGCAGCTGCGATGAGCTCGGGGTTGTCGGCCAGACCAAGGTAGTTGTTGGCACAGAAGTTGATGCACTTCTTGCCTTTCACCATGATTTCGGCTCCCTGGGGGCTCTCGATGATGCGTTCATGCTTGTAAAGACCAGCGGCCTCGATGTCGGCCAGCTCCTTCTGGAGGTGTTCCTGAAATTTTGTGTACATATCTACAATGTTTTATACAGATTGTCTCACTATGCTTTCTTCAAAAAAAGCACCACAAAGGTAATAAAAAAACTTCATTGCCACAAAACTTTCTTTTTGCAGAGAGATAAAAAACGAGTAACTTTGCACCCAACGCAATCCTCATAGAGATATGGCTAAAGACATTGTTTGCAGCGGTATACGCCCCACTGGGAATCTCCACCTCGGCAATTATTTCGGTGCCTTGCGCAATTTTGTCCGCATGCAGGATGAGTACGACTGCTTTTTCTTCGTAGCCGACTATCATTCGCTGACCACCCATCCCACGCCAGGAAGCATCTATGCCGATGCCCGTACTATCCTCGTACAATACCTCGCCGCTGGCATCGACCCCGAACGAGCCACCGTCTACCTGCAGAGCGACCTGCCCGAGACCATCGAGCTCTACCTCTTCCTCAATATGAATGCCTACCTCGGTGAGCTCGAGCGCGTGACCTCGTTCAAGGACAAGGTGCGCCAGAACCCTGGCAACGTCAATGCTGGCCTGCTGACCTACCCCACCCTAATGGCTGCCGATATTCTTATCCACAAGGCCACACGCGTCCCCGTCGGCAAGGACCAGCAGCAGCACCTCGAAATGACCCGCACCTTTGCCCAACGATTCAACAATATGTACCACTCCGAGGTCTTTCCCCTGCCGCAAGCCGTGGGCTTCGGCAACGACCTTGTGAAGATACCAGCTCTCAACGGCAGCGGCAAAATGGGCAAAAGCGAAGGTGAAGCCAGCACTATCTTCCTCACCGACGAACCCTCCGTGGTACGCAAGAAAATCATGAAGGCCAAGAGCGACAGTGGTCCCATCGAGCCTAACCAAAGGAAGCCCGAAGAGATAGAGAACCTCTTCACACTAATGCGCGCCGTCTCCTCGCCCGACACAGTGGCCTACTTCGACGACCTCTACAACCGCTGCCAAATACGCTACGGCGATATGAAAAAGCAGCTGGCCGAGGATATGGTAGCATTCATTGAGCCGTTGCGCCAGCGCATCATCGAAATCGGAGCCGATGAAGCGTCACTGCGACGCATCATCGACCGTGGCTGCGAGAAGGCTCACGCCAGTGCCGCCACCACCTTGGCCGAAGTGCGCCAGGCTATCGGCTACCGCCACTGATCCCATCCTATGCACATAGCAAGAGGGCTTCTCTGCATGCAGGGAAGCCCTCTCTCCTTTGTCCAAACCTTCTGCTTATTCAGCAGCAGCCTCGGTGCTGGCGGTCTCGGCGGCAGCGGCGGTGCACTCGGTTGCAGCACCCTCAACTGCGGCGGCCTCCTCAACGGGAGCGGTGGTCTCGGCGGGCATCACCTCCTCAACGGCGGGAGTCTCAACAGCCTCTTCGGCGGGCTTGTTGCTGTTGCAAGCGGCAAAGCCAAACATGCCGGCTACTGCCATCACAAACAATACTTTCTTCATTTCATTAATGTTTTAAGATGTTAATTCTGTTCGTTATTTCGTTTGCAAAGGTATTACCATATTTTCAAAAGGCAGCAATCGAAATTTATAAACAAAGTTAAAATAATCCTCAAAATCACCTATATCAACCAATTACACATCACCCAATTTACCTCCTCAACCTTGGTATAACGTCCTCTAAAATGGCCACTTCTCTGCCCTGCAATCCATTATTTGCCCTCCTAAGGAAGCGGTACCAAGTTATTGAACCCCATAAAGGCCATAGCCAATATGCCTGCCGTTACCAGTGCTATGGGTACTCCCTTCATTCCCTTGGGCACTCCCGTCAGCTCAAGCTGTTCCCTAATACCAGCAAAGATCACCAGTGCCAAGGCAAAGCCAACGGCAATCGACACCGAGTAGACCACACTCTCGATAAAGTTCATATCTTTCTGAATGACCAATATGGCTACACCCAGCACCGCACAGTTGGTGGTTATCAACGGCAGGAACACACCCAGAGCCTGATAAAGCGAAGGCGCAATCTTTTTCAGCACTATCTCCACCATCTGCACCAACCCAGCTATCACCAAGATATAGGCTATCGTCTGCAAATATTCCAACCCCAGCGGGCGCAGCACATATTGCATGATGAGCCACGTTACCATCGTGGCCAACAGCATAACAAACAGCACCGCACCGCTCATCCCCACCGACGACTTCACGTCCTTGCTTACTCCCAAAAACGGACAAATGCCCAAGAATTGTGCCAGCACCACATTGTTCACCAATATGGCCCCCACTATCAATGCAGGTATCGTTATTCCCATTTCTCTCGCTATTTTTTATGCAATGAAACTATCTTTCAATCAGAGTGCAAATTTACGACATTTTTTATTCCCCACCAAAATATTTTTCCCTCCTATTGGCATTATAGGCATGCGAACGAGTCAATCAGCCCCACCACCTTGCCCTCTCCGTCCAGCACCACCAGCGTATGCACACTATTCCTTCGCATCACCTCCGAGGCATCGGAGAGCGAAGCCTGTGCTGAAATCGTCCGCGGACTTCGACTCATAATGTCGGCCACCGTGATGGAAAAGAACTGCTCACGATAGTTCTGCATCGCTCTGCGCACATCCCCATCAGTTACCACCCCCACCATTCTTTCCCCTTCCATCACTATGGCAAAGCCCTGCTTGGCGCGGCTGATTTCGATAATAGTGTCGCTCACTCGGTCGGTAGGCTTGACGAAGGGCAACCCAGTGGCCACCATATAATCCTCCACTTTTGCCAGCAGCCGCTTGCCGAGGCTTCCCCCTGGATGGTACTGTGCAAAGTCATCGGGACGAAAGTTGCGTTTCCTAATGAGGGCACAGGCCAACGCATCGCCCATGGCCAGCGTGGCAGTGGTGGACGATGTGGGTGCCAAGTTAAGCGGGTCGGCCTCGCGTTCCACCGCTATGTTTAGGTGGCAGTCGGAGAGCCTACCCAGCGGTGAACGAGCATTGCTACTCATTCCGATAATGGCAATTCCTCGCCGCTTAAGCAGCGGAAGGAAACGCAGCAGCTCATCGGTTGTACCACTATAAGAGATAGCCATCACCACATCGCCTTCCTGTATCATCCCGAGGTCGCCATGATAGGCATCCAGCGGATTGACAAAGAACGAGGGCGTACCTGTCGAGGCCAACGTCGCAGCTATCTTGCTCCCTATGTGGCCGCTTTTTCCCACGCCAGTGACGATAAACTTGCCCTTGCAATGGTAGATAAGCTCCACCGCCTGTGCAAACTCTTCGCCTATCCCATCCGTCAAGCCGAGGATTGCCTGTGCCTCATCGCGCAAGCATGCCTTGCCTACCTCTATTATCTCTTCGTTCATTGCTTCAGCAGTTTACTGATTACACCATCCAGCTCGGCCAGCGGCAGCATGTTCGGCCCATCGCTGAGGGCACTGTCTGGATTGGGGTGCACTTCAAAGAAGTAGCCCGTCGCACCAAAAGCCTTGGCCGCCTCGGCCATGGCTGGCACAAAGCGGCGGTCGCCGCCCGTCTTTCCACCTGCCGCACCAGGCCGCTGCACGCTGTGCGTACAATCCATCACCACCGTGGGTACTATTTCCAGCATGTCGGCTATATTGCGGAAATCTACCACCAGGTTGTTATATCCAAAGCAATTGCCCCTCTCTGTGAGCCACACCTCACCTGCACCGCTTTCCATCGCTTTTTCCACTGGGTAGCTCATATCCGCACCACTGAGGAACTGGGCTTTCTTGATGTTCACCACCCTTCCCGTCTTCGCAGCAGCCACCAGCAGGTCGGTCTGCCGACAGAGGAATGCCGGTATCTGCACCACATCGGCCACCTCGGCCACCACCTCGGCCTGCCACGCCTCGTGGATATCCGTCAGCACGCGAAGCCCATACCGCGACTTCACCTCGGCCAGCATCCGCATCCCCCGCTCTATGCCAGGCCCACGAAACGACCGCAGCGATGTCCGATTGGCCTTGTCGAACGATGCTTTGAAGATAATATCCACACCATGCTTGCTGTTGAGCCTCACCAGCTCGGCAGCCACCTCGTCGAGCAGCTCCGCACTCTCAATCACGCACGGCCCAGCTATCACCACCGGCCGTTGTCCGCTAACATTGCTTTTCATCATTCTTCTCCTCTATGTAACTCCTGGCTCTCGCCAAATCGGCCGCCGTGGTAATCTTGAAGTTGAGTTCATCGCCCTCCACCACGTGGATAGCCGTACTCTCACAATAGCGACGCACCATCCCACAATCGTCTGTCGCCCACCCGAACCCTTCACTCGCGGCCTTCTGGTAGGCTTCACGCAGCAGTCGCAGGCGGAACGCTTGAGGCGTCTGTGCAAGCCACATCGTGCGCCGTTCGGGTATCTGGTCTACTATAAATTCCTCCCCGTCACTCCCCACCGTCCACACTGTGTCTCTACTCGGGACCCCCACTCCCACAGCCTCCCACCGCCGCAGTGCCTCCACCACCCTTCCAATCACCGCCGCAGACACCAGTGGCCTCGCTGCATCGTGCAGCAGCAGGTTGCTCTCCACAGCCTCCTCGGCGAAAGCCTCCACGGCGTGAAGCGATGAGAGGTAACGCTCACTCCCACCGTCCACTATCTTCTCCAGCTTCCGCCACTTGTTCTCCTCTGCAATGGCCTCCATCCGCTCCCGCCAATCGGGATGCACCACCACCGCCACCGCATCTATCCCCTCATGCCCATCGAAAGCATCCACAGCCCTCTCCACCACGCTCCTACCCCCCAGCTGTGCAAACTGCTTGGGCAAGGCTATCCCCATGCGGCGACCTACGCCCCCCGCCATTATCACCGCAATGTTCCTCACTGCATCCGCTTATAAACCAATGCAAACAAGCCACACCAAGCCACTGCCACACCGACCTGCACCCACCATTCCGTACCCACCAGTGCCACCGAGCTTATCAGCACCGCCTTCAGCCCGTAGTACACTCCTTTGCCGACCACCACCGCAGCCATCACAGCCGCCAGTGGCTTCCATCGGCCATTCAATTCACCCCACACCGCGGCCACCGTCAGCAGCTCTGCCGCCATACAGACCGCCTTCATCCCCACCGGCATCCCCACCACCAGCCAACTCGCCAACGGCAGCAACACCGCCATCACCACTCCGTTACGCCAACCGCCACGCCCAAGCATCGAAGCCAGCAGCAGCGCCAGCATCGGATTCAACTTGTAGAGTGGAAACGCCAGCGCGTGCGACACCATCGGCACCACACACGCCAACGCCAGCAGTGCAGCATCCATAGCCACCGTCCGCCCTACCGACCTGCGAAAATAACTAATCTGTTCCATATCAGCGTCTATTCTATTGTCCATTCATCTATTCTCCACAATCCAATCAACCCCAATCTCGTTGCAAAATTACACATTTTTTGTCGCCCAATGAAATAAAAAAACATAACACTTCGTTTCTCAAACAAATAATGCGTCCGCACCCCGTGTGCCGCCGCACCCCAACACCAACACCCAAGCCATGAAAAGACACCACCTCCTCCTTGCCGCAGCCAGCCTGCTCATCCTCGGCACCGCCGCGGCTCAAAACCAAGTGGACAACCAGGGTCGCCGACAAGGCCACTGGATGCGTACCGACAAAGACGGCTCCAAAATCTTTGAAGGCGACTTCGTCGACGGCCTTGAGACTGGCACCTTCACCTACTACTACCCCGACGGCACTATCCGCATCCGCAACACCTTCACCACTCCAGGCCGCATCTGCACCCACGAAGCCTATGATGAGCAAGGTCGCCTCCTCGCCCGCGGCACCTACAACCAACGCAACCGCCACGGCCAATGGCAGTTCTTCGCCACCGACGGCCACCTCGTCAAGGAAGCCACCTACAATATGGGCGTCAAAGAAGGTCTCCACGTCATCTACACCCCCTCGGGCGACACCGCCGAATCCACCCACTGGCTCAACGGCCACCGCCACGGACGCTGGTGGAAACGCCTCATCGGACAAGGCTACATCACCGCCACCTACAACAACGGCGGTGTGGAAGGCACCCTCGTCGAATACGACGACCAAGGCCACCTCGCCCGCCGCAGCCTCTACCACAACGGCTTCAAGCACGGCCTCACCCAACGCTTCGAGGCCGACACCCTCACCGTCGAAGAAACCTGGCACAACGGCACCCTCACCGACCGCCGCATCCGCCTCCTCACCCCCAACCCACAATTCATCTCCGTCCTCGACATCGTCTGCCTCACCCCCAAAGGCAAATCCAAAACCCTGCTCTTCCTCCGCGACGGCACCACCCTCGAAGCCCTCGAACCCTCCGAGACCATCTACGACCGCCTCGGCACCGAGTTCTTCGTCTCCGCCAACCGCAAAAACCGCGTCATGGTCGACTTCCACTCCGTCCAAGCAGCCTCCACCGACTCCGAAGGGCGCGACATCCTCATCCTCGAACCCCAGCCCCCCTTCCCCATCTACCTCGACGAGGACGGCCTCAAAATGGTGCGCAGCCGCCAATACCAAGACCACTCGCCACTCGACCAAATGCTCGACCAAACAAACTAACCCCCACCTTCCACCATTCACCGCTCTCCCCATTCCCTCCCCCTAAAGAGATGCGCATCGCCGCCCACACCCTCGGCTGCAAACTCAACTACGCCGAGACCTCCGACCTCCTACGCCGCATCGCCGCCAGCGGCCACACCATCGTCGACTTCTCCCAAACCGCCGACCTCTACCTCATCAACACCTGCACCGTCACCGCCACCGCCGAGAAGAAGTGCCGCAACGCCATCAGCCAAGCCCACCGCACCAACCCCGAAGCCCAAATAGCCGTCGTCGGCTGCTTCGCCCAGGTGGCCGCTGAACAGCTCAAGCAGCTCCCCGGCGTCAGCCTCGTGCTCGGCAACGACCGCAAACACCTCCTCCCAGCACTCCTCCAAAATCAGGAAACTCTGAATAATCAGAATACTCCGATTAATCCGAGTATTCAGAGTAATCCGATTAATCCGAGCAATCCGATTAATCAGCCCCCCCAACCCCTCTCCCCCTTCACCCCTCAGTACTCCCTCGGCGACCGCACCCGCTCCTTCCTCAAAATCCAGGACGGCTGCGACTACTTCTGCACCTACTGTGCCATCCCTCTCGCCCGCGGACGCTCCCGCTCGGCCACCATAGCCAGCACCCTCCATGCCGCTCGCGAAATAGCCCGAAGCGGTGCCCGCGAAATAGTCCTCACTGGCGTCAATACCGGCACCTTCGGCCTCCACAACGGCGAGACCCTCCTCGACCTCCTACGCGCACTCGACACCATCGAAGGCATCGCTCGCTACCGCATCTCCTCCATCGAACCCAACCTCCTCACCCCCGACATCATCAGCTTCATCGCCTCCAGCCGTGCCTTCCTCCCCCACTTCCACATCCCACTCCAAGCCGGCTCCGACCACGTGCTCCAACTCATGCACCGCCGCTACACCACCGCCCTCTACCGCGAAAAGGCCGAACTCATCCACCGCCTCATGCCCGATGCCTGCATCGCAGCCGACATCCTCGCCGGCTTCAACGGCGAGACCGAACCCGAATTCCGCTCCACACTCCAATTCCTCTCCTCCCTCCCCATCGCCTACCTCCACGTCTTCACCTACAGCGACCGCCCTGGCACCGCAGCCCTCCGCCTCCCAGAAAAAATACCCGTCGCCGTCCGCCACGAACACACCGCCCGCCTCCTCGCGCTCTCCGCCCGCCTCCACCGCTCGTTCCTCAACTCGCAAATGGGCCAGAGCCGCCCCGTCCTCTGGGAATCCTCCCCCCACGGGCACCTCATGCACGGCCTCACCGACAACTACATCCGCCTCGCCACTCCCTACGACCCCACCCTCATCAACACCATCCAAACCCTCACCCTCACCCCCTCCCTCCTCGCCGACCCCTCGGATTTCTCTGACTAATCAGAGCATTCTGATTAATCGGAGTACTCTGAATAATCAGAGTATTCAGAGTACTCCGATTATTCAGAGTACTCCGATTATTCCAATTTTTCTACCTCCCAAACCTCCTAATTCCTACCTCTTTATGCTTTCTCCTCTTTCCTAACTCTTTCCCTCCTCTTTATCGACTCTTAAAAAAAACTTACCTCGGTAAGTACTAAATAAGCGAAGGTAACGTTAAGGTGAGAAGAAAGTAAATTGCAAGTCGCATCACAATCAAACACAGAGACTATGGCACGACAGGAAAATGGCATCAACGGAGGCTACCGCGGCAGCGTGGGGACGGTTACGGGCTACCAGTGGCGCGGGATATGGTGCCTCAGGGCACGGCAGCAGCGGATAAGCAATCCGCAGACGGCACTGCAGCAGGGGCATCGAGCGGCATTCCGCGAGCGGGTGCAGCTGGCTTCACGGTTCGGACGGGTGGCCTACAAGGGATTTCACAAGGTGGTGGAGCAGCGCGGGATGACGGAGCAGAACTACTTCATCAAGTGCAACCGCGCAGCATTCAGCGAGGTGGAGGGTTCGCTGGCGGTAGACTGGCGGCAGCTGAAGGTGGGCGAGGGACCCGTAGCGCCAGTGGGATTCGCAGCAGCGCAGACGGAGGGTACGGAAGGAGTGGTAAGCGTTGGTTTCGAGAAAAATCCCACACACGGTAGGGCCAGTGGCGACGACGATGTCTACCTCTATGCCTACTGCCCAGGGGCAGGTTGGGGAGTGCTTTCGCAGCCGGTGCAGCGGCGGTCGGGACGGGTGAGCTTGACGCTTCCCGACGAGTGGTCGGGGCAATCGGTACACCTCTACGGGCTGGTGTGCGACTATGCAGGGCGCAGTTCGGAGTCGGCCTATATTGAATGGAATGAGGCCGATAGCGGGCCCGAGGCCGAGATAGCCGAGGTGGCTGAAGGAGGGTTGCTCGGTGCTTCGGCTGTCGGGTCAGGGGTAGCGGACGAAGCCGAGGGGATTAATGCCCAAGTGGAGCCAACGGCCAGGCCGCCGATTGGGGGTGGCGGCGGGCTATAGGCTTCGGGGCGAGAAGTCGATGATGACGTAGGATTCGTCGAAGCGGATGTCGCGCAAGGTGATGCGCTCAAGGAGCGACCCTGCCTGTGCACTCTGGCTCAAGCGGAGGAGGATGCGGTTTCCGTCGAGGCATTCGATGAGCTCGCCGCCTGGACGGTTTTTGGCCATGCCGATGGCTTGGCGGACGAGGAAATCAATACCCGCACCGCCGGAGTAGGAGAGGTAGATGTCGGAGTCGACGATTTGGTCGACGGTGATGTCGAGGCCGACAGATGCGGTTTTGAAGAGGACGTTGACCTCGTAGTCCAGCCGCAGGGTGTGCGGTCCGCCGAAAGAGAGCGGTAGGGAACGCCCAGTGTGGTTTTCGATGAGGGTTGAGATTTCCTGATAGGTGAGTCGAAGTTCCATAGAACAAGTGGGTTAGATAATAATTCAATCGCTGATGGGGTCGGGATGGGTGAGGGAGGCGAAGTGGTCGGTGATGAGGTCGGCGTAGTTTTTGGAGACGGGGATGGTGCGGGAGGTGTGGTTGAGTTCGAGGACGAGCCCTTGGGATTCCTTTCGGATGAGGTGGACATTGTCCACATTGACCATAAAGCCGCGGTGGCAGCGGACGAGGGGTGTGTCGGCGAAGTGGGTTTCGAGGCTCTTCATGGAGTTGAAGAGGAGGAGGGTGGCTTCGGTGTCATCGTTGATATAGTGGATATTGACATAGTTGTCGGCGGCTTCGAGGTAGAGGACGTTGCTGCTTTTGGTAGAGAGGGCGAGGTGGCCGGCCTTATTGAAGAAATTGAAGACGCGGTCGGCGGCTGGGGTGGCAATGGCACTTTGTTTTTCGAGGAGCTGCTGGGTGTGAAGGAGTTCGGTCTTGGCTTCGCCGAGTTGGAAGATGAGGAACGAGATGATGTAGGGGATGATTTGCAGGACGAGGTAGCCGATGGCGACCATGGTTACCAGTGGGGTGAGGCGGAGGGTTCCACCGCCACTTATAGCCCAGAGGGTGAGGGTGATAATGGAGGTGCAGAAGAGTAGCTCGATGATGAGCCAGATGTAGTAGGTGGCGTGTTGAAGCATTCGGCGGCGGTGGAATAGGAGAAGCAGGAAGCGACTGAAAGTGAGCAAAATAAATCCGATGGCGAAGCAGATGGCCGCGACACCGAGGGGCGACATAGAGTTGCGCTGGTCGATATAGTTAAAGAGGGCAGTCGGGTTGCCGAAGACGAGGAGGAGGATAGTGAAAGCGCTGGTGAGTGCGAGAAAGAGGAAAACGGAGTCGCGGTGGCCCAAAAAGCGGATGGTGGCGGGTAGGTTTTCGGGTTGGTGAACGATTGTTGAGGTCATATTTCGCCCAATATTTGTATTTTTCGCCCAAAATAACAGCATTTGGCCAAAAATATTTTGATTTTTACAGAAATTAACTTTTTGTTTTTGGGGGGAAGCCGTTTTTTTGCAACCGAATTAATGAAAATTAAGAAAAAGGCATAAAGCCTTTTTGAAAGGGGATTATGCCGCACTACGGAAAACACAACTAAAACAGACCTAATGAACATTCTTGGAACAGGAAGTGCAGTGCCCCGGCTGACAGTGAGCAACGACATGCTGTCGGACTATGTGGACACGAGCGATGAATGGATTACCACGCGCACGGGCATCAAGACGCGGCAGATCATCACCGACGAGCGGTTTGAGGACTTGGCCGCCTTGGCTGCCGAGCGAGCCATCCAGGCAGCCGGATTGGTGCCGGAGGATATTGACTTCATTATCTGCCACAACGTGTGCAACGTCTATGTAACGCCCTCGCTGGCCAGCTTGGTGCAGGGTGCATTGGGGATTAAAGGCCCCAATTGTCCGACGATGGACATCAACTCGGCCTGTGCGGGTTTCGTCTACGGGCTTGACATCTGCGATGCTTTCCTCCAGACAGGCAAGGCGAGCAAGATACTCTACGTCTGCGCCGAAGAGGTTACGCGGATGGTGGATTGGACGCAGCGTGAGACTTGTGTGCTCTTTGGCGATGCGGCTGGTGCGATGGTGCTTGGCCCGGGCGACAACTACCTGGCCAGCAAGCTCACATCCACACCGATGCCCGACGTCATCTACTACCGTCTGCCCTGCGAGCCCACACCGTTTGAGACGGGCGAGGGCATCGACACCCACATGCCCATGCAGCTCAAAGGGAGGGAGGTGTTTCGGATGGCCGTCAATTCGGCACAGCGCGACATCAAGGACGTGGTGGCCAAGGCTGGGTTGAAGCTTGAGGACATCGACCACTACCTGCTCCACCAGGCAAACCTGCGCATAGTGGATGCCATCAAGCAGACCTTCGACCTGCCCGAGGAGCGGTTCCACACCAACATCCAGCGGCGGGGCAACACCTCGTCGGCCAGCATCCCAGTGTTGCTGGACGAGGTGGTGCGCGAGGGGAAGGTAAAACGGGGCGACTTGATGGTGTTCAACGGCTTCGGTGCGGGTTTTGTTACCAGTGCAGCGGTGGTGAGATATTAAAGATAGCATATATAAAAAAGAAAAAAATCACGTTATGAGAAAAGTGTATATCACTGGGGTGGGATGCATCACCCCACTGGGCAACAGCGCAAAGGAACTGTGGGAGAGCGTAGTAAACGGAAAGTGTGGCATAGGATTGATCACAAAGATGGATAGAGAGAACCTGCCGGTGAAGGTAGCGGCCGAGGTGAAGGACTTTCACCCCGAGGACTATGGCATTGACAAGACGATGATACGCCACAACGACCTCTTTGCGCTCTACGCACTGGCAGCAGCCGCACAGGCGATGGAGGACAGCGGCCTTCGCGTGGGCGAGGACGTTGACCCGCGCCGCTTGGGCACAGCCATTGGCAGTGGCATCGGGGGCATCCAGACCTTCGAGCGCGAGCACAGCAACAAGTTGCAGTACGGCCTGCGCCGCATCTCACCACTATTCATACCCGAGATGATTTCGAACATCGCTGGAGGCAACGTGGCCATCACGTACAACGCGCAGGGTCCTAATCTGCCAGTGGTTACGGCATGCGCCACAGGTACTCACTCGGTGGGCGAGGCCTATCGCCTCATTCGCGAGGGGCGAGCCGATGCGGTCATCACGGGCGGTGCCGAGGCTGCAATATGCGAGATGGCCATCGGCGGCTTCAACAACATGAAGGCACTCTCCACCTCGGAAGACCCGATGGCGGCCTCGCTGCCCTTCGACGCTCGCCGCAAAGGCTTCGTGATGGGCGAGGGATCGGGAGTGATGGTGCTTGAAAGCGAAGAGTCGGCCAAGCGTCGCGGGGCTAAAGTCTACGCCGAGGTGTGCGGCTATGGCAACACGTGCGATGCCCACCACTACACGGCGCCACACCCCGAAGGTCGCGGTGCGGCACAGGCCATGGAACTGGCACTGCAAGAGGCCGATTTCAAAGCAGGCGAGAAAGTCTACATCAACGCCCACGGCACTGGTACACAGCTCAACGACAAGGGTGAGACCCGTGCCATCAAGACAGTGTTTGGCGAAGCCGAGGCGCGGAAGGTGGCGGTGAGCAGTACCAAGTCGATGCACGGCCACATGCTGGGAGCCACAGGAGCTGTGGAGCTTATCATCAGTGCACTGGCCTTGAAGCATGGCGTGGTGCCACCCACCATCCACTTGGATGAGCCTGACCCCGAATGCGACCTCGACTACACGCCGCACACGGCACGACAGTGGCAGGCCGACATCGCGCTGAGCAACACCTTCGGATTCGGCGGCAACAATGCGAGCGTGGCACTGCGCCGAGTGGCAAACTAAAAACAGACAAAACAGATAAAACAAAGCGATATGGAAGTATTGAACAGAGATGAGATAAAGACCTTTCTGCCCCACCGCGAGCCGATGCTGCTGATTGACGATGTGGTGATGGAAGGTGAGGAAGCCATTGCCCACTATCACGTCAGGGGGGATGAATTCTTCCTGCAGGGGCACTTCCCGGGCAACCCAGTGGTGCCAGGGGTGATACAATGCGAGATTATGGCGCAAGCATCGTGCATCTTGGTGCGTGATGAGCTGCACGGCAGGACACCGCTCTACAGCGGCATCAACAATGTGCGCTTCCGCCAGTCGGTCCGCCCAGGCGACACGATGGAGCTTCGAGCACGCATCACCAGCCGACGCGGCATGATATTCTTCGTCGAGGCCAAAGCCTACGTGGAAGGCAAAGTGTGCTGCCAAGGGGAGCTGACCTTCGTGTTGGTAGACAACAAATAAGATAGATACAAAACACCTAAAACAACCAACGATATGCTATTAGAGAACAAGATAGCCCTCATCACAGGGGCTTCGCGCGGAATAGGAAAATGCACAGCCAAGCTGTTTGCTGAACAAGGAGCCACGGTGATATTCACCGACTTGCAGCAGAACGAAGCCAGCGAGGCACTGCTGGCCGAGTTGCGGACACTTCAGCCAAGGTCGGCTTTTATAGCCTCGAATGCCGCCGATTACGAACAGGCAGTGGAGGTGGCATCGCAGGTGCAGAAAGAGTACGGACGGCTGGACGTGCTGGTCAATAATGCTGGTATCACGCGAGACACCCTCCTGCTGCGGATGAGCCCCAAGGACTGGGACTTGGTGCTGGAGGTGAACCTGCGGTCGGTATTCAACTACTGCAAAGCCTTTGTGCCGATGATGCTCAAACAGCGTTCGGGCAGCATAGTGAACACAAGTTCGGTGGTGGGGGTGAACGGCAATCCAGGACAGTGCAACTACTCGGCATCGAAGGCTGGCATTATCGGATTCACCAAGAGTTTGGCCAAAGAGATAGGTTCACGCGGAATACGCTGCAATGCCATCGCCCCTGGGTTTATAGAGACCCTGATGACGCAGCAGATGCAGCCCGAAGTGAGAGAAAAATGGCTGGGCGAGATACCGCTTCACCGCGGAGGCACAGAGCTCGACGTGGCGCGCACATCGCTCTTCTTGGCCTCGGAGCTGTCGGAATACATCACAGGACAGGTGATATGCGTTGATGGTGGCGTTTCGCTCTGAAAACAAGACAGAAAGAAAGGTGCTAAAGCCCGATGGGCTGGTAGCCGTGCTGCTTGCAGCGTGGGGAATAGTGAACCTGCTGCAAGCGGCTTTTACCGGGTTGGCCAACGACGAGGCATACTACTGGTACTACGCCCAACACATGGCGTGGGGATACTTCGACCATCCACCGATGGTGGCACTGCTGGTGAAACTCTCGCAGTGGCTGCCTGGGGCGCTGGGCATACGCTTCTTTTCCACACTGCTGCAGCCTTGCTATCTCTACCTGCTATGGCGAATGGTACGGCCTACGGAAGCTTCGCGACACGAGGCAGTGGCATTTGTACTCATCTGCTTCTCGCAGCCGCTGCTACAGCTCTACGGATTTCTTGCCTTGCCCGATGCACCACTGATGATGTTCACTGCGGTGTTCCTATGGGCATACAAGCGTTTTCTTCAGAAAGAGACACTGCTCAACGCCACCTGGCTCGGCCTGGCGGCAGCACTGCTTTGCTACAGCAAATACCATGGAATACTGGTGGTGGCACTGGTAGTAATGTCCAATCCCCGACTGCTGACGCGGTGGAAGCTCTACTGGGCTGGGACGGTAGCCCTGCTGGCCTTTGTGCCGCACCTATGGTGGCAGTATGAGCACCAGTGGGTGTCGGTAAACTACCACCTCGTGGGACGGAATGCGTGGGAATACAAGTCGTCGTACACGACAGAGTATTTAGCCACACTGCTGGTGCTGTTCAACCCCTTGTGGCTATGGCACTACGTGCAGGCGATAAGGAGAAGAAGGCTGAAAGAGGTGATACCAGAGGTGGCATTTCGGCGTAGCCTCTACTGGCTGCTGGTGGGATTTCTGGTCTTCTTCCTCATCGCCACATTGCGCGGACACGTCCAGGCACAATGGCTATTGCCGGTGGTGTTCCCCTTGGTAGCACTGCTCTTTGCCGAAGGCCGAAAGTCGCAATATGTGAAAGTGGTAGGCTGGGTATGCGTGGGAGTGTTCATGGTGGTCAGAGTGATTGCTGTGGCCAATCCATTCCAACTGAAGGGCGAGATATGGGGGCAAGAGGAAATCTACCGCACCATAGCACAGGCCGCTGACGGAAAGCCAGTGCAGTTTATGCACAACTACACAGCTGCTGCCAAGTATACCTACTACACGGGTGAGACCTCCTATTGCGCTCCTTACTTTTACAATCGGCAAAGCCAGTGGCAGATGGACACAAGCGACCGTGCACTGGCACACCGCGAAGTGGTGGTGGGCGACTTTGGCGAGTTCAGAGGCAAGGAGGTCGCATTGCCCAACGGTCGAGTGTTTACCTATCGCCTTATAGCCGACTACCTGCCAATGAGGGAGTTGAAAGTCAGCTGCCTACTACCAATTAACTTCACGCTCTCGGAACGGGACAGCCTCGGCAGACCCGAAATAGTGCTTCCATTGGCAGTCAGCAATCCTTACCCCTACGACATAGTCTCCACCGAGAACGCCCCCATAGGAATACAGATGTTCCTGCAGCCGAGAGCCAATTTTGCAGCCTCGCTGATAGCACTGCTTCCCAATACCATTAAAGCTAACAGCACCACGGTGATGAGGCCACGACTCCACCTTGACAGAGAGGTACCCGACGGACGGCATGTGATGGGATTTGCTGTCGGCTACACGCAGTTTCCCCCATCGGGGAACAATCCCAAATGCCAAGCAATGGTACAACACACCGCTTCAGGAATTCATATTCAACAAATCAGCAAATAGTACAAATGCCATGAACAACAATGCCATAGATGTTATGCTTCGGCATCGCTCCATTAGGAAGTTCACCTCGGAGCCAGTAGCCCCCGCGATGCTTTCGGAGCTAATAGATTGCGGTCTGCGAGCCTCCAACACTGGCAATATGCAACTCTACTCCATCATTGCCACCCAAAAAGAGCCCCTGCGCAGCGAACTGTGTCAGCTCCACTTCGGGCAATGCTCCTCGGCACCACTTTGGTTCACAATATGCACCGACATCAACCGCTACCACCACTACTGTCGCATCAACGACTGCGACGAACCCTACGGCAACTTCCTGTGGTTTGCCTCGGCACTGGTGGATGCTTCGCTATGCGCACAGAACATCTGTGTGGCGGCAGAGTCACTCGGTTTAGGCTTTTGCTACCTCGGCACAGTGATGTACAACACCGAAGCCATTGCGCAACTGCTGCAATGTCCCAAAGGCGTGGCGCCAGTGATTACCATAGCGATGGGACATCCCGACGAGGAGGGACGCATAAGTGAGCGACTGGGACAGGATGCCATACTGCATAGCGAAGTATATCACGACCCTACCGATGAAGAGATAACTCTCACCCACAAAGTGCGCGACCTCGACCCGTTCAACCAACGGATGGTGGCCGAAAATGGCACACGCAATTACTGCGAGATATTCACCACCAAGCGTTATCCGCGCGAGACTAACGAGGAAATCTCGGCCAGCCTGACAGACTTCCTTCGGCGCAGTGGAGTGATATAAGAGAGCAAGGCTACTGGTTGGCGTATTGCTGCACCTCGTCGTGGAAGAACTCTATCTGCACGCCAGCCTGGCGGAAGAGTTCTTCGCTCTCGGCACCAGCGTGGTACTTCCGTTCGCACACCACACGGCGTATTCCACAGTTGATAATTAGCATGGCACATGTCCGACAGGGGGTCATTCGGCAATAGAGCGTGGCTCCATCGAGGGCTATACCACGGCGGGCTGCTTGGCATATCGCGTTTTGTTCGGCGTGAACCGTACGCACACAATGGGTACTGATGTGGCCGTCGGCATCAATGCTTTGGCGGAACAGATGCCCCACCTCATCGCAATGAGGAAGCCCTGCGGGCGAGCCCACATAGCCAGTTACCAGCAGTTGGCGATCCTTCACAATCACGCATCCCGAGCGTCCGCGGTCGCAAGTGGCGCGCTTGCTTGCAGTGTTGGCCAACTCCATAAAGTATTCGTCCCACGAGGGACGCTGGTAACTGATTTGCTCCAGCACCTGCTCCACCTGCTGCTGTAAATCTTCGATAGAGCCATCGTTATTGAAGCAGAAGTCGGCTTGGGCGATGCAGAATCCGAGGTTCTGCCGATTGGGGTCGGCATTGGACATCTCGCGCTGCTCGTTGGCAAGGAATGTTGGGTAGTCAATATGGTCGGTCTCGCTACCTCGCAGGACAACACGCTCATACCTCACCTTGGGGTCAGCGTCCACTGCAAAGAGATAGAAATTAGGTTTCCCACGCAAGGCTTCCACCTCGCCTGGGGTGCGGATGCTCTCAATAATACAGTTGCAACCCGAGGCGGAAGCCTTGGCATAGAGCTGCTCCACAATCCAAGAGGGCGAATGGGCTGCACGCAGGTCGTTGCCGACGAGGGTCATATTGTCGCGGTTCACTTCAAGGCCGCGCTTGAGAATTTCCTCGGTAAGAAATGCCCTGACGGAATAGTGCGTGTAGCCTCGATGTTTCACCAAGTAATCTACTATGGTACCCTTTCCCGCTCCGATGGTGCCTGTGATGCCGATAGTAACCATAACCTACGCCGCTACTTCTTCTTGGCCTGATTGGCCACGCTTTGCATTTTGGCAGCAATCACCTCGGGGTCGCCGAGGAATTTATCCTCCACGAGTTCCATCTTGTCGTTGAAAGTGAAGACATAGGGAACGGCAGTCGGCAGGTTGAACTTGATAATCTCCTCGTTGCTCATTCCTTTCAGTTCCTTGACGATGCCCCGCAGCGAATTGCCGTGGGCCACTACCATAAGGGTGTTGCGATTGTCGAAGGCTGGCATGATGGTGCCACGGTAGTAGGGCATCAAGCGTTCGATAGTGTCCTTCAAGCTTTCGGTGAGGGGAATCTGGGCATCAGGGATTTCGTTGTAGCGAGGGTCTACACGGGGGCTACGCTCATCGTGCAGTTCGAGTGCAGGGGGCTGTACATCGAAAGAGCGCCGCCAGAGCAGCACCTGTTCATCGCCGTACTTGGCTGCGGTGTCGGCCTTGTTGAGTCCTTGGATGGCACCATAGCTCTTCTCGTTGAGCCGCCAGCTTTTCTGGACTGGGAGCCAATCCATATCCATGGCATCAAGTATCTGGTTGAGCGTCTTGACCGCCCGCTTGAGGTAGCTGGTGAAGCAGAGCTCGGGGCGATAGCCCTCGGCCTTAAGCAACTGGCCAGCCTCGAAAGCCTCTTTCATACCTGCCTCGGTGAGGTCAACATCTGTCCACCCTGTGAAAAGATTTAGCTTATTCCACGCACTTTCGCCGTGGCGTACAAGGATAAGTGTCTTCATCTCTTTTTCTTTGATTTACTATCGTTGTTGAATATATGTTTTTCGCCATGTGGGAACGCCCCTTGCGGCAACTTCTCCCTGCAAGACAGCCAAGCAATAGTCAAGCCACCGAGGATAAACGGCAGGCTCAGGAGTTGCCCCATGTTGAGGGGCATTCCCGCTTCAAACCCCACCTGGTCGTTCTTAACGAACTCTACCATCAGGCGTGCACCGAAGAGTGCTACCAGCCACCAACCGAAGATAGCCCCCGTCTTGAACTGCCCCTGTTTGCGGATGTAGTACCACAAGCTGACGGCAAAGATGAGCAGATAGCTGGTAGCCTCGTAAAGCCCTGTGGGATGCTTGGGAACGGTCTCTCCCTCACGGGCGAAGATAAATCCCCACGGAAGCGAAGTCTCGGTGCCGTATATTTCGCTGTTGAAGAGGTTTCCCAAGCGGATAAAAGCACCTCCAAGTGCCACCACTACCACCAGCCGGTCGAGAAGCCACCAGGGATTAAGCCCATACTTGCGCCAGTAGAGCCACAAGGCAAGCAGTATGCCGAGGGCTGCGCCATGACTTGCAAGCCCCTGATAGCCAGTGAACGTCCCATCGTGAAAAGGCCAAAATATCTCCACCCCGTGAGCCGAGGTGAGGAAATAGTCGGGTTCATAGAAGAGGCAATGTCCCAGCCGTGCTCCTACCAGCACGGCCAAGAAGACGTAGACCAGCAGACTGTCGAGGTAGTCCTCCTTCACCTTTTCCTTGCGGAACATCCAGCGGATGATGAAGTATCCCAACGTGAATGCCAAGAGGAAGCCCACCGAGTACCACCGCACGCCGAACGCCCCGAGGTGGAACATCACGGGGTCGACATCCCAGTATATGGCGTTGAGCATCATGCAGCAGCAGGCAGCATTACTTGGCGTAGTTCACCGAGCGGGTCTCGCGGATAACGGTTACCTTGATTTGCCCTGGATAGGTCATCTCGCTCTGGATCTGACGCGAGAGGTCGTAGCTGAGCTTGGTGGCCTCGGTGTCGCTCACCTTGTCGGCACCCACAATCACGCGCAGCTCGCGACCCGCTTGGATGGCATAGGTCTTCACCACTCCCGGATAGGCCATCGCCATGTCTTCCAGCTTCTTCAGGCGGTTGATATAAGCCTCCACCACCTCGCGCCGTGCACCAGGCCGTGCACCGCTGATGGCATCGGCTACCTGGATGATGGGCGAGATGAGATTGGTCATCTCCATCTCATCGTGGTGAGCACCAATGGCATTGCAGATGTCGGGGTGCTCTTTGTATTTCTCGGCCAGCCGCATACCGAAGATGGCATGGGGCAACTCGGGGTCGGTATCGGGCACCTTGCCGATGTCGTGCAGCAAACCCGCCCGCTTGGCCATCTTGGGATTCAAGCCCAACTCCGAGGCCATCGTGGCGGCCAAGTTGGCCACCTCGCGGCTGTGTTGCAGGAGGTTCTGCCCATAGCTTGAGCGATACTTCATGCGCCCCACCATGCGCACCAACTCATGGTTGAGGTTCAATATGCCGAGGTCGATGCAGGTGCGTTTGCCCACCTCGTTGATGTCCTGCTCAATCTGCCGGCGTGTCTTAGCCACCACCTCCTCGATGCGGGCGGGATGGATGCGACCGTCGGTAACCAGTTTGTGGAGCGACAGGCGGGCTATCTCACGGCGCACTGGGTCGAAGCCACTGATGATGATGGCATCGGGCGAATCGTCGATGATAATCTCCACGCCCGTAAGGTTCTCCAGCGTACGGATGTTGCGCCCCTCGCGACCAATGATGCGACCCTTCACCTCCTCGTTTTCAAGGTTGAAGACGCTGACGGTGTTCTCCACTGCAGTCTCGGTGGCGGTGCGCTGAATGCTCTGTATGACCACTTTCTTGGCCTGCTCGGCAGCGGTGATTTTAGCCTCTTCCATGATGTCCACTATCGCGGTACTGGCCTCGGCACGAGCCTCTTCAGTCAGCGCCTCCACCAGCTGCTGCTTGGCCTCCTCGGCTGTCATGCCAGCGATATGCTCCAGCTTGTCCACACTCTCTTTATAGACCTTCTCCACCTCGGCTTGGCGCGTGTGCAAAGCCTCAATCTGCTTGTTAAGGTTCTCGCTGACGCCCTTGAGTTCGTTGCTCTTCTTCTGCAGCTCATCCACCTTCTGCGATAGGGTCTGCTCGCGCTGCTTGAGTTTGTTCTCCTGCTCGCGGAGCTTGCCGTTCTGCTCGCTGACTTTCTTGTCGTATTCGCTCTTGAGCTGCAAGAATCGCTCCTTGGCTTGCAGTTCTTTCTCCTTTTTAAGCACTTCGCCCTTTTCCTCGGCGTCTTTGAGCACCTGCTGACTGCGGGCAAGCAGCTTGTTGCGCAGCATCCCGGTGGTGAGCCACACGGCCACGCCTGCGCCAACCACCAATCCGATTATAATCCATACTATTGCCATGATGTGTTGTGTGTTTTGGGGAAGCCTTCGAGGCCTTGAGGCGAGCCTCTGCGGAAAAACAACTGCATCCTACCTTCCAAGAGTTGTGGTAAACTCCATCTCTATTAGGATTTGAGCGCCGGGCGTATCCACCATACAGCTTACCCGCCCCTGAGCCAACTCGGTCTGTAACATGTGTTGAGTTTACAAACTGTTTTCGGTTGGATGCAGTGTTGCTTCGAGCACACTATCTATTGACTGCAAGCGTTGAGCCAATTCGGTGTCTTTGAACTTGAGCGAGTCTTGCATCTTGGTCAGTTGGGTTATCTGCGTTAGTGCCACCATGGCCAGAAGGTCCTGATGGTCGTTGTAGGCATACATACCGCCATACTGCCGAGCCTGCTTGTCGATGGCAACCGCAGCCTTGCGAAGGGCCTCCTCGTCCGCCGCTGCCACCCGCAACTTGTATGTGCGATCCATTATGCTTACCGATGCTGATACCGTCTCCATCCGCTTCTTCCGTTTCCCTCGCCCGTGCTACTATTCAGACATGCCGTCGCCTTTCAATATTCCGAGACTCCTGTCGATAGTGCGTATCATCTGGTTTATCCTAATCTTGAGCTCTGTGTCGTCTTCCTTTTCTGCCAGTCGGGTTCCTAATTTAACTATTGAATTTTCTTCTTTTAATTGGTTTATTTGTTCTTCTTTTTCGTCCAATGCTTTTTGCAACACCTCGCAGCGATGCCCGCTTTCCGCCACCTGCCTGCGCAATCTTTCCACCTCGTCGGCCAACTGCCTCACCTTGTACTCAATCCCGCTCACCGATGTCTCGAAATCAAACATACGCTTACTGCCTGTTGCACTATTAAAAGCAGTGCAAAAGTAACAATATTTCTTAAATCTTGCAAAAAAATCTGATTACCTTTTCACTTTCAGCCTGCTGCACTGCCCACTCCAAGCCCACTCCACTGCGGTTCACCGCTGCCTACTCCCCATATTCATTCCTCATTCCGCCACTGTGCCAACCAGTCGAGGTCTGCCCGCGGAGCATCGTTCCAACCCGCAGTGTCAATGCTCACCTCGAGCAACGTGGCCTTCCCCTCGCAGAAGAGTTCCACCCCCTCGGCCACCGAAGGCACCAGCACGCACTCGCCCACGTGCATCGGCACCACCTCACCCATGCTCTTCACTGCTGCTATCCCACTGACGCAGAGGTAAACCACAAAGCTGTCCACCTCCTCCAAACTTTTCCTGATGGGTCTGTCAAACGGGATAACCCGAGTGGTGAAATAGGGGCAGGCAACCACAGTGTTGCTGCTGTTGGGGCGAGCCTCGTAGCGCGTATTCGCATGGTCGCCCACCTCGCCGAAGTCGATGGCCTCCATCGCCTCCGCCGTGTGCAACTGCCGCCGACGCCCATCGGCATCCGTGCGGTCGTAGTCATAAATCCGATAGGTACAATCCGAAGCCTGCTGCACCTCGGCTACCAGCAGCCCCCGCCCAAGCGCATGGACGCGCCCCGCCGGAATATAGTAGACGTCCCCCACCGCTGGGCATTCGCTATGCAGCAGCCCCATCAGCTC
Organism: Bacteroidales bacterium; assembly: GCA_017455205.1. GTDB lineage: Bacteria > Bacteroidota > Bacteroidia > Bacteroidales > P3 > Colimorpha. Next base: position 111,820 of record JAFTBM010000022.1, read on the forward strand.
GCCACCTTCCAATGCCCTCACATACGCTTCCCTATCGACCCCCGCGCCAAATCCGCTGACCAGCCGCGCCCCCTCCTCGGCCTCCACCACATACCACATCTCGCTCTTCCCCCATGGCATCCCCCGACGCTGCGCAAGCTCGTCGGCGGGGTGCACCTGCACCGAAAGGTCGTCGGCAGCATCTATCATCTTCACCAGCAGGGGAAACTCCACTCCATAGCGGTTATACACCTTCTCCCCCACCAAATCGCCCATATACACCTCCACCAACTCGTTGAGCGTGTTCCCAGCCAAAAAACCATTTGCCACCACCGACTCGCGCCCTTCCACTCCCGACAACGCCCATAGCTCGCCGCAATTGGCCAACGGAGAATAATCAAAGCCGTAGCCCCGAAGCCGATTACCACCCCATATCACATTCTTGTAGAGGGGCAGAAACTTGAGTGGATACAATGCCGACTGCATCAGTACGAGCGTGTGGTGTGGCCATTGGTGGCATTGCTGCCCTTCACCTTGACGTTCGACTTCACCGTCGTTCCACGGTTCGACGCTTTCCGCTCATACATCGTCTTCTCCGAACTCTTGCAACCCACCGCAGCACCGCAGGCGGCCACTACGCACACCAGCAGCACCAAAGGCAACAGCTTCTTGACTATACTCTTCATATCTAACATCTGATTGATTGGCACTTAACCATCACCCTCACCTCCACTCCCAACTGCAAATATACAAACTTAAATCGGTCCGCGCAAAATTATTTTCCATCGCCACCGCAATCCCCCAGCCACCACCGCCGCTGCCACCCCCTCCCCCACCCGTTTCCACTTCACCCGTATTTCGTTCCCATCCCACCTCCACCCTCTTCCTTCCCTACTTCCCCCCGCCTATGCAATAGTATCCGTTTTGTGTCAAATTCGCACCTTCTTCGCTCCCCCTTCTTCCTCGGAGAAAGAGGGTAAAAAGGGGAGAAGAAGAGGGGAAGAAGAGGGGAAGAAGGGGGTCGCAGGAAGTGGCTAATTACCAGCCATTTGCATATTTCTCCTACCAAAATCGCAAATAGTTGGTATTCAATGGTATAGAAAATCGCCATTCCGGGTGCCAAATGGCACATCGGAGGGCAAACGGGAGAAGAGGTCGGGATGCCGTTTTATGGCAATTTTTCCACTCGCCGAAGGAAACGGAGGGCAGGGGAGGAAGGCAGCGCTGGCATTAGGGCAGATGGCGGTGCAGCTGCTTATTGACGCGATGGCCGTCGCGAGGCCTTGGCATATTTGGTTTTCACTATTTGGTAGGAGTTGCGGGTGAGGTCGCGCAGCAGGGTGCCGGAGGCCAGCTGCGGATCGATGCCTATCCAGTGGCGGGGAGATTCGTTGTAGGGAAGGCCAATGCAGGAGTGCTGCTCGCGTAGCGTGGGTATGCGCTCTGGCTGGCACTTGAGCGAGACAACGCTGAAGCTGTCGCAGTCGAAGAAGGCGAACATGTGGCCGCAGACGTAGAATACGAGTACACTTTCGCCATGCTTGAATTTCACGAAGGGGAATTTTTCCTCCACGTCGCCACCCAGCGAGAGGCAGAAGTCGCGATAGTCCTCGATGTTCATCTGTCGGGAGGGTTGCTATGGTGCGCATGAGGGGATGCGGCAATGGATGCTTCCCCCGGTTGCTTCTTGATGATGCGGGCAGGGTTGCCAGCCACCACCACATCGTCGGGCACATCGCGAGTTACCACGCTACCCGCGCCCACGATGACGCGGTTGCCTATCGTTACGCCGGGGCAGACGGTTACGCCGCCCCCGAGCCAGCAGTCGTCGCCGATGCGGATGGGGAGACCCGTCTCGACGGTCTGCCGACGCTGCTGCCAGTGGTGGGGATGGTCGGGCGTCAGCAGCTGGCAGTTAGGGCCAATGAGGGTGTGGTTGCCGATGGTGATACCACCTCCGTCGAGGAAGACGGCGTTGAAGTTGATGAATACCGCCTCGCCCAGATGGATGCGGTCGCCGTGGTCGCAATGGAACGGGGGGCAGACCATGGCTGTCGGGTGTGCATTGGGGATGAGGTCGTGCAGGCATCGGCGAGCCTCTTCAAGATCCCACGCACCGCATTGGTTGAACGCTCGCATGGCGTGGTAAGCACGGAGGATGTGGCGCTGGACTTCCTCGTCGGTGTAGTCATACTGCAGGTTGGCTACCATCTTTTCGTATTCGGTCATCGCATTGGGGTGTAGGTTGACAGGAGGGTATCGGCAACGTGCAAAAGCTCTTGCCGTCTGATAGTCATAACGCAGGCGGGGGCAAAATATTTGAAACAGATTTCGCCAAGTGGATTAATTATCGTATTTTTGCAAACTGAAAAGTCAGCAATAGGAGCACCCACTACTCTGCGATGAAAAACGTGGAGATAGCGATGCAACGAAATCAACCACTATGGCAAACAACACAAACCTCGGCGCCGCCAAGGCGGCCAAGAACGACGAGTTCTATACGCAATATCAAGATATTCAGAAGGAGGTGAACGCCTATCTGGAATACAACCCCGACACTTTCCGCGACAAGACGGTACTGCTGCCCTGCGATGACCCGGAATGGAGCAACTTCACACGATTCTTTGCACAGAACTTCGAGCGTCTGGGACTGAAGCGGCTCATCTCTACCAGCTATGCCGTAGAGAGTAAGAAGTACAAGAACTACCAGCCAACGCTCTTCGAAACGGAGAGTCCCCGCTACGACGAGGACAAGACGCGCATCAAGGGCAAGATTTTCGAGCTGACGCGCGACACCAACGGCAACGGACGCATCGACCTCGACGACCTGGAGTGGCACTACCTCGATGGCGACGGCGATTTCCGCAGCAAGGAGGTCTGCGCCTTGCGCGACGAGGCGGATATCATCGTCACCAACCCTCCCTTCTCGCTGTTTCGCGAGTTTGTGGCATGGATAGTGGAGGCTGGAAAGCAGTTTCTTGTGATTGGTAGCCAAGGTGCTGCTGGATATAAGGAAATATTCCCATTGATTAAAGAAAACCGACTTTGGTATGGAAATGGGTTTAGTGCTGGCAATGCCTATTTCGGTCTGCCTAATCAACAGATTCGAGAATACGCATCTGGAGTCTATGACGAATTAACAGGACTCGTGAAGTTTCGCAATTGCTGTTGGTTGACTAATATGGAACACGGGCGTCGTCACGAGCCGCTGCGGCTGATGACGATGAAAGACAACCTGCGCTATGGCAAGCACAAGGATTTGATGGAAATGGGTTATCTGAAATATGAGAACTATGATGCCATTGATGTTCCTTATACAGATGCCATACCTGATGATTATGATGGAGTGATGGGTGTTCCTGTAACATTCCTTGATAAGTATTGTCCCGAACAATTTGATATCATCGGTTTCGGCAGTGGCTATCTTGGTCAAAGTATTGGAATCCGAGGCATCCCCCATGAACATAAGCAGAAGATGAAAGGTCATTCAGCAGCAGGAGACCTTTACATGATGGTAAACGGAGAGCCAAAAGTTCCATATGCCCGCATCCTCATCCGCAAAAGACAATGTTCTTCCGCTACCGAAAGTGATTGAAACTTGATTAATAAAAAGGGGTGCAGCTTGATTAGTAAGAAAGATGATGGCTTGATTAGTAAGAAAGGTGGTGGCTTGATTAGTAAAGACGTAAACTTATCAGAAGCGAAACAACAGCAATACACATTACAATGCAGCAACTGTTACGAACCGACTATATTGAGGCGGTGAAAACAATCAAGGAGGCTATCCAGCAAAGCCGTTACCGCGCCGCCAAGCTGGTGAACAGCGAGGTGCTGGGGCTATACTATGCCGTGGGACGATATATTTCTTCCTACAGCCGCAAAGCTCAATATGGCAGCAATGCCCTGCGCATCATTTCTGACCAACTGCAACGGGAAATGCCTGGACTGAAGGGCTTTTCGGAAGCAAGCATGAAACGCATGCGCAAATTCTACGAGGGCTGGAGCGGATGGATAGAAAATCGTCCACCAGCAGTGGACGATTTGGACGCAGTATTGGGATTTCCTGATTATCATCAGATTGTAATTCGTCCACTAACGGTGGCCGAATTCACGGGAGAGCAGTTACACGACTTTCTGTCGGTACCGTTTATTCATCACTATGAGATATTGGTACACACAAATACTTTGGAAGAACGGCTGTTTTATATACGCGAATGCGCCACGCATTTTTGGAGCAAGGATTTTTTGATTGGTCAGCTCAAAGCCGACCTGTTTCACAAAGGTGTGGCTCAAAACAACTTCCAGACCGCCATCCCCGACACCCGCCTGCGCGACAAGGCCATGAGGATGTTTCGTGAGGATGTTGTGATGGATTTCTTGCACATTCCAGACCCCGATGATGTGGACGAGAGAGATGTCGAGCGACAGATTGTGGAAAACATCAAGAACTTCATCATGTCGCTGGGTGGCGATTTCGCTTTTATGGGCAACCAATACCGCGTCATTGTGGAGGGGGAGGAGAGTTTTATCGACTTGCTTTTCTACAACCGCCGTCTGCGTTCGCTGGTGGCAATTGAACTGAAAGGCGGCAAGTTCAAGCCCGAATATGTGGGAAAGATGAACTATTATCTCTCGGCATTGGACGAATATGTGCGTTTGCCGGAAGAGAATCCGAGCATAGGCATTATTCTCTGCCGGTCGGTAAACGAAAAGAAAGTGGAGTTCTCGTTCAGGGACCTGAACAAACCTGTGGGTGTTGCCACATACCACAGCAGCACGGAGCTCCCCGAAGCCTACAAAAACATTCTGCCTTCGGCAGAGGAATTGCGAAAACTCCTATGAGTGAAGGCTGGCGCCAACACCTCATATATAGAAAAGATTATGAGAGAAGATAAGATAAACATAATGAAACTACCACAACAACAAGATGTGGAGATGCTTCACACAAACGCAAAATCCATGCTGATATAGCAATATGTGGTTTTCAATTCGTGACACGCTGCGTCACGAATTCATTTGACCACACAAACACACATAATAATAGAAAAGCAATGAAGGCAACATTGATTGAGGACTGGACCATTGGAGACATTTGCAAAGGCTTCCAGTATAACGAATACGAAGGTAAAGGACTATACGGACTTTCGGGACGGCTGACCATTCAGCCTGAGTTCCAGCGCCACTACCTCTATGCTGAAAACGGAGGCAAGAAGGAGGTAGATGTCATCCAGTCGGTACGCAACGGCTGTCCGCTGGGGCTCATCTATTTCTCCAAGGTAGTGGCTCACGCCTCCGAGCGTGAGAAAGAAGGGACACATGGCACGCTCGGAGGCGTGCCCCACTACGAGGTGCTCGACGGACAGCAACGCATCACCTCGCTCGGACGCTTCATCACCGAGAAGTTCGCCTGGATCGACCCCGACGGCAAGCCGTGGTATTTCACCGCCCTGAACAAGGAGGAGCAGGAGACTTTCTTGAAGACCAAACTGCTCATCTACGTCTGCGAAGGCACCGAGAAGGAAATCAAGGACTGGTTTCGCACCATCAACATCGTGGGTATCCCACTCAACCAGCAGGAGACCTTGAACGCCGTCTACAGCGGCCTGTTTGTCACCCGTGCCAAGGAGGAGTTCTCCAACTCGAACAACACGGCAATCAACAAGTGGAGCTGCTTCATCCCCGGCACCGCCAAGCGGCAGGACTATTTGGCCACAGCCATCGACTGGGTGAGCCATGGGCACACGGAGGACTACATGGCCGCCCATCGGCAGGACAGCGACATCACCGAACTGAAAGCCTACTTCACCTCGGTCATCGACTGGATTACGTCGGTGTTCGACATGACGCCAGAGCGCGAGATGTGCGGATTGAAATGGGGCGAACTCTATGAGAAGTATCATACCCGCGCCTACGACCCCGCAGCGGCGGCCGCCAAGGTGCGCGAGCTGTACGAGAACTTCTACGTCAAGGAGAAGAAAGGCATCTACGAATATGTGCTTGGCGGCTGCGAGGACACCCGCCTGCTGAACGTCCGCGTGTTCGACGAACCCACCAAGCGCACGGTCTTTGCCGCGCAGACCTCACAGGCAGAGGCTGAAGGCCACTCCAACTGTCCGCTTTGCGCAGAGGGACACGACCAGAACCGACAGCGTATATGGAAACTGTCGGAGATGGATGCCGACCACGTGACGGCATGGAGCAAGGGCGGCAGCACAGATATCGACAACTGCCAGATGCTCTGCAAGACGCACAACAAGGCAAAAGGAAACAGATAGGCCGGGGGAAGAACACATCTTTCCCAAAAGAAGAGCATATCTTCCGTGCAAGCGGCTGCCTCGCGAGTTTTATAAGCGATGATATACTCTTTTTGCGTAGATGAGCATACCAATTTGAGATTACCTTTGGTTGAGATGCTTCGAGCAAGAGTAACTCCTCGCTCGTTTATCCGTAGGTCTCAATGAGGTACTTGACGAAGTTCATGTCGGCGAAGTTGATGTTGCCAGTGTCCATCTGGTTCATTCCTGCAATCTGCTCCATATCGGCATCGCTCAACGTGAAGTCGAAGATGTCTAAATTCTGCACCATACGCTCCTTGTGGCTACTCTTGGGGATGGCAACGATACCGCGCTGGGTAAGCCAGCGGAGGGCCACCTGCGAGGCAGTCTTGCCGTACTTTTGTCCGATGCCGGCGAGCAACTCGCTCTTGATGATGCCGTCCACTCCCTGTCCGCCCAGCGGCCCCCAGGCCATCATCGAGCATCCCTTCTCGGTGAGCAGCGGCTCGATGCCACGCTGCTGGATCATCGCGTTGCATTGCAGCTGGTTGACCATCGGCTTGATTTCCACGTAGTGCTGGAAGTCGAAGAATCGGGCCTCTTGGAAGTTGCTCACGCCGATGGCGCGGAGCTTGCCTTGACGGTAGGCATCCTCCATGGCACGCCAGATGCCGAAGACGTCGCCATAGGCTTGGTGGATGAGCAGCAGGTCGATGTAGTCGGTCTTCAGCTTGCGCAGGCTCTCGTCGATGCTACGGGCGGCGCGCTCCTCGCCGCTGTTGCTAATCCACACCTTTGTGACGAGGAAGAGGTCTTCGCGCCGCAGGCCACTCTTCGTCCAAGCCTCGCCCACACCTTCTTCATTAAAATAGGCCTGCGCCGTGTCGATGAGGCGGTAGCCGACCTCCAAAGCGTCGCTGACACAACGCTCGCATTCTGCGGGCGATACTTGGAAGACACCATAGCCCAACAGGGGCATTTCAATTCCGTTGGAAAGTTTTGTGTACTGCATATACTTGATTGTATGATTACTTGACGTTGGCTGTTGCGGTTTGTATCGTTTTCAAATTCTTACACGATGACCAGCGTGGAAACTTCATCTCTATTGCCCTTCGTTGCACCTTTCCTCAGTCTGGGGAGCAGCCCAGCTTCTTCGCAGATGGATTTTGGTAGGCATCCGCTCCGTATCCGCTCCGTATCCACTCCGTATCCGCTCCGTATCAAGTCCGAGTCCGAGCGGATGAAATACGGGGCGGATAGGGGGAGGAAATGGGGTGGGTGCTTTGTCGATGCTTTGTTGGTTCGGTGTGTTGGCTTATTTGATGACCACGATGCGGACGGCAGGAAGGTCCGTGGCTTTGATGAGGTAGACACCACTGGCTGGAGCAGTGAGGAGTGCATCGGCTGGTGCATGGGTAAGGTGGGAGAGGAGACGCCCGTTGACATCGTAGAGCATCAGGTCGCGGCCTTCGGCTCCGCTGACGTGGATAGTAGCACCATCGGTGCGGATGGTGAGACCAGGAGCATCGGTGGAGCGGAGGCCGAGTGGGGTGTCGGTGAAGTTGGCTTGGAGGTAGAATATGGAGCCCACGAGGTCGGGGGTGATGTCGAGAGAGAAGGTGGTGGAGGGGAGGTAGCCGAAGTGGCCTGTGGCCGTCCAGCCCTCGAAGGAGTAGCCGCCAGTGGCGAGAGCTTGGGCTGAAAGGTGGTCGCCGACGAAATAGGTGTGGAGGCCGGGAGCGGGGTTGGTGATGCCCATCGATGCGGCGTTGATGCTGATGCAGACTACCACGCTGTCGAGACCTTGGACATTGCGGAAGTGCGCGATGAGGGTGTCGGGGTGGGTGGCGAGGAAGGAGTAGGGGTTGTCGGTGCTGACGAGGGAACCGTCGGGACGACGCCAAGCGGTGAAGCGGTGACCAGCGGTGGGGGTGGCGGTAGCGGTTACGTAATGGCTGTCGGCCATTTGGATAGTACCGTTGGGGGTGGTGGTGCCAGTAGCAGGGTCGGCGGAGCGAATGGTGATGTCGTGGTAGAGGATGAAGGGCGAGATGAAGAGACGGAGGAAGGCGGTGGAGTCGCAGCCGTGGGCGTTGAGGGTGTCGAAGCGGTAGGTGCCAGAGAGGGTGTAGGTGGAGTCGTGCCAGGTGTAGGAAGCGATGGCGTTGACGGTCTGGTTGCTACGGGTGGAGGGATGGATGGTGAGATGGAGCGTTACAATGCTGTCGCAGCCCTGAGAATTGAGAATTGAGAATTGAGAGGTGAAAGTGCCGCTGGTGGTGTAGTCTGTGCCGTGCCAAATGAAGCGGTCGCAGGCCGAGGCGGAGGTATCGCCCGAGGTAGAGTGGCGGATGGTGAGGTGGAGGCGGACGGTGGAGTCGCAACCGAAGTGGGAGATATAGGTGTGGGTGGGAGGAGCTGGTGGGACAGCGGTGTAGGTAGTGCCGTGCCAGGTGAAGCGGTCGCAGACGATGGCGGTGGTGTCGGCGAGGACGTTGTTTTGGATAGTGAGGTAGAGGGTATCGACCTGCATACAGCCGTTGGTGTCGCGGTGGTAGTGGGTGTAGATGCCAGAGGATGTGTAGGTTTGGTTGGTGAATCCTGCCCAGTAGAAGCTGTCGCAGGCGACGGGCCAGAAGGCCATGTGGTTCGGGCGGAGGATGGTGAGGTGGAGGGTGTCGGTGCGCGGGCAGGAGTTACCATCGTTGTAGGAGAAGAGGTAGGTGCCAGATGCGGTGTAGGAGTGGCCATCGCCAGGGGCAACCCAAGTGTAGATAGAGCAGGCTGTGTCGGTGAGCGATGTGTTAGGTGCGGTGTGGATAGTGAGGTGGAGGGTCACGGTGGAGTCGCAGCCGTTGGAATTGAGGATTTGGAATTGGGAATTGAAGTCGCCACTGGTGGTGTAGGCAGTGCCGTGCCAGATGAGGCTATCGCAGGCGACGGCGGTGGTGTCGCCATGGGTGGAGCGGTTGATGGTGAGGTGGAGGGTTACGAGGCTGTCGCAGGATTGAGAATTGAGAATTGGGAATTGAGAATTGAAGTCGCCGCTTGCAGTATAGTTAATGCCGTGCCAAGTAAATTGGTTGCAGGCGGTGGCGGTGGTGTCGCCACGGGTAGAGTGGTGGAGAGTGAGGTGGAGGGTCACGGTGGAGTCGCAGCCGTTGGAATTGAGAAGTGAGAAGTGAGAATTAAAGTCGCCACCAGTGGTGTAGGTTGTGCCGTGCCAGAGGAGGCTGTCGCAGGTGAGGGCGGTGGTGTCGCCATGGGTGGAGCGGTTGATGGTGAGGTGGAGGAAGATAGTGCTGTCGGCTCCAGCGAGGTTGAGGGTGTCGAATCGGTAGGTGCCACTGGTGCGGCGGATTTGACCTTTCCAAAGGAGAGAGTCGCAGGCGGTGAGGAATTCATGGCTGGTGGTGCTGTTGCGGATAGTGAGGTGGAGGGTGGTGAGGCTGTCGCAGCCTGCGGCGTTGATGGAGTGGTAGGGGTAGTCGCCGCTGAGGAGGGAGGTGAGGCCGTGCCAGAGGAGGCTGTCGTTGGCAGTGGCAAAGGTGTCGGCAGTGGTGGAACGGTGGAGAGTGAGGTGGAGGGTTACGGTGGAGTCGCAACCGTGGGAATTGAGGATTTGGAATTGGGAATTGAAGTCTCCACTGGTGGTGTAGGTAGTACCGTGCCAAAGGAGACTGTCGCAGGCGGTGGCTGTGGTGTCGCCACGGGTGGAGTGGTTCACAGTGAGGTGGAGGGTCACTACACTATCGCAAGCAGCGATGTTGGTGTAAGTGTGGGTGGGGGCGGTGGCGGGCGTGGTGGTATAGGTAGTGCCGTGCCAAAGGAGGCTGTCGCAAGCGGTAGCTGTGGTGTCGCCACGGGTGGAGAGGTTCACGGTGAGGTGGAGGGTTACTACACTATCGCAATTGGCTGCATTGGTGTGGGTGTAGGTGGGAGCTGTGGTGGGCGTGGTGGTGTAAGTAGTGCCGTGCCAAGTGAACTGGTCGCACTCTACGGCGGTTGTGTCGCCTGTGTTGGAGTTGTTAATGGTGAGGTGTAGGGTTACTACGCTGTCGCAGCCAGCGGCGTTGATATAAGTGAAGGTTGGGGCTACGGGAGGAGTAGTGGTGTAGGTGTTGCCGTGCCAGGTGAAGTTATCGCAGGCGGTGGTGGTGGTGTCGCCAGTATTGGAGCTGTTAATAGTCAAGTGTAGTGTTACTACGCTATCGCAACCGAGGTAGTTAGTGTGGGTGTAAGTAGGAGCGGTGACAGGTGTGGTGGTGTAGGTGGTGCCGTGCCAAGTGAAGTTGTCGCACTTCACGGCTGTGGTGTCGCCACGGCTGCTGCTGTTGATGGTGAGGTGGAGTGTTACTACACTGTCGCAGCCTGTGGCATTGGTGTGGGTGTAGGTGGGTGCAGTGGTGGGTGTGGTGGTGTAGGTGATGCCGTGCCAAGTGAAGTTATCGCACTTCACGGCCATAGTATCGCCTGTGTTGCTGTAGTTGATGGTGAGATGCAGGGTTACTACGCTATCGCAGCCTGCAGCGTTGGTGTGGGTAGAGGTGGGTGCGGTGGCTGGGGGGGGGGTGTAGGTAGTGCCGAGCCAGGTGAAGTAGTCGCACTTCACGGCTGTGGTGTCGCCCGTGTTACTATAGTTGATGGGGAGGTGGAGCGTTACTACGCTGTCGCAACCAGCGGCGTTGGTGTGGGTATAGGTGGGAGCGATTGTGGGTGTAGCTGTGTAGGTAGTGCCGTGCCAGGTGAATTGGTTGCACTCTACGGCGGTGGTGTCGCCAGTGTTGGAGTTGTTAATAGTCAAGTGTAGGGTTACTATGCTGTCGCAGTTTGCAGCATTGGTGTGGTTATAGATGGGCGCGTTGGCGGGTGTGGCGGTGTAGGTGTTGCCATGCCAAGTGAATTGGTTGCACTCTACGGCGGTGGTGTCGCCAGTGTTGCTGTGGTTGATGGTGAGGTGGAGTGTTACTACGCTGTCGCAGCCTGTGGCATTGGTGTGGGTGTAGGTGGGTGCAGTGGCAGGTGTTGCGGTGTAGGTAGTGCCGTACCAGGTGAAGTTATCGCACTTGACGGCGAAGGTGTCGCCTGCGTTGCTGTAGTTGATGGTGAGGTGGAGTGTTACTACACTGTCGCAGCCTGTGGCATTGGTGTGGGTGTAGGTGGGTGCAGTGGTGGGTGTGGTGGTGTAGGTGATGCCGTGCCAAGTGAAGTTATCGCACTTC
>JAFTBM010000023.1 GCA_017455205.1 Bacteroidales bacterium
AAATTTTATTCGATAAAAAGGTTAAGAGACAATGATTATTGTTAATAAAATTGTTAGTTAAATTATTAAATATCAGTGCGTTGATTGAATAATTATTCGTAACTTTGTAAAGTGATTCCAAAACTTCAAAGTTATGACATCTTATCCAACCAACGTCACTGATAAGCAGTGGCAGATGATTACTTCGTACATAGAACTTGTTGAACGCAAGCGCAAATATTCTCTCCGTGAGATATTTAACGCTATGTTCTATGTTGTCAAGACCGGTTGCCAGTGGCGTATGCTGCCGAAGGATTTTGCTCCGTGGAACCTGGTATATTATTACTTTCGTAAGTGGAAGAATAACGGAACTTTCGAGGAAATATTGTCCGTGCTTGTCGGCGAGGTCAGAAAAGCGGCAGGAAGGGACGAGAGTCCGAGTCTCGGGATAATAGATTCCCGCAGCGTCAAGACCTCTCACCACGTCGATGCTGACCGTGGCATAGACGGCAACAAGAAGATAAAGGGTCGCAAAGAGCACATTGTGACCGACACGCTTGGGCTTCCTTTGGCAATAGTGATTCATGCGGCAAATATCTTTGATGGTGTCGGAGCCAAGAAGGTGCTTGAAAATCTTGCATACAAATATCCAAGGCTCAAGAAGATTCTTGCCGACGGTGGGTACAGGGGCGATGATTTGGCGCAGTTGGCGAAAAAGTATGGCTGGGAACTGTCTGTGGTGTTGCGACCCGATGAATCCTCGAAGAAGTTCCAGATCTTACCCAAACGTTGGATTGTCGAGCGGACTTTCTCCTGGATTGAGAACTGCCGACGGCTGGCGCTGGACTTCGAGTTCTTCTCTGATTCCGCCCTCGCTATGCTACAGACTTCGTTCATCATGCTTCTCCTTAACAAATTATTCAAATGAAATTTAAACAGTCTCAGAGATTTGTCCGTTGTATTCATTTTGTATTCACATAAACGGCAACTGATTGGTTTTCAGTTGCCGTTGTACCCCCTGGGGGAATCGAACCCTCATCTAAAGTTTAGGAAACTTCCGTTCTATCCGTTGAACTAAGGAGGCAATCCCTATCTAATGTCTACTTTCTATAACCGCTGTTGGCTATTATTATTGTGTGGAGACATGCTTTTTATTTATTGACCGAGCATTTCTGCGAGTCGGGCAACGAGATTCTCTGCGCCATCGAATATTTCGCTAATCCGCGAGGCTACCATATAAGCTGGTGTGGTAAGCACTTTGTGCTCTTCGTCCACGCAGACGGCGGTGGAGCTGCATTCTTCTGTGTGGCAACCTAATTGTCGAGCCACTTCAGAGGCTTGGTTATCGGTATTGCCGAGGGTGAGTTTCACTTCGTATCGACCCAGCACTTTGGCCACCACCATTGGGGCTATGCACATAGCGAGCAGCGGCTTTTCAGCGCGGTAGGTGGCGAGGATGGCATCGGCCACGCTGTCTACCACCGTCATCCGTGGGCCATCGAAAGCGTAGGTGGAAAGGTTGCGTGCCGCCCCCATGCCACCGGGCAGCGCCAGTGCATCATAGTCGGAGGGCGAGTAGCGCTCCATCGGCAGCAGGTTGCCCCTGGCCACCCTTGCACTTTCTGCAAAGATATCGCGCTGCTCCATGTCCACGATTGTTCCTTCCTCTTCATCGTCTTCAACCTCGATGTGGGGAACCACTTCCAGCATCCCCTCGGGGGCAAAGCATTGGTATTCCCACCCGCGACGGTCTATGGCCAGCATCAGGGAGAGACTCTCCTGCAGTTCGCTGCCATCGCGGTTGCCACAGCCGCTGAGTATGATTGCTATTCGTTTCATCTTGTGTTGTTTGTTAGCGGCGACTTTCCTCCACGCTCTCTTTAATCAGTTGGAATGTGGACTCGATGTCGTTGTCAAGCCCCATGCTGAAGCGTATGAGTCCTTCGCTCATCCCCATCTTCTTCTGCACCTCATCGGGCACTTCGCTGCTGGTGCTCTTTCCGCTGTTGCTGAAGAGGGTCTTGAAGTAGCCGAGGCTCACGGCCAGGTAGCCCACACCTTTCTCTTGCATAATCTCCATGATGCGGTTGGCTGCCTCGGCTGTCCCCATATCGATGCTGATCATTCCGCCATAGCCAAAGCCTTCGTTCATCATGCTGGAGAAGAGTGCATAGTCGGGATGTTCGGGCAGGCCGGGATAGTTGTATTTGAACCCCACTTCTTTGAACCTTTGAGCCAAGTACATGGCGTTTTCGCCGTGCTTTTTCATGCGGATATGCAGTGTGTGCAAATTCTTCAGTATGGAGGCACTGCGCAAGGGGTCAAGCACTGGCCCGAGGAGCATACACGTACCAGTACTCGGGTCGGCAAGGCTGTTGATATATTCCTTGCTGCCGCAGATGGCACCAGCCACGCAGTCGTTTGTCCCGTTGATGTATTTGGTCATGCTGTACACCGTGATGTCGGCCCCCAATTGGCAGGGGCTGAATATCATGGGGGTGAAAGTGTTGTCCACTATCAGTTTCGCTCCCGCTTTGTGTGCCATTTGGCTCAACTGCGGAATATTGGCGATGCGGAGCAGGGGGTTGTTCATTGTCTCGGTGTAGACCACCTTCACTTGTTTGGTGGTGGCAAGTGCTTGCTCCACAGCATCAAGGTCCTGCATATTGACAAATACTGTTTCCACACCGAACTTTTTCAAGTAGTTGGCCATGAAGGCAAATGTGCCACCGTAGGTGGTCATGCTGGCCACGATGCGGTCGCCTGCCTCCACTTCGTGCATCAAGGCACAGGTGATAGCAGCCAAGCCCGACCCAGTTACCCACGCAGCCTCTGTCCTTTCCATAGCGGCCAATGCTGCGCATAGTGCACGGTTGGTGGGGTTCCAATGGCGGCTGTAGAGGTAGTAGTCCTCCGTCTCGCCGTGGAACGTCTCTGTCATCAGGTGAGCTTCTGGAAAGGTGAACGTGGCACTATCGCTGATGGCGGGGTTGACTCCACGGTTGGAATCGCTGGCATCAAGGCGCTGAATGGCTGTGGCCGGGTCGTATTTCTTCATGATTATGCAGTTGTTAGCGGTTATTGAACAATGGGTTTCAACCCTGCAAATTTACACCTTTTTTTGAAATCCTGCAAGAATTTTATTGCTCCTGGCCAACTTTTGAGGCACGCAAAAAACCACTGCCCTCGGGCAGAAGGCAGTGGAAAAATGAAAAAACGACTGAAATGTCCTGTTTACTTCTTCTTAAGGTACTCTTGCACGCTGTCCGACGGCACAATTTCCTCTTTGAACATGTATGCCCCAGTCTTCTCCGAGCGCATCATTCGTATCACCTTCGCATAACTCTTGCCAGTCTGCGTCTTAAGGGTTGCAACAACTTTTTTTGCCATAGTCTACGTCTCCTATTTTTCTACTTGATTTCTTTGTGAACCGTTACTTTCTTCAAGAAGGGATTGTACTTCTTAAGCTCCAAGCGCTCGGGAGTGTTCTTCTTGTTCTTGGTGGTGATGTAGCGGCTCATACCTGCCACCCCGCTGTTCTTCTGCTCGGTGCACTCCAAGATGACCTGCACACGTGCATCTTTATTTTTCTTTGCCATGACTATTTTGTTTTTTCTATCCTTATCTGTTTGACTTCCAGTGCAAAAAGAGCATCAACATTCCGCTACTGGCCATTCAAATCAGTTGCAAAGTTACACACTTTTTCTTTCTCCACCAAATTTTTCTACTTTTTTACTCATTTTTTTTTTCGGCACAGGCTTCCCTGGCACCTCAATTGCGTCCCTTTTGGCCAATGATTCGCTCTCGGAGTGCCTGCATGGTGGCCTCGCCGTCGCGCAAACTGTGCATCGCCCAATGCAGCTTGAGGTCGAGCTGGGCATCGGCATCCAACCGCCATTCCACCTCGCCGCTATGCCTCATCCGCTCGGTGAGCGAGAAGAGCGACAAGGCAGCACATACCGAGATGTTGAAGCTCTCGGTGAAGCCGTACATGGGGACTTTCACGTAGGCATCGGCTCCCGCTATAGCCTCCTGCGTCAGGCCTGTCAGCTCGGTGCCGAACACCAGCACCGTGGGCCTACTGATGTCGAGCTCGCCTATCATCTGGTCGTGCTCATGCGGCAGGGTGGCCACTATCCTGTAGCCCTTGGCGTGCAGGGCAGCGTAGGCATCCTGTATCGACCCGTAGCGGTAGTAATCCACCCACTTGGCACTCCCCACCGCCACATCGCTTGCCGGCTTGAACGGATTGTGGGCATCCACCACATGAACATCCTGCACCCCGAAGCAGTCGCACGAGCGCAGCACCGCCGCTGCATTGTGGGCCTGGTAGACATCCTCGAGCAGCACGCTGACGTGGCGCGTCCGCAAGGCAGCCAGTCGGTCAAATGTCTGCCTTCGTTCCTCGGTCAGTAGGGCAGTGGCCTCGCGGTAGAGTGCCTCTTTCTCGGCGGTGGCGAGGCCGGAAAAGGGACTCGCCTGATTGGGTATACGTTCTGGCATATTCTATTCGTAGGCTGGTGATACGAGTGGCATTATAGTTTCTCGCTATATGGTTTTTCCTCCCTAATGCTATTATGCCAAGGGGGTAAAGTACTCAAAGCACAGGTCTTCGTCAAGTGATCGCCAGCTGATTCCGAAGCGGTCTGTATCATAGTTTTGCAAATCATCGTCGGAAGCCTGCCGCAGGCGAGGATAGTTGGCAATGCATTCCCGTAGTTCCTGCGCCTGGTCGGTCAGTATGTGTACATAATCCCTGTCAACCCACACTTTATTCACGTTTATCGCCATAATCCTAATCGGTTCTGTTCGGTTATTCAAAAAATGAGTGCCACTGCCTGATGATGATTTCCCGATTTTCTATCACCACCATTTCTGCCATCTTCAGTTCGTTGGCTTTGAGACCATCGTTTTCCACGAGGTGTACCTCGGGCAGTACATTGAACTTGGCCTTGCGTGCCGTTTTGCCTTTTCCAGCAACCACGTGGACGTGTATCGGCTCGTGGTCGTTGGAGTAGAACTGGAAACGCATTCCAAAGAATATGAACAATACTGGCATATGCATTATTGATATTTCCTTATCTCCAAACGCACCCCTCCCCACTTTATTGCCTATTGGCCGCAAGTTTTTTTTTCGTGTGCCTTAAATGCCCCCGGGGCAATATCCGAACCAGGGGGTGCGTTATGATGCTATGATGGACAACAACGGCCAATACGCCGCCCTTCGGCGGCAATACCCCGTCTTCGATTATGAAGGCTACCACTACGCTTTCGACACCGACGGGCTGCACCTTCGCTTCGACTTCCGCATGGGCGACATTGAGTTCCACCCCACAGCCTGCATCGAATCCCGCCCCTGGCTCTCGCGCGACCTCCCGCCCGATGAGCTGGATCGCCTGGTGTTCGACATCGGGATGGTGGAGACCATAAGCTACTGGAAATCCGCCTGCCCACCCACACTGCGTGTCGGCTGCGGCACACTGGATGCCGAGGCCATCGCTTTCTGGAAGAAGCTCTATCGGCTCGGCCTCGGCGAGTTCTTCTTCACCAACGCTATCGCTGCTCCGACCGACGATTTCCTCACCATCATCGCCCACGGCGGACCCCACTGTTCTGCTACCACTCCGCAGGCATCAACCCAAGCCACCTCCGCAGCCGATGCCAGCACCTACCTTGTACCCATCGGCGGCGGCAAGGACTCGGTGGTCAGCCTCGAGCTGCTCCGCCGCGCCGGCAGCCGCGTGCGTCCGCTGATTATGAACCCCCGCGGCGCCACACGCGATTGTGCCCGCACGGCAGGCTTCCCGATGGGTGAGGTGCTGGTCATCCGCCGCACCATCGACCCCGCCTTGCTCGACCTCAACCGCCGCGGCTACCTCAACGGCCACACCCCCTTCTCGGCCATGCTCGCCTTCTACACCCGCCTCGCCGCCCGCCTCTCCGGCATCAGCCAAGTGGCCTTGAGCAACGAAAGCTCCGCCAACGAAAGCACTGTGGCCGGCACCGCCGTCAACCACCAGTATAGCAAGAGCCTCGACTTCGAGGACGACTTCCGCCGCTACGCCAGCTCCCCCGCCTTCCGCTATTTCAGCCTCCTCCGCCCGCTCTCCGAGCTGCAAATCGCTATGCTCTTCAGCCGTCTCACCCCCTACCACGAGGTGTTCCGCTCCTGCAACGCCGGCAGCCGTACCGACTCCTGGTGCGGCCACTGCGCCAAGTGCCTCTTCGCCTACCTCATCCTCTCGCCCTTCCTTCCCCCCGAGCGGCTCGCCGCGCTCTTTGGCAAGGATATGCTCGCCGACGCGAGCCTCCGCCCCGTGATGCTGCAGCTCGCCGGCTTGGCGCCGACCAAGCCCTTCGAGTGCGTAGGCACAGTGGCCGAAGTGCGCCAAGCCCTCGCCATGGCCAGCAGCCGCTGGTTTGCTGGCGGCCGTCCCGCCCTGCTGCAGGGGCTTCCGTTCCTCGACGAAGGCGTGCCGCAAGCCGACCTCGCCCTCCTCGCACCCATCGGCAACCTCACCCCGCGCGAGCGCGAAATCCTACAGAAAGCATGTACCGCCAAGACCAACTGAAATCACTCCTCGAAGGCCGCCGCCTGCTCATCGCCGGCCATGGCCGCGAGGGGCAAAGCACCGAGCGGCTGCTCCAGCGGCTGCTCCCCGAAGCCAACTACGACATCGCCGACGGCAACGCCCAAATCGCCGCCATGGCCACCGAGGCCTACGACCTCATTGTGAAAAGCCCCGGCGTCCCGACCCGCATCATCCCCCCCAGCGCGCGCCCACGCCTCACCTCGCTGACCGACCTCTTCCTCCAAGTCTACGCCGACCAGACCATCGGCATCACTGGCACCAAGGGCAAAAGCACCACCGCCAGCCTCATCCACCACCTCCTCCCCGGCAGCCTCCTGGCCGGCAACATCGGCATCCCACTCTTCGACATCCTCGACAGCCTCTCGCCCACGAGCCTCGTCGTGGCCGAATTGAGCTGCCACCAGCTCGAAATCCTCCACCGCTCGCCACGCACCGCCGTCCTCCTCAACCTCTTCCAGGAGCACCTCGACCACTACGACGGCTACCCCGCCTACAAGCAGGCCAAGCTCCAAATAGCCCTCCACCAATCGCCCACCGACAGCCTCTACTTCTCGGCCGACAACCCCGAGCTCGCCTCCGAAATCGCACGCGTCGGCAGTAGCCTCCGCGGTAGCCTCCATCCCTGCAGCCTTGCCGCCCTCGCCCCGGGCGAGGAGCAGCTCCTCCGCGCCTGCCCGCTGGCGGGCGAGCACAACCGAGCCAACGCCCTGGTGGCCACACGCGTGGCCCGTGCCATCGGCTGCCTCGACCCCGAGCAGCTCGCCGCCCGCCTCGCCACCTTCGTCGGCCTGCGCCACCGAATGGAACGCATCGGCGAAAAGGCAGGCCTCACTTGGTACGACGACAGCATCAGCACCATCCCCGAAGCCACCCTCGCCGCCGTCAGCGCCCTCGGCCGAGTCAGCACCCTCATCCTCGGCGGCTTCGACCGCGGCATCGACTATTCGCCCCTCGTCCCCCTCCTGCGCAGCCAGCGGGTCGGGCGCGTGGTCTTTGTCGGCGCCGCTGGCCGCCGCATGAAGCAGCTCTGCCCCGACCTGCAGCTCGAATGCCTCGTGGCCGACGACTACCAGCAAATCGTCAGCTGGTGCGCTGCCAACACCCCAGCCGGCGGCACCGTCCTCCTCTCGCCCGCCGCCGCCAGCTACGACGCCTTCCGCAACTTCGAGGAGCGTGGCGACCGCTTCCGCCAACTCATCGACCAACTCTAACCACCCCGCCCCCCACCACCTCTCCGCTGCCCTACCGCTGCTCTTTTTCCCCAGCCGCATAGGTGGCCTATAAGATTATTAGTACCCCATCATTGGTGGTCAATCGACCCTCCGTCGGTAATCAATCGACCCTCCATTGGTGGTCAATCATCCCTCCATTGGTGGTCAATCGACCCTCCGTCGGTAATCAATCGACCCTCCGTTGGTGGTCAATCGACCCTCCGTTGGTGGTCAATCGTTCCTCCGGCGATGCACCTCCGTCGGCATCTTCTGCCCCCCAAAATCCCCCTTCCTATTCCCGAAAATGCCATTTTTGGGCCATTTTGCAAGTGGTTGATTTGCAGCAAATTGTAACTTTTGTAGGAGATGATCACAATTCGCTGGCTGTCAGCCTCTTAAAGTGACCATCTCCTTACCAACGCCTTATCATCTCCTACCCATCTCCTACCCATCCTTTTCCGGGGTAGGAGATGGGTAGGCGTTGGGCAGGTGTTGGGGTGGGGAAAATAGGGTGATGGAGGGGTGAGAAGCGGAGGGGGCCAGGACGGAGAGAGGCAGGGGAGGGGAGACGGGGGCGGTCGAGCTGCGGACTACTCGCCCGAGGGCTCATGCCGTGGCACCACGCCGAGGGCTTCGGGGCGGCAGATTTGGCCGATTGGGAAATATTTCTTATTTTTGCAGTCTCAAACCTTAAATGCTACGTGATTTTATATGGCTGCAATCAACGACCTAATAGCCAAGATAGAGGATGCCGAGCTGCGGCAGCGAATCGAGGCCGAGCTGAAGCGTCTGCTCGGGCAGAAGAAGTTCGGCCTGGTGTTTGAGGATCATCAGCCGGAGGGGCTCGACCTGGGGCCGATATACCCCAGCCTTGAGCTGATGGATGAGGTAGTAGGTCAGGCCTCCGAGCCTGACGG
This sequence comes from Bacteroidales bacterium, assembly GCA_017455205.1. Classification (GTDB taxonomy): domain Bacteria; phylum Bacteroidota; class Bacteroidia; order Bacteroidales; family P3; genus Colimorpha. The sequence goes on from JAFTBM010000023.1 coordinate 8,701, forward strand.
CAAATCAGCATCCAACAGCTCTATCGGCAGGCTCGGAGGCCTGCCCCACTATTGGCATACGCTGATAGAGGCAGACAACTACTACGCCTTGCAGCTGTTGGCCTATCTCTATCCCGGCAAGGTGGATTGCATCTACATCGACCCGCCCTACAACACGGGTGCCCGCGACTGGAAGTACAACAACGACTATGTCGACAGTTCCGACCAATACCGCCACTCCAAGTGGCTCTCGATGATGAAGCGCCGCCTGCTGTTGGCCAAGGAGCTGCTGAACCCGAAGGACTCTGTGCTTATCGTCACCATCGACGAAAAAGAATACCTGCATCTGGGATGCCTGTTGGAAGAACTGTTTCCGGAAGCAAGGATGCAGATGGTGACGAGTGTAATTAGTGCAAAAGGCGTTGTGAGAGCAGGACAGTTTTCAAGAGTGGAAGAATACATTTTTATTATTGAACTGGGGCAATCCAAACTGACTCCATTTGAATATAACATGTTGGATTCTGATATAAAGAAGGAGTCAAATAGAAGCATCGAATGGTTGGGATTTAGACGGAGAGCGCCCCAGGCAGTTCGAGAATCAAGGCCCAATCAATTTTATCCAATTTTTGTTGACAAGAAAACAGGTAATATTCATTCTATTGGTGAAGTTCTTCCTCAAGGGATAGATAGAAACACCGTTATCATTCCGGACAATTGTATAGCTCTTTGGCCTCTAAGTAAAGAGGGCGACGAGAGATTATGGAGTTTACAGCAGAAACAGGCTGTTATAAACTGGGGAAAAGGATATTTGAAGGTTAATTGGAATGAACAAAAAGAAATAGGTACCGTGTACTATCTTCCCGAAGGCACTATTGAGGACATTGAGAATGGAAGTGCTACTACATTAGGATATAATAATGATGGTTCCATAAAAGCAAAGTATTGTGAAACGGGAACAACTCCACCCAAAAGGGTATGGAATATGCAGTCTCATAATGCAGAAACTTATGGTACAACAATTCTCTCCTCTATGATTGGTAAGCGGTTTAATTTCCCCAAATCCCTCTATGCCGTCCACGACACCATCCGTTTCTTTGTTGCCAACAAGCCTAACGCCTTGATTGTGGATTTCTTTGCTGGCAGCGGCACAACGCTCCACGCGGTGAACCTGCTGAATGCAGAGGATGGTGGCAACCGCCGCTGCATTATGGTGACGAACAACGAGGTGAGCGAGCAGGAGGCCAAGACGTTGACCAAGCGGGGCTTCAAGCCTGGCGACGAGGAATGGGAGCGATGGGGCATTGCCCGCTACGTGAATTGGCCGCGCACCGTCTGCTCGATAGAGGGGCACGATGTGAACGGCGAGCCGCTGAAGGGCGAATACTTAGTGGGCGACGCTTCCAAGCGTCGCAACAATGAAGATGAAGAGGCTGGTGAGAAAGGCATCGCTGGCAATGCTGACGACGCTCGGAGGCGTCGCCCACTAAGCGAGGGTTTCGCGGCCAACTGCGCCTTCTTCAAGCTGAACTTCCTCGACAAGACGCAGGTGGCCCTGGGTCGCCAGTTCCGCGAACTGCTGCCGCTGCTATGGATGAAGGCGGGAGCCGAGGGGCGATGCCCACGGTTAGAATCGGACCAGGTGCCACCGATGCTGGTGCTGTCGGAGAACCGCTTCGCCGTGCTGACCGACGAAAAGTATTTCGGCGAGTTCCTGGCGGAGGTCGAGGCGCAGGACGCCGTCCGCACGGTGTACCTTGTGGTGGACAGCGACACGATGTACCGCGAGATGAGCCGCTGCTTCCCCCGGCGGCAGACGTGCCAGCTCTACCGCGACTACTTGGACAACTTCAGAATCAACACGCCGAGACAATAATAGAAAGGGAATTTAAGGATGAGCAATAAACTTGTGAAGACCGATGTAAAGCTGCCGGATGCTGAATTGGTGTCGCTGGCCGACAAAATAGTGCAGGTGATAGAGGAGGGTAAGCAGGCGTTGGCCGTCAGCATCAACGAGATAATGAAAACAACCTATTGGAAAATAGGTCAGCATATTGTGGAATTTGAGCAGGAAGGGAACCGACGAGCCAAATACGGGACAGCCCTATTGTCGAATCTGGCCAAGATACTGAGGGCGAGAGTCGGACGGGGGTATAGCCATCCTAACCTGAACAATATGCGCAAGTTCTACCTGATGTATCCGATTTTTCAGACATCTGACAAATCGCCTCAGATTTTTCAGATGTCTGAAAAATTGACCTGGTCGCATATCTGTGAACTGGTGACCATAGAAGACCCGCTGGAACGCGAATTCTACGAGAAAGAGTGCATTGCCGAGGGGTGGACGGCCCGTGTGCTGCACAGGCAGAAAGAGAGCGGGCTATTTATGCGGCTGGCCATGAGCAAAGACAAGGAAGGTGTGCTGATGCTGGCGCAAAAAGGGCAACAGGTGCAGACGGCAGAAGATGTGGTAAAAGACACATACACGCTGGAATTCATAGGCTTGCAAGATAAGAAACGGTACAAAGAGAAGGAGTTGGAGGAGAGGTTGATTGACAATATGCAGATGTTTCTGTTGGAACTGGGCAAGGGATTCACGTTCGTGCAGCGACAATACGGACTTACCATCAACAATGTACATTACCATATCGACCTTGTGTTCTACCATAGGATACTGCGATGTTTTGTTCTGATAGACATCAAACGCGGAGCGGTAAAGCATAAGGATATCGGACAGATGAATATGTATTTGGGCTATTTCGCCAAGGAAGAAAACGTGGAGGGAGACAATCCCCCGATAGGCATTATACTGAGCCACTACAAAGACGAACTGATGGTTGAATATGCAACATACGGGATGGATTCCAACCTCTTTGTTTCGAAATATGAGCTTTTCCTTCCGAACAAAGAAGACTTGCGCAAGATGGTGAGAGGAATATTGGAAAAGTGACATAATAGAAGATAGGCAATGATTGACGAACTGATAACATTCCAGAAGCGGGCGCTGGTGCAGTTGCGCCAGCATTGCGCCGCTGCCCACAACGAATACAGGGAGAGCCACCTGAACCAGGTGGTGTCGTTCACGGCACCCACCGGCGCCGGCAAGACCATCATCATGGCCTCGCTGATAGAGGACATCCTCTGTGGCACAGAGCAGTATATGGAGCAGCCCGACGCCATCTTCGTGTGGCTGAGCGACTCGCCCGAGCTGAACCTGCAGTCGAGAGAGAAGATCGACACCAAAGCCGACAAAATCAAGATTAACCAATGTGTGGTCGTCAGCGACGACAGCTTCGACCGTGAGACATTGGAGGAAGGGCACATCTACTTCCTCAACACCCAGAAACTGAGTAAGAGCAGCAACCTGACGCAGCACTCCGACAGCCGGCAATACACCATCTGGGAGACCCTTGCCAACACAATACACGACAAGGCCGACAAGCTCTATTTCATCATCGATGAAGCCCATCGCGGGATGCGAGGCAACGATGCTGGCCGTGCCACCACCATCATGCAGAAGTTCATCTTCGGCAGCGAAAAGGACGGATTGCCCCCGGTACCGGTAGTGATAGGCATGTCGGCCACCATCGAGCGCTTCAGCCAGCTGGTGAAGAACTCCTCGGCCACCAACCGTCCTGTACGCGTGTCGCCCAGCGATGTACGCTCGTCGGGATTGCTGAAAGACAGGGTAATCATCTACTACCCCAAAGAAGCCAGTGAACAGAAGGACTTGGCCGTGTTGCAAGCCGCCACCGATGAGTGGCTGCAGAAGTGCCAGCATTGGGAGACATTCTGTCGCGAGCAGCACCAGAGTCTGGTAAGGCCAGTGTTTGTAGTCCAAGTGCTCAACGGAGCAAGGGGCAACTTGTCGGAAACCAACCTTGACGAGTGCTTGGCAAAGATTGAGGAGCGGTCGGGGTTCAAGTTTGAGAAAGGAGAGGTGGTGCATGCCTTTGGCGACACTAGGGGTGTGGTGACCATAGGTGGCCTTGAGGTGCCCTACTTGGAGCCATCGAAGATACAGGACGACCGACTGGTGCGCGTGGTATTCTTCAAAGAGACGCTTTCCACTGGTTGGGATTGCCCACGGGCTGAAACGATGATGTCGTTTCGCCGCTATGTGGATGTTACTGCGATTGCCCAGCTGCTGGGACGTATGGTGCGCACACCCATCCACCAGCGCATCATGGTAGACGACATGCTGAACGATGTGCAGCTCTTCCTGCCGCATTTCGATGCCGAGAGGGTGAAGTCGGTGGTTGATGAATTGCAGAACGAAGAGGGAGGTGAACTGCCCACCGACGTTATTGGCGACGAGATAGAACATGGGTCGTATGTGTGGCTCACGTCCAAGCAGCCCATTCGCCACAGGCAGAGAGCCGACAGCAGCAGTGGCCCGACGCTGTTTGACCTACCCGGGAGGGTGGATATTCCAGATAATCCGATTAATTTGATTAATCAGAATAATCAGAAAAGAACCTCAAAGCCTGGTCTCCAAACATCCCTAATGCTCGAAGAAGAGGGCATTGACCGTGGGCGAATCATTGATTTCATCAACGACTTGGCCTTGCCGAGCTACCAGGTGCGGCAATATCAGCAGAACAATTATCTCGTCTCGCTATTCGCGTTGGGACGCTTTCTGCTGATATCGGGATTGGATGTCCGTGCGAGGGAGAAGACGGTCAATGACATCGTCGATAGGATGCACAACTATATCCAGCGATTAAAGACTACGGAGCGGTATGCAAAGCTCAAAGAGGGGGTGGTCAGTTTCGAGATGTTTGCCAACGTATATGATGCCTTCGGTGAGCAGCTGAAAACAGCGCCGGTAAGAAATCTGTTTTCAGAGACTGGCAGGGATATTGAATTGCAGTTGCGGATGGCGGAAAAACAGCTGGGCAACGAGGGCATCGCCTACGCCTACGGGAGAAAACACGATAACCCCGATGCTGTGGGCAGCTATATGGCCGATGTGATCCTATTCGTTTGCGACAACGAGCAGATGGCACAGCTATACGACTACGCGAAGACAGAGTACCACAAGCTGAACGATGCCTATCGCCAAAAAACAACCCGCCTTTCCGACACGCTGAAGACGCAATACAGGAACATTACGCGCGACAGTGCCGAAGTGTCGGAAACGCCGTTTAATCTGAGCAAGAATGTTCTGTTTAGGAATGACAGCGAAGGCGATGAATACACCGACCACCTGTTTGGTGACGACCAGACGGGAATTGCCCGCATCAAACTGAATGGATGGGAGAAGAAGGTGATTGAGGAGGAGCAGAAAAGAGGAGATTTCCGCTGCTGGTACCGCAATCCCTCGCGTGGCACAGAGGCACTGGCATTATACCATATCCACAATGGGGTGAAGAAACTATTTTACCCCGACTTCCTGATTGTTCGCAGAGTAGAGGGTGGGGATTACATTGTAGACATTTTAGAACCTCACGACCCTGGCCGTGATGACAATGTGAGCAAGGCAAAAGCACTGGCACAATATGCTACGGAAAACCCCTGCATTGGCCGTGCTCAGCTGATGCGAGTGGCGGGTGGAGTGCTGCGGAGGCTCGACTTTGCGTCTCACAGCGAGCTGAGGGAGAAGGTGGCAGTGATCAACACCAACGAGGAATTGGAGCATCTGTTTGCACGATACGGGGAATAACAATCAATGGAGTAACATTGCAGAAAGATGAAGATAAAAGAGGTTACGGATTATTTGGACGGGATGTTTCATCCTGAATACCAAGAGGAGTATGACAACTCGGGCTTCCTTTTTGGCGAGGCCGAGGCAGATTACCGAGGGGCGTTGGTGGCGGTGGACTTAACCGAAGCGGTGGTTGCCGAGGCTGTGGAGCTGGGGATGAACTTGGTGGTTACACACCATCCCTTTCTATTCGGCGGCGTGAAGCGGCTGACCAGTGGCACTGCTCAGGGGCGAATGGTGATGGCATTGGCACGAGCGGGCATATCGGTCTACGCTGCGCATACCAACCTCGACAACCTGCCCGAGGGGGTGAACGGCGTGTTGGCCGAGGTGTTGGGCATCTCGGAGGGGAAGGTGCTTAAGCCATTGAAAGGCCACGAGGATATAGGTGCAGGAATGGTGGGAATGCTCGCAAGCGAGGTGGACTGCGATGAGTACTTGCAGCTGGTAAAGTCGCGGTTGGGATTGCCATTGGTCAGAACCTCGCCCCACGAAGCCAACCGAAAGGTAAAGCGAGTGGCGATATGCGGTGGCAGCGGGGCGTTCCTCATTGGAGAGGCCATAGCAGCCAAAGCCGACCTTTACATGACAGCCGACTTGAAGTACCACGACTTTCAGCGTGCCGAAGGCCAGCTGGTGTTGGCCGATATAGGGCACTATGAAAGCGAACAGTTTGCCAAGGAAATTATTTTCCGCACGGTATCAAATAAATTTAGTAACTTTGCATGCCGTATTTCTGGCGTGCAAGGGAGCATAGTCAGTTACATATAGTTGCAAAACAGAACAATATATTATCGTATATGGCAAAGAAAGTCAGTGCAAAAAAGGCGGCAGCCGAAGCTCAAGAGGCGCAGGTAATATTGCGTCCCGAAGTGGATCAAGCGATTGAAAAGCGCTTGGTGGCACTCTACACATTGCAGTGTGTGGACAGCGAGATTGACAAGATTAGAATCATCCGAGGCGAGTTGCCGCAGGCGGTGCAAGATTTAGAGGACGAGGTGGCTGGCCTCGACACACGTATTGAGAACTATACCGCCGAGATTAAGGAGACGGAAGCAGCCATCAAGGCACGCAACGCCGAGATCGTAGACCACGGTGAGCAAATCAAGAAGTACCAAAAACAGCAGGAGAACGTACGCAACAACCGTGAATATGAGTCGCTCAACAAGGAAGTGGAGTTCCAAACCTTGGAGATAGAGCTCTGCGAGCGCAAGAACAAAGAGGGGCAAGCCCACGTCAAGGAACTCAAGCAGCACATTGAGGCTGCCAAGCTTTTGAAAGAAAACAGGCTGAAAGACCTTGACGCCAAGCGCGAGGAACTGACCTCCATCACCGCCGAGACCGAGAAGGACGAAGCCCGTTTGGCAGAGAAGTCGAAGGAGCAAGCGCAGTATATCGACGACCGCTATTTGGCTGGCTACAAGCGCATCCGCGAGTCGGCACGCAACGGATTGGCCGTGGTGCAAATTGACCGCGGGTCGTGTGGCGGCTGCTTCAGCAGCATCCCGCCGCAGCGTCAGATGGAAATCAAGATGCACAAGAAAGTCATCGTCTGCGAAAACTGCGGTCGCATACTGGTGGACGACGACATTGCCGCCAAGGCAAAGGCTCATCTGGAGAGTTGATGCCCGTGCCCACAGAGAGTGTGCATAAAATGGTACAGCGAGGCACATAACCCGAGACGGCGATGACGTAGGGTATGTGCCTCGTTGCTTTTCAAGGCAAACCAAACAGCTGCAATATGACACATACGATAGACCCCAATCAGAGACTTACGATTGAAAAAATAGGTGAAATCATTGCTGAACAAGCCACCCTTGAGCTGGGCGACGAGGCCCAGCGGCGTATCGTGCAGTGCCGCGACTACCTCGACCGCAAGGCGAATCACCCCGAGGCACCGATATATGGCGTAACGACTGGCTTCGGTTCGCTCTGCAACATCAGCATCGATGGTGAACAATTGTCGCAGCTGCAGAAAAACCTGGTGATGAGCCACGCCTGCGGAGTGGGCGAGGAGGTGGATGCCGAGGTGGTCAGGCTGATGTTGCTGCTGAAGGTGCAGAACTTCAGCTTCGGATACAGCGGCGCACAGCTCGCCACTGTGCAGCGGCTGGTGGATTGCTACAACGAAGGGGTGCTACCAGTGGTCTATCGCCAGGGGAGCCTCGGTGCCAGCGGCGACCTCTGCCCATTGGCTCACCTTGCCCTGCCGCTGGTGCTGGGAATTGGAGAAGTGGACTATAAAGGGCGGAGGTGCGACGTGCAGGAGGTCTATGCCGAAAAGGGGTGGAACGCCATCGCGCTGCAGAGCAAGGAGGGGCTGGCGTTGCTCAATGGCACGCAGTTCATGAGTGCCCATGCGGTGTGGTGTCTGCTCAAAGCTCACCAGTTGAGCCGTCAGGCCGATATGATTTTGAGTATGAGCCTTGAGGCATTCGATGGGCGCATCGAGCCTTTTTTCGAGGCATTGCATCGGGTGCGCCCACATCAGGGGCAGCTCGAGACGGCGGCTGCGGTGCGGACTTGGCTCGAAGGAAGCACCATCATGGCTCGCCACAAGGAGCATGTGCAGGACCCCTACAGCTTCCGCTGCGCACCGCAAGTGCACGGCGCAGCAAAGGACACGCTGCGGCATGTGGCCGAGGTGGTGGAGGTGGAAATCAATTCCACTACCGACAACCCTATTGTGCTGCCCGAGGAGGATATGGTCATCAGCGGTGGCCACTTCCATGGCGAACCGTTGGCTATGGTGCTGGACTTCCTATCCATAGCGGTGGCCGAACTGGGAGCCATCAGCGAGCGACGCACCTACCAGTTGATCGACGGGCGGCGCGGACTGCCGAGCTTCTTGGCTGCCGAGCCTGGGCTTAACAGCGGCTTTATGATACCGCAGTATACCGCGGCCTCCATTGTCAGCCAGAGCAAGCAGCTTTGCACCCCCTGCTCGGTGGACAGCATCCCCAGCAGTCAGAACCAGGAGGACCTCGTCAGCATGGGTGGCAACGCAGCCACCAAATGCCAGCAAGTGTGCAACAACACCGAGCGTGTGCTTGCCATCGAACTCCTAAATGCTGCTCAAGCACTTGATTTTCGCCACCGTGAGGGTTGGCTTGCAAGCCCGAAGATTGAAGCTCTTTGGGCAGATTACCGCCAGGCGGTGGCCTTTGCCGAGCGAGATGAAGTGTCGTATCGCTTGATTCACGCCAGCCTTCGTTTTCTGCAACAACGCACGGTGGCCTAACCAGCAACCATCCAGTAGAATGCCCCCAGCGGCGGCACAGTGGCCATCGGTGGGGGCATGATGCTTGTTGGAGCGAGGGTTAGTCGAGCAACGCGCGAATGCGGGCGGCAATCTCTTCGATGGTGCCGAGGCCGTCGACTGTGTGGCGTTTCCCCTGCGAAGCGTAGTATTCGGCCACAGGGAGCGTCTTGGCGCGATATTCGGCCAGCCGATTGGCGATGGTCTGCTCATTATCGTCGGACCGGCCTTGAATTTTAGCGCGCTCGAGCAAGCGGCGTATAAGTTCAGCCTCGGGCACTTCGAGCTGCACCATGGCCGTCAGGCTACGCCCGTGGGCGGAAAGCAGGCGGTCGAGCGTCTGCGCTTGAGCCACAGTGCGGGGAAAGCCATCGAAGAGCATACCGCGGGTGTCGGCAGCAATGGCGCGGTCAATCATATCCACCACGATGTCGTCGCTCACCAGCTGGCCGTTTTCCATGATGGCCTTGATGCGGAGGCCGAGGTCGGTCTGGGCAGCAATCTCGCTGCGCAGCAGGTCGCCAGTGGAGACGTGGGTGAGGCCATAGTGGCTGACGATGAAGTCGCTTTGGGTGCCTTTGCCAGCCCCAGGAGCACCGAAAATGACGATGTCTTTCATAGCGGGATGCTTTATTTTACACTAACAATCTCAATGTCGAACAGCAGCGGGGAGTAGGGCGGAATGGCATTGCCTGCACCACGCGGGCCGTAGGCCAGTGCCGAGGGAATGAGCAGCTGAAGGCGTGTGCCGGCGGGCTGCCCCATGACGCCTTGTTCCCAGCCAGGAATGAGGCTCATTTTCCCAACGGTGTAGGTCAGCGGCTCGTAGGGGCGTCCCGGCTGCTGGATGCCCCCTTGTATGGCATCGCTCTCCACGCTGGAATCGAATATCGTGCCGTCGAGCAGGCGACCCGTGTAGTTGAGAGCCACCTCGCGACCCGTCTCCACCTTGGGGCCGTTGCCTGCCTTCTTGACGATGATGTAGAGGCCATCGGCGTTGGGTTTGGCCTTGATGCCGTTGTCCCTGACGTAGGAGGCTATCGCTTGGGGTTCATTGGCGCGGAGGGAGTCCATCTCGGCGCGGTAGTTGTTCTCCTCGATGAGCAGCTCGTCGTGGGTGACGATGTCCTGAAGGCTGATTTCATAGTAGATGTTCATGCCAGTGCCAGGCTTGTATTGGGGGGGCATCTGTCCCTCTTGAAGGAACTCGGCCAGGGTGTCGGCAGGGAAGTAGAACGTGGCGGCATCGCCGATATGCATCATCAGTAGCCCTTCGTAGAGGTCGCCCCGAAACGAGGGCGTAGCTCCCAGTATGCGGTCGGCATGGCCGCGGTTGGAGAAAATCTCTGTGGTGTCGATGCGCACAGTCATTTCGCCCACCAGCACATCGCCCTCTTGCACCTTCTGGGCATCGGGGTGGGTGGTCTGGAATTTGTAGTGCAAGCCGCTTTCGGTGGTTTTCCACTTTTCAGCGCAGCTGGCGAGGGTGAGCAGCATTGCCCCTGCAAGGAGCACGGCGACTGTTTGGGTGTGATTTTTCATGGGTATTGGTTTTTTAATTGTTTATTTTCAGGTGGTAGACGAGCACCATTCGGGTGCCTATGCGCCCTCCGTCGCCCAGCACGCCAAATGCCTGCTCGGAGGGAAGGATGACGGTGGCATCGCTGCCGCGACGGAGCGACCGCAGGGCCATATCAATGCCGCGGTTGGGCTGCAGACGCCCGACGCAGAGGGTGTCCGTGCGGTCGGTGTAGAGGGGGGTGCCACCGAGGTCTTCCACGGTGTAGACCACGCTCACCGTGTCGCCGCAAGCGAGCGTGGAGCCGTGGCCTACGGCGGTCAGGTGCACCCGTGTGCCACCATCTATCTGCGTAGCCTGCCAGTTGCGGCGAGCCAGGTAGGCCTCAATCTGGGTAGCCTCACTGCCCGCGATGTAGCGATTAGCGTTGATGAGGTTCTCCTGCACGGAGGGGGTGGGGGAGGTGGGAAGGTCGACCACGGGGGTGCGTCGGCAGGCGGTGCCGACTATGAGCAGCAGGGGGAGGAGCAGCAGCAGGAAGTGGTGCTTGATGGCGGCCATCGTCTCGGCCAAACCGAGCGAGCTGGTGGCTCCAGCGGCACGCTCGTGGCCGCCGCCACCAAAGAGCTGGGAAGCTATCTGGCTGACGTCGTATTGGCCCCTCGAGCGGAACGAGACGCGGGTGCAGTCGCCCTCCTCGCGTGCCAGGACGGCACAGTCTATGTCGCGCAGCCGCATCACCTCGTTGATAAGTCCGCTAATGTCGGCACTCGACACGCCGTAGGCCTCCATCTCGGCCTTTGGCAGGGCCATCAGGACCAAGCGACGGTCGGGGTAGAAGGTGAGCAGGCTGTCCATCGCATGGCCGAAGAAGCGCAGCCGTGCTTCGGAGTAGACGTTGTGGATTCGGTGGTTAATCTCAATCGGGTCGATGCCGTAGCGCAGGAGGCTGGCTGCGGCCAGGTAGAGCGAGGGGCGTGTGTTGCTGTAGGTGAAGGTGCCAGTGTCGGTGCAGATGCCTGTGAAGAGGCAGGTGGCCGCATCGGTGGTGAATATCTCGGAGCCGAAGGCGGTGGACATCAGCCAGTAGACCAATTCGCAGGTGCTGGAGATCTCTGGTTCGGAGATGGCCAAGTGGAAGTCGGCGAGGTTGGGCGCCAAGTGGTGGTCAATGAGCATCCGCCGTGCGGTGGACTGCTGCAGCAGTGGAGCCAGGCTTTCGGTGCGGGCAAAGGTGTTGAGGTCGAGGAGAATGATGAGGTCTGCCTCGGCGATAGCCTTGCGGCAAGCCTCGGGCTGCGTCTGCCCATTGAGTATGTGGTCGGCTCCAGGCAGCCAATCGAGCGTGTCGGGGCAGCCGTCGGGCAGGAGCATAGTGGTCTGAGCCGTGGTGGCCTTTGCGAGCAGGTGGGACATGCCCGTGAGCGAACCCACAGCGTCGCCATCGGCGTGGAGGTGTGCCACCATCACGATTCGCGAGGCCGAGGTGAGCGTCTGCTTCACCGCCGTGCTGTCCCAGCCGTTGTCGAAATGAGCCTCTATGGTTTGATTAATATTCATATTTGTAGTCAATTGCATTGACCGTGGCAGTCAACTTTCGAGTGCAAATATACGCAATAATTCTCAAAGTGGGCAATCTTTCGTCGGCGTGGCAGTGGTGGCGAGGCGAAAACTGCCGAGAATGCCGCCTCAAATTGCCCCCATTTTTCCCCCTTTCCGAGGGGGACTTGGTCCGTGTCATCTCCGTGTCATCTCCGTGTCACCTCCGTGTCACCTCCGACTCGGGTCGGACATGCCACGGCGATGGCACGCTCCAGGGGTGGCTCTGATGCGGAGGAAGTGGCTTGGGAATTCTCCTCGTGCAGAAGCAGGATTCCGATGCTGGCAACAATGGCATCCTGTGCTTGCCGCTGGGCGTGGCCACTATCCCCGAAATAGATTGAAAGTGCCAAGAAAGAGTGGGAAAAGAAAATTAACAAAAAAAAATTAACACTTCACACAATATATCGCCTCAAGGGCTGTTATAAAGGCAAGAAAACAGGAAGTGGATAGCCGCAGAACAGATAGAAAACAAACAGAAGATACGATGAAAGCAATTATCAAGACCTCAAAAGGCACTATGCATGCCACGCTTTATGCCCAGGAGGTGCCAGGGACGGTGGCCAACTTTGTGAAGCTTGCCAAGTCGGGTTTTTACGACGGCTTGCGGTTTCACCGTGTGATACCCGATTTCGTCATCCAAGGTGGATGCCCTTTCAGCCGCGAGCTGGGCGACCCGAGGGTGGGAACGGGCGGCCCAGGATGGACGATTAAGTGCGAGACCAGCGCACCGCTGCAGCGGCACGACCGCGGGGTGCTCAGCATGGCTCATGCGGGCAAGGATACGGGGGGCAGCCAGTTTTTTGTGTGCCATAATCGGATGAACACGCAGCACCTCGATGGTGTACACACCTGCTTTGGCAGGGTGGACGAGGCCGACTGGAAGGTGATTGATGCCATTCGCGCTGGCGACGTGATTGAGAGCATCACGATTGAGGATGAGGAGTAAAACCAAATAGCAAAAGATATGAACCTCGGAATTAAACTGTTGGTGGCGGAAGACGACCCCAATCTCGGTACGATACTGAAAGCCTATCTGACGCAGAAGGGCTACACGGTGGTATGGGTGAAAGATGGCGGCGAGGCACTGTCGGCGTTTGATAACGAGGACGTGGATGCCTGCCTGCTTGATGTGATGATGCCAGTCAAGGACGGTTTTGCCGTAGCCAAAGAAATCAGACGGATTGACAAAAAAGTGCCCATCCTGTTTCTCACTGCCAAAAACCTTGAGGCCGACAAGCTTAAGGGCTTCGAGGTGGGAGCCGACGACTATATCACCAAGCCCTTCTCGATGGAGGAACTCTTGGCGCGCATCAATGCCACGATGCGTCGCTCGCTGAGCGAGGATAGGATAGACAAGAACGTCTTCCGCATAGGCAGCTTCACCTTCGACTATGTGCATCAGACCCTCACCATTGGCGATAAGTCGCAGCGGCTGACGGCCAAGGAGTGCGACCTGCTGCGGATGTTTGCTATCAACTTCGGCCAGTTGGTCGACCGCAACACCACGCTGCAGCGCGTCTGGGGCGACGACAGCTATTTTGCTGCCCGCTCGATGGATGTCTACATCACCAAGCTGCGGAAATACCTCAAAGCCGACCCCACGGTGGAGATAGTCAATGTGCATGGTGTAGGTTTTAAGCTGACCACCAAAGAATAGACAGCTGCAACGCGATGAAGCTCACGTTTTTGGGTACAGGGACCTCGCAGGGTGTGCCAGTGATAGCATGCCACTGCGAGGTGTGCCGCTCGGCCGATGAGCGCGACCGCAGGCTGCGGACCAGTGCGATGCTCGAGGTGGAAGCAGGGGGCAGCACGAAGCGTTTGCTCTTCGACATAGGCCCCGACTTCCGCCAGCAGATGCTTCGCCACGAGGTGGAACGCCTGGATGCCATCCTCATCACCCATGCCCACCGCGACCACGTGGCGGGCATTGACGATATCCGCGCCCTCAACTACGTGCAGCATGGCGAGTTGGCAGTCTACCTCAACGCAGAGGCTCAGCGGGCGCTTGTGCGCGACTATGCCTACATATTCTCTCCCCATCAGTACCCCGGCCTGCCCGAGGCGCACCTCCACACGGTGCAGGGCGAGTTTGAGGTCGAGGGAATCCGTATTATGCCCATTAGGGTGATGCATAAAGACTTGCCTGTGCTCGGATACAGGGTGGGGGAGATGGCCTACATCACCGATGCCAATCGCATTGAAGAGGAGGAGCTTGGCAAGCTTGCAGGGTTGAAGGTACTGGTGATAAACGCATTGCGGCAGGAACACCACTGGTCGCACTTCAACTTGGAGGAGGCACTGGGCATCATCGAGCAGGTAAAGCCGCAGCGAGCCTACCTGACCCATATCAGCCACGAGATGGGATGCTACGCACAGGTGGAACCTACGCTCCCCAGCAATGTCCATTTAGCTTACGATAACTTGGAGGTCAAGATATGATATCGGTCTGCATCCCCATCCACGACTACTACGTCTACCCCCTCGTGCGTCGGCTGGCCAACGAGGTGGAGAAGCTCAACAGCGGCCAAGTGGAAATCGTCTGCATTGACGACCACTCGGCAGCACACTATCTGACGCAGAACAAAGGCATTGCCGACATAGCCGACTATTACCTGCTGGGCAAAAACATCGGGCGGGCACGCATTCGCAACCTTTTTTTGAAGTATACCAAAGGCGACTACCTGCTCTTCCTCGACTGCGATTCCGAGGTGCCGCAGTTCTTCCTAAAGAACTACCTCAAATGCATCAACCGAGAGCAACCGCAGGTGGTGGTCGGTGGGCGGACTTACGACAAGCGTGGGCAAGACAGTGAGCACTACCTCCGCTATCTGTACGGAAGCAAGACCGAGGGGCGCACAGCGGAGAAACGGCGTCAGCACCCCTACCAGTCGTTTATGACCAACAACTTCATGGTGCGGCGCGAGGTGCTGGAAAAGGTGCGTTTCGATGAGCGCTTGGTGAAATATGGCCACGAAGATACCCTTTTCGGCTACCGTCTGCAGCAGCAGGGAATACCCATCACGCACATTGACAATCAGGTGGTCAACGGCCACATAGAAGGCAACGCCGAGTTCCTGCACAAGTCGGTGGAGGCTGTCGAGAATCTTGCCCTGATATATGGAACTATGTGGGAAGACCAAAGCTTCTGCCAGTCGGTGCGCCTGCTGAGGGCCTATGGCAAGGTGCGTCGCTGGAAGCTGCAGGGGGCAGTCTACTGGCTCTTCAAGCTGTTGAAAAATCCGCTTGAAGAACATTTTGTCCGTGGTACGGGCATCAGCATTGCACAATTCAACTTCTACAAGCTCGGCTTGTTTATCAAGAACATCAATTATCCAAAACCAACGGAAGATACAGACTTATGAAGACAGCGCTCAAATCGGGTCTACTGGTAGCCGCAACGATGCTTATGGCACTTACGACCAGTGCACAAGTGGTTGAAACCACTGAATACGACGATGGTCGCGTCTATACTGGCCAGCGCGACGGCAAGGGCAAAATCAACGGACAAGGCATGATGACTTGGCCCAACGGCGACCGCTACGAAGGGCAGTGGAAGAAAGGCAACCAAGAGGGGGAAGGCACCTACTACTGGGCTAACGGATTGGTGTATACTGGCCAGTGGAAGAAGAACATGATCAATGGGCACGGCATTTTCCGTTTCCCCAATGGCAGCGTCATGGAGGGCGACTGGAAAGGCATGGGGACTGGCACGGGAAGTTTGCTTATGGCCGATGGCTCACGCTACGATGGCCAGTTCATCGGTGGGCTCTGCCATGGGCAAGGCGTGTGGGAATGCGATGATTATCGCTATGAAGGCAACTACGTCAAGGGGCACCGAACGGGCTTTGGCAAAATCCGCCTCAAGAGTGGTGAGACCTACGAGGGCAACTGGAACAACGACTTCCGCCAGGGGCAGGGTACAGCTATCTATCCCGATGGTGCACACTATGAAGGGGGATGGCTCAACGATAAATACGAGGGACAGGGTCGCTACGTCAATGCCGAGGGCATAGTCGTGGAAGGCATGTTCCGCAACGGTAAGATAGTCGAACAATGAGGCAATTAGCACTCATCTTCTGCACAGCTGCAGTCCTATGCACTGGCTGTATGGGTGGCAGGTTCATCTCGGCAGATGCCGACTTGGAAGAAATCTTCAAGGGCAAGACCTACTACGAGGTGGTAGACGACTTCGGCCGCCCTAATGCAACCCAGCACGACGGACGTGAAGGCACAAAGGTGGCCTACAACTTCGTCTCGCTCAGCGGTACCAGGGCGGCTCAGCTCTACGAGCGGTATCACCTGCGCAATCGGGTTACACACAGCGAAGGCTTCCCCTCGGGCGGCATCACCTTCTTCTTCGACGCTAACATGCGGTGCTATGCCGTGGACAGCGACTTTCAGCGCGAGCGTACCAAGCAGGACAAGCCCGTGGCCGCTGCACGCCACGAGGACTTGCGGCGGCCTATGCACATTACCCCTCGCATTCCTCGTACCCTCAATGTCCCCCACATTGAGGGAAAAAGCCCCTATGCCGAGGCCGTCAGCATTGAACGGGTGGAAGTGGAGCGAGACTTCACGAAAATCTACTTCACCTATAAGAGCCGCACCCCTCGCCACCAGTCGAAAACCAATGATGGCATCTACATTATGCCCGATGTCTATATTGAGAATTGCACCACTGGCGAGCGCTACGCACTGAAAGACCATTCGGGAATCACGCTCTACCCCTACCGCACCCACTTCGCCCAAAACGTCGGTGGATTCGATATGCTATCCTATTCGCTCACATTCGAGCCTGTGGCTACCGACACCGAGTACATCAACCTTGTGGAACCTGGCCACTCGGGATATAACTTCTATCAGATTGACATTCGCACCCCGATGACCGACAAGTCGGAGCTGAAAAACGAGAAATAAACCACACCAGCAGATGAACACACGACTTCTACTCATCCAAGCTCTCGCCATAGGAGGGCTTGTGGCTTGTCGTCCAGCAGCCACAGAGCCAGCCCCTATTGATGTGCAACCCCTCGCTATCGAGAACGGACGCTTCACGCCCGAGGTGATGTGGGGCATGGGGCAGCTTGCAGGCTACGCCGTCAGCCCCGACGGGCTGCAAGTGGCCTACGGTGTGAGGTATGTTGATATGAACGAGAATAAAGGCAATACCGACCTCTACCTCCTTGCCACCGATGGCCTCACCCAGCCTGTGCGCCTTACCCGCACTGCTGCCTCGGAGGGCAACCTCACTTGGCAGGACGACCACACACTCATCTTCTCGCGCGGCAATCAAATCCTCTCGATGGACATATCCTCGCAGCGTGAAGCCCTTGTGGGCGAAATTGCAGGTGGATTTGAAGGCTTCAAGCTTGCCCCCGACCATTCTGCCATCGTCTATATCGCCACCGTTCCCGTCCCTCGCCCAGAGCGCTTCGCCAAACTCTACGCTGGCCTCAATCAGACCACGGGTCGCATCAACGAAGACCTCATGTACCGCCATTGGGACACTTGGGTCGATGATATTCCGCACCTCTTCTACGCTCCCATCATCGAGGGGAAAGTGGCTGCCGACCAGGCCGTAGACCTCCTCAAAGGTGAGCCATACGAAAGCCCTATGCGCCCATGGGGAGGCACAGAGCAATTCAGCTTCAGCCCAGACTCGAAGCAAATCGCCTACACATGCCGCAAGAAAACAGGCTTCGACTATGCTCACTCCACCAATAGCGACATCTACCTCTACGACATTGCCACTGGCGAGACGCACAACCTCTGCCCCGCCTTCGAAGGCTACGACCAGTGCCCCGTCTTCAGCCATAGCGGGAAGATGATGGCTTGGACAAGTATGGCTCGCGACGGCTACGAGAGCGACAAATCGCGCCTTATAGTCCTCGACCTCGAAAGTGGTCTCACCACCGACCTCACTGCCGACTTTGACTATAACGTGGGTGGCCTCACTTGGACTGCCGACGACCGAGAAATCCTCGCCAACGTCCCCTATCGCGGCATGAACGAAATCTTCGCCTTCAACCTCCAGACAAAGGCTATCCGCCAAATCACCCACAGCTACTACGACGTCAATGGCATCGCCTTGAGAGGAACCAAAATCGTAGCTCCGCAAGTCTCCATCCAGTCGCCCGCCGAGCTCTATGTCTACAGCCTTGCCGACAGCCTATCGCCCGGTCGTAAGCTCACTACCATCAACAGCGATGCCCTCTCACAGCTCCGCATGGGGCGTGTGGAAGAGCATTGGATACCCACCACCGATGGCAAGCAGATGCTCACCTGGCTTGTCTACCCCTACGATTATGACAGCACACGCACCTACCCCGCCATACTCTATTGCCTCGGTGGACCGCAGGGCATGGTCAGCCAATCGTGGAGCACCCGCTGGAACCTCGAGCTTATGAGCGGTGCTGGCTACTTCGTCATCGCCCCCAACCGCCGTGGCTGTGTGGGATTTGGCTCGCAGTGGTGCGAGGAAATCAGCGGCGACTACGGTGGCCAGTGCATGCGCGACCTCACCTCCGCCACCGACTACTTCGCCTCGCTCATGCCGCAAATCGACCGTGGCAGCATCGGCGCCACCGGAGCCTCATTTGGTGGCTACAGCGTCTACTGGCTCGCAGGGCACAACCACGACATCAAGGGATACCCCGATGGCCAGCGCTTCCACGCACTGCTTGCCCACGACGGCATGTTCAACTTCGAGCAGCAGTACCTCGAAACCGAGGAAGCTTGGTTCACCAACTGGGACCTTGGCGGCCCCTATTGGGAACATAATCCACAGACAGCCCACAGCTATGCCAACTCTCCCCACCGCTTTGTCGATAAATGGAACGCACCGCTCTGCGTCATCCACTCCGAGCAGGACTTCCGCATCGTAGCCTCGCAGGGCATGGCAGCCTACAACGCAGCCCAGCTGCGCCACATCCCCAGCCGCTACCTCTACTTCCCCGACGAAAACCATTGGGTGCTTCGTCCGCAGAACAGCCTCCTTTGGCATCGCAACTTCATTGACTGGTTCGACCAATGGCTTAAATAGCAGCTCCAAGGCTGAACGCCCGCTCCCTGCCGTCACATTCCCTCTGCCGAATGGGACGGTTTTTTTGTTGTCTGCTGGCCAATAGCGATAATAGCATATAACGGTTTTTATCCACCATACCAAGCCGTGCTGCGTCCGTAATAGAGGGCTGCGAGTTCAAATCAACAGGCATTTGCCAATTATTTGAAAATCAGAAAAATACAAAATTGGTAGGAGATGATTGCAATAAGCTCATTATCAGCCATTAAAAGTGACCATCTCCTTACCATCGCCTTATCATCTCCTACCTATCTCCTACCCATCCTTTTTCTGGGTAGGAGATGAGTAGGAATTGATAAGGAGTTGAGGTGGGGTTGGGACGAAGAAGTAGGCTTTGGGAAGGGAGGAGGGATGGGGTAGGGTAGGGCTTGTTTTTTTTTATAGGTAAGGGCAATAATTGCGGTGGAGGGGCGTTTTGAGGGAGATGATTGTAAGAAGGTTTGAACATAGGAGCATAGGGGTATTGGGTCGGCTACTGGTGCTGTGGGTGGCGATGGCCGCTGGGTGGCAAATGGTGTGGGCCCAGGCGCAGGAGATTACCAATGTGGTGCTTAAGGGAGAGGCGGCCAATGCTGCGGGCAAGGAGATTGGGCTGTATGGCTATAGCGATATGCTTTCGCAGCAGGCGGTGAGGCTCGATGAGACGAGGGTAGGGGAGGATGGACGGTTCGAGCTGCGGTGCTACGCTAATTATCCGCGCTTGGTGTATGTGGAGGTGGAGAATTATAGCCAGTCGTTCTATGTGGAGCCTGGTAGGGATTATACGATGTACCTGCCAGAGTTTGATTGGAGCATTGACGAGACGCACAACGTTTTCCTCGACCCAGTGGTGCTGCCGCTGCGGTTTCTTGACCTTCCGAGCGATGAGCTTAACCTCCAAATCGGCGATTTTGAGGCGGTGGTGGATAGTTTTCTGTTGGCCAATCGGGTGTTTTTCGATCCCAAGTTCAAACCACAGAAGCGCTACTTTGATACGCTGATGGCCTGCCTTGCGATGAGGGGGTATAGACTGAAACCATACGGTGCAGAGGGGGAGACCTTTGCTGATAGGTATATGCACTACCAGCTGGCGAGCATAGCGCTGGCAACGGGTGCCAGGAGCCGCCGCCAGCTGGTGGGGAAGTATGTCGAGGGGCAGCCAGTGCGCTACTATGATGAGCAGTATATGAGGCTCTTTTTCGACCTTTATGCGGGGCGAATAGCGCGGGGAATGAAGCGAGTGCCGATGCGGCGGCTGCAGGCATGGGTGCACGCGGGCGACATTGCCACTTATCTTGACTCGATTGGCCTTGACCCGCTGCTTCGCAACGAGCAGGTGCGCGAGTTGGCGGCGCTTCAGGCGTTGAAAGAGAGCTACTACGACCGCGACTACGATTCGCCGTCGGCTCTTCGGATGATAGAGTTGCTGGGGCAGGCGAGCAAGTTTGAAGAGCATCGGGTGCTGGCCGAGCGACTGGCGCAGGCTCTGACCGAGCGTGAACCTGGCGGGGAGACTCCTCGGCTGGTATTGCCCGACAAGGAGAGGCACATGGTGAGCCTGGATAGTATGAAAGGCAAGTGGGTATACTTGAACTTCGTCAGAGTGGGCGACCCGAACTGCATAGCAGAACTGGAGACGATGGCTCACTTCTGCGACAGCCTCTATGAGCGCTACCCTAACGTGCGCTTTGTCAGCATCAGCTGCGACCGCGAGTTCCAAAAGATGTACCTCTTTCTGACGGGTAGCAAGCGTGGGCGACGCTATGGGTGGACTTGGCTCCACTTCGACGGCGACTATCGGCTGCTGGAACACTTCGGCGTGGTGAGCTATCCCACGTTTGTGATGATCAATCCCGAGGGCAGATGGCACTACACGGTAACGCCTCCGCCGGCGAGCGGCATTTTGCTGCATGGCCCTTGGGATGTCAGGGAAGAGCAGGGCAGTGGGTTCAAAGCACCCTTTATCAATCGATAGACAATAGCAGGAAAATGATTAGGATATGAAAAAAATCGTTATAGCAGTCCTCTTGATGGCAGCAGTGGCAGGTGCATTGGCACAAAAAGCCACTCCCGCACAGCGGCAGGCCGAAAGCTACAGCCGAGCAACCGACCTCTACCAGAAGCAAAAATATGCGGCAGCACAGCAGCTATTCGACCAGATAGCCAGCAGTGCACAAGGGCGGGCGGATATGACCACAGCCGATGCAGCCTACTATGCGGCAGTCTGTTCGGAGAAGCTCGACAACAACGATGCCGCCTATCGGCTGGAAGAATTCCTCCGGCTCTATCCGCAGAGTGCGCGGTGCGTGATGGCACGGTTCTACCTCGGCAACTTCCACTACTCAAGGGGGGATTACTCGAAAGCTCTGTCGTACTATCGTGAGGTAGACCCCAAGGAGGTGGAGTATAACCACAGGGGGGAGTACAACTTCAAGACGGGCTACTGCTACTTCCAAAAAGGCGACAGCAAGAAAGCCGCAGGCTACTTCTCGCAGCAGGTAGGAGGGCAGTCCAAGTATGCGGCCTCGAGCCTCTACTACTACGCCCACATCCAATACGAGAACGGGCAGTACGACCTCGCACTCAAAAACTTCCGCGAGTTGGAGAAAGACAAGCGTTTTGCCAAGATTGCCCCGAGCTACATCGCGCGCATCTACTACTACCTTGGTCGAGAGAACGAGCTGCTGCAGATAGCCCCGAAGCTGCTGAAGGACGAGAACGCCTTCAAGCGTGGCGAGGTGAGCATGATGGTGGGGGAGGTGTATTTCAATCGGGGTGAGTATGCCAATGCACTGGAAAGCTATCGACTGGCACGAAAGGAGACCAGTCGGGAACAGACCGCAGGATGCACGCCGCAGGATAATGACTATCAGATAGGCTACAGCTACTACATGGTGGGGAAATACGATTCGGCAGCGGTCTACCTTGACCGAAAGACCGCCTGCACCGATAGTGTGGCACAAAATGCGCTCTACACGCTGGGCGATTGCTACGTGCGGCTTGGTCGCAAGGCCGAGGCTGCCAGTGCATTCCAGCAGGCGGGGAAGATGGACTTCAACAAGAGGATGAAAGAGGATGCGCTGTTCAACTATGCCAAGCTGGCTTGTGAGCTTAACCGCAACGCCATGGGCGAGAGCATACGCTCGTTTGAGAGCTACCTGAAGAAATATCCGAAGAGCAGCCATCGTGCCGAGGCCGAGGAAATATTGACCGACCTCTACTGCTCAACCAACAACTACAAGGATGCCATCCGCCTGTTGGAGCAGGTCCCTCAGCGCAATGCCGCCTTGGAACAGGCCTATCAGCGAGCTTTGATGAATCGGGGCATAGAGCTTTGCAACAATGGCAACCACAAAGAGGGGACTGCCAAGTTGGAGAAAGCCATCAAGGTGAATGCCATGCCCAAGATCACTGCCGAGAGCAATTACCTGCTCGGCGAGGAGCGTTATCGTGAAGGACAACTGAAAGTGGCCGAAACCTGCCTCAACAAATTCCTGCTCTCCTCGTATGCGGGCAGTTCGGCTTATGCCGATGTGGCTCGGCATACTTACGCCTACATCCTTATGCGTCAGAAGCGCTACGACGAGGCACTGGAAACGCTGACCGACCTTGACCGACGCCTTGTTGGCAGCAAAGAAGATAGCAAGAAAACCATGGCCGCCGATGTGCACTGCCGCATGGGCGACTGCCTGTATGTGCAAAGCAAGTTTGCCGAGGCCATAGGGCAGTATGACAAAGTAATCAATGCCAAAGCCAAGGATGCCGACTATGCCACCTATCAGAAAGCCCTCTGCTATGGAGCACAGGGAAAGAACAGCGAGAAGTTGGCCAACCTCAACTACATCTTCGAGCGTTATGCAGCCTCGCCGCTGAAGTCGAAGGCCATGCTGGAGATAGCCGATACCTACCGTGCATGCGACAATAATGAGATGGCGCTGACCTACTATGGCAACTTCATCAAGCAGTATCCGCAGAGTGTCTACGTGAAGACAGCACTGCTCAACCAGGGGCTTATCTACTACAATAGCGAGCGAGCCGACGAGGCACTGAAGACCTTCGACCGACTGCTGACGCAGTACCCTGGAACTGCCGAGGCACGCGATGCTTTGAGCATTGTGAAAGATATCTATATCGGCCAAAATCGTGTGGACGACTACTTTGCCTATGTGAAAAAGGCTACCAAATCGACCGTCTCCACCACCGAACAGGACAGCACAACCTACCTTGTGGCAGAGGGGCACTACCATGGGGGAGATTTCGAGACAGCCTCGGCTGGCCTGGAAAACTACCTCAGCAAGTTTCCCAATGGCCTGTTTGCGGTGAAGGCACACTATCTGTTGGCCGACAGTTATTTCCGCTTGGGCAAGAATAGTTTGGCATTGCCACACTACGAGGCTGTGGCCTCGGGAGGGACAAACCAGTGCAGCGAGCAGTCGCTCTACAATGCTGCCAACATCAGCTACGCTTTGGGCGACTACGCCAGGTCGGCTGAACTTTACAAGCGGCTCACCGAGAACGCCGAGAGCGACCAGTCGCTGCTGCAAGGGGAGGTGGGAAGCCTGCGCTGTGCGGCAGCTTTGCGGCAGCACGAGGCAGTGATGGCAGCGGGGCAAATACTGGTGAGTGAGCCAAAGGCGACAGCCGAGTTGCGCGAGGAGGCATATTTGACCATGGCACGCAGCTGCTTCGACCAAGGTGAGCGCAACGAAGCCTTTGGCTACTATGGCCATATCGTGGCCTCGGCCAACGGCGAGTATAACGGCGAGGCACGCTGCCGTCAGGCAGAGCTGCTGATGCTCGACGGCAACCTGACGGAGGCCGAAAAGCAGGTGGAGGCCATCGTGGCCGATGCTACAAGCGACTATTGGCTGGCCTACGCCTTTATCCTTTGGGCGGACATCTACTATGCCAAGGGCAATACCCTGCAGGCCAAGCAGACGCTGATGAGCATAGTGGAAAACTATGACGGAGCAGACCTGGTAGGTGTGGCACAAAAGAAATACGACGCCATAGTGGCCGCCGAGCATCCGCAGCATGTGGAAGAAGAGCAAGAGATTGTCATAGAACTATAGTGAACGCAGCACAATGAAAAAGCAGAGCATCATAGGCCGTGTGGCGGCATTGACCCTAATGGTTTGGGCAGGCACCATGCCGATGGCCGCAGGACAAAACGATGGTGGGTACAACGAGAGTGTGGTGGTCAAAGGGGCGTATCGCCCAGTGCTGGAATTGAGAGAGAAGGTGAACTTCCCTGCCACCATCTCCGATACCTTCCCGCAGGCAATTCGCAACTTCCAGTATGGCATCACGCCAGTGAGGTTGAAAGCCTTGTATGAGCCTACAAGAATCAAGGCTGCACGCCTTGTGGGCGAACCTGCTACAAGGCTCTACAATAACTATCTCCGCATTGGCTTTGGCAACCATTGGACACCGATGGGAGACCTCTACTGGAGTTCGACGCGCGACAAGCGGAAGACCTACGGATTGAGGGTGAACCACCTCTCCTCGTGGGGAAAGATAGACGGCTACGGCAAGAACCACTATGGCAACACGATGGCTATGGTGTTTGGAAAGTATATCGTGGGGGAAACCTTGCAACTCTCCACTGACCTTGGCTATGAACATGACCACAACCTCTACTATGGCTTCAACGACGATATGCTGGGCAAAGTCTTCCCTACCTACACGCGAGATAGTATCGGCGTGGCGGACTATCGCGCCTCCTACAATGTGGCTACGTGGAATATCGGGCTCAAAAACATGCAGCTTGACCCCAACAAGTTGGGCTATGCGGCCAACGTCAGCGTGCGCGACATGTGGGCATTGTGGGGGCAAAATGAGTTCACCCTCACGCTATCGGGCGATGTCCATTATGGCTTTTCGGTGGTTGAGCACTACAAAGGGGTTGCCTACCTGCATGCCGAGTGGGAGGGATATGCCAACCAGTTGCAACAGGGAGAAAAGTGGCCATTGGGGCATCGGCTCCCTGTGGCCGACACAGCGAAAGGCTACCGCAACATAGTGAGGGTAAATCCTTATGCCGACCTAATGCTGGGGGGATTTCAAGTGCATGGCGGCCTGCTGGCTGCGGTGGACGCATATAGTGTGGATTCTGCCAATACACTGCGGATATTCCCCGATGTGGTGGTCAGCAAAGAGATGCTCAAAGGAGCGTTGTCGGTCAGTGTGGCAGCCACGGGCGGCCTTGAAGCCAACTCTTGGAACAGCATCAGAATAGTCAACCCCTATCTAACGCCAGGAGCAGAACAGCGAGCCTCCTACCATTATGACTTCACTGGCAATGCCCGTTGGAACATCAGCCGCAAACTTGAGGCTCGCGCCTCGGTGGGGTACAGCCTCCTGCGCGATGACCTTTCATTTCAGCTTGATACCACCTATCGTTTAGGCAATGTCTATCGACCCTACTACATGGATTGCAACCGCTTCAGCATAGGAGCAATGGTGGCCTTCGTCAATGATGAGATGCTGACGCTCCAGGGTGGGGGACACCTCTACAGCTACACGATGGCTGGTGAGGACTCATTGCTTAGCTATCGCCCTCGGTGGGACTTGACGCTCGGAGCGGATGTGAACTATCATGACAAGTGGCTGCTGCACCTCACGGGGCAGCTCATCGGCAGCATGGAAGGCGAGGCAGGGAAGACCTTACCCGCACGCTATGGCATCGCAGCCGAGGTGGAATATCGCCACAATAAGGCCCTCAGCTTCTTCCTAAAAGCCGACAATTTGGCCTTCCAACGCTACTATTACTGGAGCCATTATCCTTCGCACCGAGGTCTGTTCTTGATAGGGGCTACCTACACAATTCCGCATAAATGACCTACGACGAAACCCTTGATTATATGTATGCGCAGCTTCCGATGTATCATCGGATAGGTGCGGCAGCCTACAAGGCCGACCTTGCGCCCACCGAGGCGTTGATGGCTCACCTTGGACACCCAGAGCGGGCGTTTCGCAGTATCCATGTGGCAGGGACCAATGGCAAAGGCTCTGTGAGCCACTTTCTGGCCTCTATTTTGCAAGAGGCAGGGCTGAAAGTGGGGCTTTACACCTCGCCCCACTTGGTGGATTTCCGCGAAAGAATGCGGATTGGCGGCGAGATGATAAGCCGTGCGGCGGTGGTGGACTTCGTGGAGCGGAACAGAGAGGCGATGGAAGGGCTGAAGCTTTCGTTCTTCGAGATGACGGTAGGGCTTGCATTCGATTGGTTTGCCCGCGAGAAGGTGGATATTGCCGTGGTGGAAGTCGGTATGGGTGGACGCCTGGATTCCACCAATGTCATCACGCCCGAGTTGTCCATCATTACCAATATTGGCCTCGACCACACCCAGTTCCTCGGCGACACGCTGGAGAAAATAGCCGCCGAGAAAGCAGGCATAATCAAAAAGGGAGTGCCTGTGGTGGTGGGAGAAAGCCAAGAGGCGACCAAGCCAGTGTTTTGCAAGGTGGCAGAGGAAAAAGGTGCGCCATTGGTATTTGCCGATGAGCATTATTTGGTGGATAATATCAATAAGTATACCGAAGAACTGACGGGCGAATATCAGAAGAAGAACATCGCAACGGTGCTGATGGCGGTGGAGGTGTTGCGGGGGAAGGAGCAGTGGCGGACGGTGCTGACCGAAAATGCAGTGGCCATGGGATTGGCCAAAGTGGTAAGCAACACGCACCTGCGTGGGCGCTGGGAGAGGCTTGCGTCCGATCCGCTGACGATATGCGAGACCGCCCATAATGCCGACGGCATCCGCGCCATGGTGGATAAGGTGAAGCAGCTGGGGAAACGAAGGGTGCACCTGGTCTATGGCTGTGTGAATGACAAGGATTCCAAATCCATATTGCAGATATTGCAGCAGGAAATTGTGCGTCAAGGAGTAGACATTACATGGTATTTCAGCCAGCCCACTGTCCCGCGCCGCAAGCCAGTGGCAGAGTTAGTGGCCGTGGCTTCGGAGGTGGGCATTATGGGGCAGCAGTTTGAGAAAGTGGAAGATGCTGTGAAAGCCGCCTGCAGAGCGGCTTGTGCGGCTGGCGACGGCGACATGGTGCTTATCACAGGCAGTATCTTCTTGGTGGCCGATGTATTGGCTGCCGCGACAAAAATATTTTCACACTGAAAGGTCAGATTGCGGGATTTCGCGATTGTGTCCTAAACGGGGATTTTGCATTGGGAAAGAATTCCCTCTTGTGGTGGGAGAATTTTCAATTCTCAATTCTCAATTCTCAACTCTCGCATTCCCCAATTTTCACTTCTCAATTTTCAATTCTCAACTCTCGCATTCCCCAATTCTCACTTCTCAATTTTCAATTCTCAATTAGGACTTGGTCCGTGTCAACTCCGTGTCAACTCCGTGTCAAGTCCGTGTCACGTCCGAGTGGAGTCGGACTTAACACGGACCTGACACGAACCAAGCACGGACTAAACACGGCGGAAGTCCCTACCAGCTTCACCTCCGATTTCCATCCTCATGCATCCGTCCCGCCATAGCATATTTGCCCAAATTGACCTCCAGCATGAGTTTTGGAATCCCTTGTTCTGCGGTCGAAGCCTCTATGTGGTGGGGGGAATTTGGCTTATTAACTTTGGCTGACCACCTCAAACGCTTTGCACTTACACCTCGTGGCAACAATTGTCCGCAAAAATATTTAGGGCACTATTGCGGAATTTTGTGTAAATTTGCACTCTCAAAATGAAAGGTAGACGATGGAAAACTTTGTAGTATCGGCTCGTAAATATCGTCCCTCCGACTTTGCTACGGTGGTGGGGCAGGGGCATATCACCCGAACACTGAAAAATGCCATAGCCACAGGGCAGTTGCCGCAGGCGTTTCTATTCTGTGGCCCCCGTGGTGTGGGCAAGACCACCTGTGCACGCATCCTTGCTAAGACCATCAATTGTGAGCACCGAACTGCCGACAACGAGGCGTGCAACGAGTGCGAGAACTGCCGAAGCTTCAACGAAGGCTCGTCGATGAACATCTTCGAGCTTGATGCAGCCAGCAACAACTCGGTAGATGACATTCGGGAACTGACCAAGCAGGTCTACATTCCCCCACAGACAGGCCGTTTCAAGGTCTACATCATCGATGAGGTGCACATGCTCAGCACGAGTGCATTCAACGCTTTCTTGAAGACGCTTGAAGAGCCGCCTGCCTATGCCAAGTTTATTCTTGCCACCACAGAGAAGAACAAAATCATGCCGACCATATTGAGCCGATGCCAAGTGTTCGACTTCAAGCGGATAGAAAATCGCGACATAGTGGCTTGGCTGCAGCACGTGGCGGAAAAGGAGGGTGTGAAATACGAGCAAAGTGCGTTGGAACTGATAGCCGTCAAGGCACAAGGAGGGATGCGTGATGCCCTTTCGATATTCGACCAGTTGGTCAATTTCACGCAGGGCAACTTGACGCGTGCGGGGGTGATGGAAAACCTGAATGTGCTGGATGAGGAATACTACTTCAAGATGATTGACTTCGCAAAGTCGGCCAACGTGGGGCAGGCTTTGTTGCTCTACCAGGATGTGGTGGCTCGGGGGTTCGGGGGGCAACATTTCCTCACTGGCCTTTGCGAGCATTTGCGCAACTTGCTTGTGAGTCTTGACCCTCAAACACTATCGCTGATTGATGGGAGCGACGACCTAAAGCAACGCTACGGCAGGCAAGCACAGCAATGTAGTTTGCCCTTATTGCTCGGATGGCTCAATATTGTGGGCGATTACGAGTATCGGTTTAAGGATGCCAACAACAAGAACCTTTTCGTGGAGATATGCCTGATGAAATTGGCCTCCACCACGCTGCCACAGACATAGATTGCAAGAAGCCAGCAGGCGGACATAAAATCCCCAACTGATTCTGTGCCGAAACAAACGGCGGCGGATGCAGTTGGTGTTGCACCTGTGGCAAAATTGGATTCTGCACCCACACAAGCCACGACGGCTTCACCTGCAACTGGCGAACCTTTGCCGCGAAAAGTGGCTGCTTCGCGTCTGGCTGGTGCTATTTCTATTAACCTCAAGGATATTCCGCGAGTCGAGCCCCCAAAGGTGCAGGTCGAAGTAAAGCCTCTCACGCAGGCCGACCTCGAAAAATATTGGGAAGAGGCAGCCGCAGAGTTGAACTTGCAAGAACTGCTTAAAGATGGCAAGCCGAGCCTCGGCGAACAGGTAGGCGTGGTTGTGATTGATGCACAAACCACCCATTTCCACGAGGATTTCCGTCCCCACAGCACAGCTGTCATGCAGTTGTTGCGCCAAAAGTCGGGCATGAAAATGCTTGAATGCAAGGTAAACCAGCTCTTTGTGGAACGCGATGCCAGGATATACTCGCCCGACAGCAAGTATGAGGCCATGCTTCAGACCAACAGCAATTTGGCAACCTTGCGGCGACTGATGCCCGACATAGACTTCTGACCCACGGTATGAATTTCCTGAAATTAGATGGTGCAGGTAATGACTTTGTGGTCTTCGACAATCGGTCGGGGGGGCTTCGTCTGTCGCAATCCGAGGTGGCACGCATCTGCAACCGCCGCTGCGGCGTAGGGGCCGATGGGCTGCTGTTGCTCAATGCCAGCTCTGGCGACGCCGACTTCGATATGGCCTATTTCAATTCAGATGGCAGCACGGGGATGATGTGTGGCAACGGAGGACGCTGCATTGCACTCTTTGCCATGTTGCTTGGCATAGGGAGTCGTCTACGATTCAACGCCAGTGATGGGGTGCATGAAGCTTCTGTCCTACAGTGGGATGCGAAGCAGCGGAGCGGTCTGGTACGCCTCGGAATGAAGGATGTGGAAAAGAAGGAGCTAAGGCCAATACTTCAGGGGTGGTATGTCAATACGGGAGCTCCACACTATGTCCAGCCTGTCAATAATTTGCAATCATTTGATGTGGAAAATGAGGGACGTAAACTACGCTATTGCGAGGAGCTGTTCCCTGGTGGAACGAATGTGGACTTTGTCGAGATGCAGGGAGATGGAGGTATGGCTGTGCGAACGTATGAACGCGGTGTCGAATCGGAGACATTGGCTTGTGGCACAGGCGTAACTGCTTCTGCATTGGTTACTGGCTGCAAGAAAATCGCTGCTCGAGGAGGTCTTTTTGAGGTAGATTATATTGAGGACTCGCAGGCTTTCGCCCGGGTGTCGCTCACTGGTCCAGTGGCACTTAATTTCACGGGTGAGTGGCTCTTTGACAACGAACGATAATGCAGCAAGCAGTATGAACCTTTTTACGGCAGTGGACTTGGAGACCGTCAAGGAACGGATGCAGCAGCTTGAAGTTGAATTGGACAGGCTCAACTTCGAGTATTATATGAACGACCGCTCATTGGTATCCGACTTCGAGTTTGACGCTATGATGCGTGAACTTCAGGATCTTGAACGGACATACCCTGACCTTGCTTCCCCGCTTTCTCCCACCAAACGAGTGGGCGGAGAGGTGAACAAAAGTTTTCGTCAGGTGCATCATCGCCTGCCGATGCTCTCGTTGGGCAACACCTATAGCCTTGCCGAGATAGAAGACTTTGAAATGCGTACACGCAAACTGCTTGCTGGAAGTCAGTTTAGCTACACATGCGAACTGAAATATGATGGAGTGGCTATCGGTCTTACCTATAAGCATGGCCAACTGGTACAGGCTGTTACGAGAGGTAATGGCTCCGAGGGCGATGACATCACTGCCAACGCCAAGACAATCCCCACCATTCCTTTGCGACTACGCGGAGATTTTCCCGACGATTTTGAGGTGAGGGGTGAAGTCGTCTACCCCTTTGAGGCTTTCAACGCCATGAATCGTCAGCGAGAAGCCGAAGGCGAAGACCCTTTCGCCAACCCGCGTAATGCAGCCAGCGGCTCGCTCAAATTGCAGGATTCCGCCGAATGTGCCAAGCGGGGGTTGATGTTCTGCATGTATTTTATGCTCGCGCCCGATGGCATACCGCTTCCTGAAACCCACTATGGACGTCTGCAATGGGCTGCTCAAATGGGATTCAAGGTGCAGCCCTATATTAAGGAGTGTGCCGACATTGCCGATATTGAATCTTATATCAACCATTGGGACCAGGCTCGGTGGAATCTCCCTTTCGCCGTCGACGGCATCGTTATCAAGGTTAATCAAACTCCGTTGTGGGATTCGTTGGGTCTGACCGCCAAGTCGCCTCGCTGGGCTATCGCCTATAAGTTCAAGGCCGAGCAGGTCAGCACACCGCTAGAAAGCATCAGTTATCAGGTGGGGCGCACTGGAGTGATTACCCCTGTGGCCAACCTTACGCCTGTCTGGCTTGGAGGTACCACTGTGCGCCGTGCCACGCTCGTCAATGCCGACAATATTGCCTCGCTGGGAATCTGCCAAGGGGATAGTCTGCTGGTGGAAAAGGGAGGCGAGATTATACCCAAGATTGTGGGCGTAGACCTTGAAAAGAGGCAGCCTCATCCTCAACCTGTGGAGTTTATTACCCGTTGTCCAGAGTGTGGTACGCCGTTGGTTAAGGCCGAGGGGGAGGCAGGGTACTATTGCCCCAATGCCGATGGTTGCCGTCCGCAAATCATCGGGCGCATTGAGCATTTTGTCAGCCGCAAGGCGATGAATATTGAGAGTCTTGGACCTGAACGCATCGAACTGCTCTACCAGGTTGGATTGGTGCGAACTGTGGCCGACCTTTACGACCTGCGTAAAGAGCAGCTTGTGGGATTGGGGAGCGATAGCACTATTCAAAATCGAGGAGCCGACAACCTTATTTCTGCCCTCGAAGTATCGAAAGCGGTTCCTTTTGAGCGTGTGCTCTTTGCCCTCGGTATACGCTATGTGGGCGAGGTGGGAGCCAAGAAACTGGCTCGCCATTTTGGCACTATCGATGCCCTAATGAGTGCCAACATCGAGCAACTGACCGAAGTGGAGGATGTGGGG
Source organism: Bacteroidales bacterium (assembly GCA_017455205.1). Lineage (GTDB taxonomy): Bacteria > Bacteroidota > Bacteroidia > Bacteroidales > P3 > Colimorpha. The sequence continues at coordinate 40,743 of JAFTBM010000023.1, forward strand.
CTTGTTACTGCCCAATCTGTTCACGATTGGTTCAATACTGAAGTGCATCAGCGCATAGTGGTTCGCTTGCGTGCCGCAGGCTTGCAAATGGCATCGCATCAGCAACTGGCCGATACTCGGTTCGCAGGGATGACCTTTGTGGTTTCTGGCGTGTTCGACCATTTTTCGCGTGAGGAAATCAAGGCCGATATTGAGAAACATGGTGGTAAGGTGGCGAGCTCTGTCAGTAGTCGTACCACCTATCTACTTGCTGGGGCTAATATGGGGCCTGAAAAACTCCGCAAAGCCGAGTCCCTCGGTGTCAAGCTGCTTTCCGAAACAGAATATATCGCCCTTACACGATGAAACACCTCCCTATTTTTCTCTTCCTGGCCTTCATTCTCTTTCCACTGGCACTTCATGCGCAATCCGATGGGTGGATAATATCCCACAACTATGGCATTTCCACGCCCAATAATTTCAACATGCCAGAGCAGACGCATGCCGTCTTTGGCATCGAAGTGGGGTGGCGGCATCGCACCCAGGGCGACCAATGGTGGATGCAGCGGCGCCACTATCCTTCGTTTGGACTAAAAGGCTCGGCTCTCTACACTATTGATGGCATTGCTGGCACCCGTTTCGGGTTGGCAGGTTATGTATGGACGCCTGTCAATAGTCGCCTTTCTACCCATTGGGGGCTCGGCCTTTCGTGCTACACAAAGTCGTTCTACTTTACCCGCGATACCGCTAATTTCTACATCACCACACTCCTCAACTGCCTTATTGATATTGGCCTCGACTATCGCCTCTCGCCCACAACCTCGCTTGCATTCTCCTTTATGCATGCCAGCAATGGCAAAACCAACTACCCCAACAAGGGGCTCAACTACCTGCAATTTTCCCTTGAATATGACCTTACCCCAGTAGCACCCAACGAGCAATCAACGCCCACATTGGCCATGCCCTCCTTCCGTCGTCATGAGCTGGGATTCACCCTCTCGGGAGCTATCGCTCACGAGGATGGCTACGATGGCCGTCTCTACCCCTGCTACGATGCCTCGCTCAATTATGAATACTACCTCAACCCCATTATCGCCCTCGGTGCTACACTCGACCTCTGGTTCAATGGCAGCCATTGGGACAATATCCGCTCGGGCGAATACAATTGGAATATGCCAGTCTATACCAGTGCTCTCGCCTCAATTGAGGGCTTTTGGGGACCAATTAGCCTTAAAGGGGGTGTAGGGTCAGTACTCTTCGCACCCCAAGAGGCACGCATTTTGCGGCTATATGAGCGTGCAGGGGTTTACTACAACTGGAGTGGCAATTACGTGGGTGTGGCCATCAACGCACACGGAGGGCGTGCAGAGTTCATAGAGTGGAGCTACGGCCACCGATTCAAGCTCAAGGCTTGAACCTGCCTACTGTGCCGACTGCACGAGGTTGGCGTTGTTCGACATCTGCAGCAGGTAGTCTATCAACTCCTCCTGCGTCGCACCTACAAGATTGTGCTCAAGCATAATGCGCGTACTTGAAGCCAAAGCGTGTTCGGGATATGCCTCCACAAAATAGGCATATACTGCCCGCGCCGAGTCAAACATCTCCGCTTTCTCGTAGGCCGACCCTTTCAAAAACACACATCCCCCCACGTCTTCATATCCTGGGTATTGTGCAATCGCAGTATCAAGCAGTGCTACAGCCTGCATGGGGTCGTCTATGGCAATGTTCATCTCGGCAGCCTCAATTAGGTAGACGGGGGCAAGGCTGTCGTCAGGAAAGTCCGCTACAAAGGTGCGGTACATTTCCAGCAGTTGCACCACATCGGGGTCGTCGCTAATCACCTCGCGAGGTGAGAGTTTCTGCTTGAGATGTTCAATGGCAGCCACCTCGCTGTCGCGGTCTGGACTGCCGCACCCTGCCATCAAACCAGCCACCACAAGGGCGGCAAATGCCATGCGTTTCATGCTGTTCTATCGTTTATTGTTCGTTGATTTCATGCGGTAGCGTGTCCGCACCCGCCCAGCGGCTATGTCGCCCAGCCGCCGCCGAAGCATCGCTTTGCGCAATCCGCTCAGTCTGTCCACAAATACTTTACCATCAAGGTGGTCAACCTCATGCTGCACCACCCGAGCATAAAGTCCTTCAGCCACATCGGTGTGCTCGTTCCAGTCTTCGTCCCAGTAGTGAACCACTACTCGTTCTGGGCGCAGCACATCCTCGTGAATATCGGGCACACTGAGGCACCCTTCGTTGAAAAACTTCTTCTCCCCTTGAAATTCCAGTATCTCGGGATTTACCAACGTGTGCTCTTCGGTGGGGTCTCCATAGGTCTCCGTCTTCTCATCGTATGGTCGGAAACCAATGACTACCAAGCGCAGTGAGAGGTCTATCTGCGGGGCTGCGAGTCCCACCCCATCGGCAGCATACATCGTCTCATACATATTGGAAACAAGCGTTTTCAGCTCGGGATATTCCCGCTCTACGGGTCGTGCCACTTTGCGCAGTATTGGTTGGCCGTAGCCTACTATGGGCAATATCATATTGATTTTTTTGTGTTAGAGTGTTCTTTCTCCATAAGATTGGACTGCTGCCGCATATAGTCTTGCAGCATTATCGTGGCAGCCACGCGGTCAATGCGGCCTTTGTCGCGCCGCTCCTTGCGCCGTGTGCCGCTGTCTATGATGGCCTGCATTGCTATCTTTGAGGTGAACCGCTCGTCAATCCGAGCCACCTCTTTGTCGGGAAATATCGTCTTCAATTGAGCCACAAAAGGCTCTATCAGCACCATCGATTCCGACGGAGTACCGTCTAAATGCCGAGCCTGCCCTACCACGAACATGTTCACCTCCTCTTCGCGGCAATAGTGCTTCAAGTAGTCTATTAGGGTAGGAGTGGCCACAGTCTCCAGTGCTGTGGCTATGATGCGCAGCGGGTCTGTTACCGCCAGCCCCGTGCGTACTCGCCCATAGTCTATAGCCATAATGCGTCCCATCGGTCGTCCTCTTCAAGCGAAAAAAGTGAAAAGTGAAACCTCTACTCAATGTTTTTCACTTTCCACTTCTTCCTCTCTCGCTGCTCTCGTGGCTTGTGTGTCAAGCTCACTCGCTGCTCTCGTGGCCCCTCTCGGGCTCGAACCAAGGACCCGCTGATTATGAGTCAGCTGCTCTAACCGACTGAGCTAAGGGGCCTGCCTCAAAAGCGACTGCAAAGTTACAACCTTTTTCCAAACCTACCAAAACTTTTTTTCCACTCACCCTACTTCATTCCCCCCAATTCTTACCTTAACTCAATAGCTGTTAGTTAATAACCAACTCAATTTCCAATCTTTTCCTCCTCTTCTCCACAGCCTCTCCATCCCGCATTTTTCCCGTCCCCGAACCCCATACTCTACACAATTTTCCCCACCCCTTATTCTCCCCTCAATGCTTTTCCCTCCATTCCCATCAACCCAATCACAAGAAAATTTGCACAAAAAACGCTTTTATTCAACACAATTCATTTTTTTTGTGTAGATTTGCCTTATGGTTATTCAATTTAGTATCAACCTAAAACGTTAAAAAACATGAACATAGATTGGCAAAGCCTGCCCTTTGGCTATGTGAAAACCGACTACAACGTGCGTTGCTACAACCGCAACGGTCAGTGGGGCGAGATTGAAGTCTCCTCCGATGAGAACATCAACATCCACATGGCAGCCTCAAGTCTCCACTATGGCCAAGAGGCTTTTGAAGGCTTGAAAGCCTACCGCTGCAAGGATGGCAAAATCCGCATCTTCCGCCCCGAAGCCAATGCCGAGCGTCTGCAAAGCACCTGCCGCGGCATCATGATGCCCGAGCTCCCCACCGAGAAGTTCGTGGAAATGTGCAAGAAGGTGGTGAAAATGAACGAGCGTTTCATCCCACCCTACGGCACTGGTGCCAGCCTCTACCTTCGTCCGCTGCTTATCGGCACAGGCATTACCGTCGGTGTCAAACCAGCCGATGAGTACCTCTTCCTCATCTTCGTTACCCCTGTGGGACCCTATTTCAAAGGCGGTTTCAAAGCCAACCCCTACGTCATCACCCGCAAGTACGACCGTTCTGCCCCCCTCGGCACGGGTATCTATAAAGTGGGTGGCAACTACGCTGCCTCGCTCCGTGCCCACGTTGAAGCCTGTCATGGCGGCGAATACGCCTGCGAGTTCTACCTCGATGCCAAGGAAAAACGCTACGTCGATGAGGCAGGTGCTGCCAACTTCTTCGGTATCAAGGACGGTGTCTACGTAACCCCCAAGAGCACCTCCATCCTTCCCTCCATCACCAACAAGAGCCTTATGCAGTTGGCCGAGGATATGGGCATGAAAGTGGAACGCCGTCCAATTGACGTAGAGGAACTTGCCTCGTTCCAAGAGGCTGGTGCTTGCGGCACGGCAGCCGTCATCAGCCCCATTGAGCGTCTCGATGACCCCGAGACTGGCAAGAGCTACCACTTCGGCAAAGAACCTGGTCCCATCAGCACCAAGCTCTACAACGCCCTTCGTGCCATTCAGCTCGGCGAAGCCGAAGACCGTCATGGTTGGAATACCATCGTCGAATAAACCAGCTATGATGCACTCGGCACTACACCCAGTCCCCCACTACCAGCCAGCAGCCATAAGCCGTTGGCTCTGGGATGGGCAAGTAACTGCTGCCGAGGCTGAAGGCTGAACAACCGAGGGGTGCATCCTGGCAAATGCCGCAGGGATGCACCCCTTATTAATACTAAAGGCAGAATGAAAAGAGCCACCATTCAGAAACTGACCCTCCTCGCAGCAATGCTCGCAGTAGGCACCGCCACAGCCCAGCAAGCCATAGTCCCCTGTGGCAATGTGGTAACAGGTCTCCACGGCAGTTTCAGCTACAGTGCAGGCCAAATAGCCATGCAACGCAGCACCAGCACCGACTCCCAATGGCGAATGGCCGAAGGCGTGGTGCAACCCATGCAGATTGAACAAGAATCCATCGAAGGCATTGAGCCTCTCAACATAGCCATCGCCATAGGTCCCAACCCCACCGAAGGCAAGCTCCACATCAGTGCGACTGGCGAAATCGAAGGAGAGATACGCTATGAAATCCTCAGCATCCACGGCCAAAACCTCATGGTAGGCGCTATAAAGCTTCCCCACGCCCACCTCAATCTCTCGCCCCTGCCAGCTGGCACCTACCTCCTCCTCCTCCGCGACGGCAATGCTCGGCAAAGCCGCTACCGAATAGTGAAAAACTAAACCCATATCAACATAGAAAAACCAACCCTCACACATAAGCGATGAAGACACAAGCCATACACACCACATCCCGCATCTTGATGCTGGTAGCTATGATGCTGCCTATGCTGGCTGCCGTAGCACAAGTGCCCCAAAGCATGACATACCAAGCCGTAGTGCGCGACGCAGCTGGCAACCCCGTGGCCTCCACCAGTGTCGGTGTCAGGTTCACCCTGCTGCAGGGCAACGAACTCGGCCCCACCGTCTGGGGACAAAGTGGCAGTGCACGCACCGATGCTGCTGGCCTCTTCACCTTCGTGCTGACCGACATGCAAAGCGTCGACTGGGAGCTTGGTCCCTACTTCCTCCGCTCCGAAATCGACCCCAACGGCGGCTCCGACTACTCCATCGCCTCCATCCAGCAATTCTTCAGCGTCCCCTACGCTATGCACGCAGCCGTGGCCGACAGCATCGCCAGCGGTAGCCTCTTCGGCACCGAACACGACCCCGTCTTCAACGCCTGGGATCGCGACTACAACAGCCTCACCAACCTCCCGACCAACGTCAGCACCTTCACCAACGATGCGGGCTACCTCACCTCCTACACCGAAAGTCAAACCCTGGCCGACGTCGTAGCCCTCGGCAATACCGCTCGCAACCAACTCAAAAGTGTCAGCGACCCCACCGAAGCCCTTGATGCTGTCAACCTCCAGACCCTCACCCTCGCCGTCAATACCCTCACTGCACGTTTCGAGGCCATCATAGCCCATCAAAACAGCCTCATCGATAGCCTCCGTCTCCAGCTGGCCAAGCTCAGCCCTAACACCCACTGGGGTATCGACTACCAGCAAGCCTGCGGCAGCTTCACTTGGATCAACGGGCAAACCTACACCGCATCCACCACCACCCCCACCCACGTCCTCACCGCCGCCGATGGCTCCGACAGCGTCTCTGTCCTCCACCTCACCATCCTCCCAGCCTTCTACCAGTTTGACACCCTCGTCGCCACCGAAAGCCTCCGCTACCACGGCAAACTCTACACCGAAAGCGGCGACTACTCCATCCCTGGCACCAACGCCTTCGGCTGCGACAGCACCTACCTCCTCCACCTCATCCTGACCAACCCAGGCTCCCTTGCTGGCGACACCATCTTCGCCTGCGATAGCTACACTTGGTGGCACGGCATCACCTACACCACCTCTGGCTCCTACCGCGACACCCTCGCCGACCGCAACGGCCAGGACAGCATCGTCGCCCTCTACCTCACCCTCCATCGCAGCTCCCACACCGACACCACCGCCATCGCCTGCGACAGCCTCGCTTGGCACGGCGTCACCTACACCAAAACTGGCTACTATACCGACTCCACCACCCTCACCATCAACTCTCAAGGCTGCGACAGCTCCCAAGTCCTTATCCTCCTCATTAACCCCAGCACCTCCTCCGACACCACCATCTTTGCCGTTGGCATGAGCTACAACTGGAACAGCCAAAGTTACACCACCGACGGCACATATAGCACCCACTTCACCAATGCTGCAGGCTGCGACAGCACCGCTACCCTCCACCTCCACCTCTCCCCATTCTGCCTCCCCACCGCTGGCGACACCTCCATCCACACCTGTGCCCCCCTCCTCTTCGATGGCCATACCTACACCACCTCGGGCAACTACACCCTCACCTACACCAACGTCTTCGGCTGCGACAGCACCCTCAACCTCCACCTCACCATCGGCTCACCCTCCGCAGCCGACACCACAGCCACCATCTCCGCCGCCAGCTTCACCTGGCACGGCATCACCTGCACCGCATCTGGCACCTACCGCGACACCCTCGTCAATGCCTCGGGCTGCGACAGCATACTCACCCTCCACCTCACCCTCCAACCCTCCACCACCTCCTGGGTCGACCTCGGCCTCCCCAGCGGTATCCTTTGGGCCGACCGCAACCTCGGTGCAGCATCCCCCGAAGCCTACGGCGACTACTACGCCTGGGCCGAAACCTCCACCAAGACAGCCTACAGCTGGACAACCTACACCTATGGCACCTCCACCACCACCCTCACCAAATACTGCAACTCCGCTTCCAACGGCCTCAACGCCTACACCGACGCCCTGACCACCCTCCAACCTGCCGACGATGCCGCTACCGCTATTCTCGGCAACGGTTCCCGCACCCCCACACAAGCCGAGTGGCAAGAGTTGATTGACAATATTCCTGGCATCTGGACCACCCGAAGCGGCATCCAAGGCGTCCTCTTCACCGCCACCAACGGAAACTCCATCTTCCTTCCCGCCGCAGGCCAATACACCGAAAGCGACCTGCAGCACGCTACCGCCACCGCCAGCTACTGGTCTGCAACCCTCTATGGTAGCTATCCCTACGGTGCCTACGCCACTACCTTCAGCTCCACCAGCACCCTCATCGGCTGGGACAACCGCAAAAACGGACACACCATCCGAGCTGTCAAATAGCGGCCTCTCCGCGCACTTCCCAAACGCTACAGATAATCTAGAAATTCCGGAAATCCCGGATTATCCAGAATCTCCGGAAATTCCAGATAATCCAGATTATCCCTCCTAAATCATCTTCAGGTAGCCCACCTCTTTCTCGCTCAGCTCGCGCCAGCGACCTCGTGGCAAATCCTTCTTGGTTAGGCCGGCAAACACCGTCCGGTCCAGCTTCCGCACCTCATACCCCAGGGCCTCGAACAGCCGCCGCACAATCCGATTCCGTCCGCTGTGGAGTTCCACTCCCACGATGCACTTATCTACCTTCCCTCCCACGGCAGCATACTGGATATCGTCCACGTGCATCGGCCCATCGTCCAGCTCCACCCCCTCCAGCAGCCGCTTCATATCCTCCTTGACCACTGGGCGGTCAAGTTCCACCTGGTAAATCTTATACACCTGCGTCGAGGGGTGAGTCAGCCTTCGAGCCAACTCGCCATCGTTGGTGAAAAGCAGTAGGCCCGTGGTGGCACGGTCGAGCCTCCCCACGGGGTAAATCCGCTCTGCGCAGCAGCCATCCATCAGCATCATCACCGTGTGCCGCTCCTGCGGGTCATCGGTGGTGGTGATATACCCCTTGGGCTTGTTGAGCAGGAAGTAGCGGAGGCGCTCGCTGCGGAGCGTCTCGCCGCCGTAGCTCACCTGGTCGCCCGGCAGCACCTGATAGCCCATCTCCGTAACCACCTGCCCGTTCACCTTCACGCTGCCCGCTGCTATCAGCTGGTCGGCCTCGCGCCGCGAGCAGATGCCTGCGTGAGCAATATACTTGTTGAGGCGTATTGCCCCCTCGGGGTGCTTGGCGGCAGGTCGAGCAGCGGGAGTGGCTTTGCGGGGCATCCGCCGAGTGGCCGACCGCTGCGAAGGCACAACGGCAGCCTCTGCCCGCGCACCATTCTTTCCACGCTGCGGCTTCTCCGCAGCCACTTTCTTCTCCCTCGGCGGCTTCGTGCCAGCCTCTTTCCTATCCTTGCGGGGATGCTCCCCAGTGCTATTCTTTTTCGTGCGAGGCCTCGCATCCTCGCGCCCAGCCTCGTGCCTATTGGCCCTCGGGCTGCCGTTGTTCTGATTCTTTATCATGGTTCTTCTGTTGTTGCCACTCTTCCAGTGCTGCTGCTGCTCGCACATGCCCGCCGAAATGCATCACGTAGGGCCAATCGTGCTCTTTCTGCTGGTATTCCAAAAAGCGTTCCACCTCGCGCACCAGCATCAGTAGCACCCCCAGCCGCCGTGCGTAGAGCCAGCGCAGCGACCCCACATCGTGGCGGCAGGCCAACGCAAACCGCAGGTTCACCTCCGTCATTCCCCGCCGCACCCAGTCGATCGCTCGCTCCTCGCCGTCGCACGCATTGCTCAATATCGCCAGCCACGCATACCCATTCTTGAACAGCCACACCATCGCATCGTCGTCGCCACGGATGGCATTGCTAAACGCTGCCAACTGCGGATACCCCAGCTCATGCAGCAGCTTGAAAAAATCCACCCGACCTTTGACGCTCTGCACCAGTGCCAAAAGCACCTTCACCGGGTATTGTTCCAATCCCTTCATCACGCTCCCATTAACGCCCATTTCCCCGCATTTATTGCCCATATAGCCACCTGCCTCATTATTTTTTTTGCAGAACTTAGAAGCTGTTTAAATTTGATTGATGAATTTTATTATGCATAAAAGCGAGCAGATTTTTCTTCTTTTTGATGGCGCAATGGGGTTCCATTGTAACGGAAAAAAGAAGGGAAAGATGCCGTTTTTATGCTTTAAGAAAAA